>DASTQL010000115.1:0-8647 GCA_035761805.1 Jiangellales bacterium | reverse complement strand
CCGGGTCACCGGGCCCGAGCCCGTCGAGCACACGCACCGCCTCGGCGAACCGCTCGTCCAGGGCGTCGAGCAAGTGAGCCGGCGAGCGGTCCGGTCCCCCCGCCGCGGCCCGGGTGCGCTCGGCAAGCACCGCGGCCGCTGCCGGGTAGGTCGCCATGTACGCCTCGAGCCTGAGCGGCCGGGTCGACCCTGGCGCAGGAGCGAGGGCGGTGAGCGAGTCCGCCACCAGCACCAGATGGGCCCCCAGGTCGGAGACCGTCCAGCCGGCCAGCACACTCGGACGACCCCAGACCTCGGCGGGCAGATCCGCCAGGTAGGCGCGCACGCCCACGTGCGCGGCCTCGTAGGCGGCACGGGCCGTCGCCGGTCCCGTGCGGCGCGCTGCCATGCCCCGATCCTGTCAGCCACCCCGGACGACACGTACCGGGCCGCCCCCGCCCGGGCGAGGCAGGTGTCGCGCCGGAGCGGTCCCTCCCCCTCGTGCGCACGTCTGCGTGCTTCGGTGGCTCGGCCGGCCGACGCGTTGCCCACCCCGCGAAACGCGACACTCCGCGCGTACCGGGTCCCGTACCCTCGTCCGGGACCGGATGCCGACCGATGGGACGACATGACGCGCCGAACCACCGCGCTGGTGGTAGCGCTCGCGCTCCTGTTGTCGGCGTGCGCAGCGATCGAGACCCCCCTCGGCGACCTGGGCGGTGACGCCGGGGCGGAGCAGCCGGCGCAGCCGCCCCGCGCCGTGACCGCGCCCCCTGCCGAGACGGCGACCGTCGTCCCCGCCGCTGATCCGGCCGAAGCGACGCTCGGTGTCACCCGGATCCTCTGGCAGGAGGCCCCGGTCGTGCTCGTGGCGCCCTCCGGTGACCAGACGGCGGCCGCAGCCGCCGCGACCGCCGCCGCCGACCTCCCCGCCCCCGTGCTCCTGCTCCCCTCCGGTACGGGCGATGCCGGCACGGTCACCGACGAGCTCGGCCGGCTGGGGGTCACCACCGTCGTGACGTACGGGACGGTGGACGACGCCTCGCTCGGCGACGTCGAGGTCGTCGCGTCGACGGACCCGGACGCAGCGCCCGAGGTACAGCCGCCGGACCCCCTCCCCCAGGTGGTGGTCCTCACCGGAACCGACCCGGCACTCGCACCCGCCCGGGCGACGGCCGAGGCGGCCGGTGCCCGGGTCACCGAGTCAGGGACGCCGGATCCGCGGGCGGACAGCGCGGTCGTGCAGGCGATCGCCGCGGAGCCGGTCGAGCACGTGGTCGCTGTCGGCGAGGAGTTCGGTGACCTGGAACGGCTGTGGTGGCGCACGCAGGTCGCCGCGACAGGGGTGGAGCTGCCCGGGGGCGGTCAGGTGCTGTTCCCGGGGCGTCGGCTGGTGGCGCTCTACGGCCACCCCGGCACCAGCAGCCTCGGGGTCCTGGGCGAGCAGGGGCCGGAGGAGTCCGTCGAACGCGCCCAGCAGCTCGCGTCGGAGTACGAGCCCTTCAGCGACGAGCCCGTCCTGCCGGCCTTCGAGATCATCGCGACGGTCGCCTCGTCGTTCCCGGGCACCGACGGCGACTACTCCAACGAGGCGGAGATCGAGACACTGCGGCCGCACGTGGACGCCGCCGCGGAGGCCGGTGTCTACGTCGTCCTGGACCTCCAGCCGGGACGCACCGACTTCCTGACACAGGCGCGGCTGTACGAGGAGCTGCTGCGCCTTCCGCACGTCGGTCTGGCGCTCGACCCCGAGTGGCGGCTCGGGCCGAACCAGGTGCACCTGCGTCAGATCGGCCGGGTGGACGCGGCCGAGATCGAGGAGGTCGCCGACTGGCTCGCCGGCATCGTCCGCGAGGAGCGGCTACCGCAGAAGATGCTGCTGCTGCACCAGTTCCGCATGTCGATGATCACGGAGCGCGAGACGCTGGACGCCACCCGCGACGAGCTCGCCTACCTCGTGCAGATGGACGGCGACGGCGCCCCCGGTGACAAGTTCGCCACCTGGGATGCGCTCAAGCAGGACCCGCCGGAGGGCCTCTTCTTCGGCTGGAAGAACTTCTACGACGAGGACACCCCGACCTTCTCCCCGGAGGAGACCTTCGCCGTGGAGCCCAAGCCCTGGTGGGTGTCCTACCAGTAGCGAGCGCCCCGCGACGCCTACTGCCGATAGTCGTCCACCTCGTCCGCCGGCCGGGGCGACGCGGCGTCCGGGTCCTCGCCGAACTCCCGCCTCGCCCTGCGCTGACGCAACAGGTCCCAGCACTGGTCGAGCTGGCGCTCCAGCTCCGCCAGCCGGGCTCGGTCGTGGTCGTGCAAGCCCACGCCGACGTGGCGCTCGCGGAGCTCGTGCTCCTCGTCGACCAGGCCGGCGATGCGGTGCAGGATGTCGCGGTCGTCCATGCCGCCGAGCGTCCCTCCCCGGGACGCTCGGCGGCAAGCAGCACGGTCAGGCGCGGGCCGGTTCCCGGTCCTCGACCTCCTGGCCGCCTGCCGTCAGTTCTCCCGTACGGGAGGGGGCCACGACGACGAGCAGCAGGCCGGCCAGGGCCCAGGTGGCCAGGACCCACGCGGGCAGGGCGGCCGCGGCACCGTCGAACCACGCGACCGATCGGAGCAGGGACCCACCGGCGCCCGGGGGCAACAGCTGGCCGAGGGCTCCCCAGGGCTGCGGCAGCATCTCCGGCGCGCTCGCCAGACCGCTCAGCGGGTTGCCGAGCAGGAAGATCGTCGCGGCGGTGGCGACCAGGCCGACCCTGCCCGCCACTGCGGTGGCACCAGCGACAGCGGCGCTCATCGCGAGCGCGAGCAGGGCAACCACCCCGGCGTTGACGAGGTAGCTCCCCGGCAGCGCGTCGAACCACAGCTGCAGGATCGCCGCCACGGCGAGCCCGGCGAGGGCCGAGTACGTCAGCAGCCCCACGACCACCGCCCCGCGGCGACGGACCACGAGGGCCAGGACGGCTCCCGCGGCGATGCTGGTCATGACGATCGGGAGCAACCCGGCCGTGAGCGCGACGCCGCGAGGGTCGTCGGGGTCGGCCGGGACGACGTCGACCACCTCGGCGGTCCCGCCCTCCGCCGCCGCCTGCTGCTGAGCAACGGTCGTGAGCAGCTGGGCGACGGCGGGACTCGCGGCCCCGGCCACCAACATGGTCGGCCCGTCGGGCCCGAGCACCACAGCGCCATAGGCACTTCGGTCACGGAGCGCCTGCTCGGCCGCCGCAGCGTCGTCGACGCGCGTGACCTCGAAGGCGCCCGGCTGGGCGGACTCGAGGGAGGCCACGACCTGGTCGGCGGCAGCGGCCGGGCCGGCGACGACCATGGGCACGTCGCGAGGCGCCGTCTCGAGAGCGGGCCAGGCGAAGGCGAGCAGCAGGACGGCCTGCAGCGCGACGATGGCGGTGGCCACCACAGTGGCTCGCGCGACCGGGGGCGGATCGTGGTGGCCGTGGCTGGACCCGGAGTGGTGACCGCCCGAGGACGACGCGTCGTGGCCGTTCGCCGGCGGGGTGGGACGGCGGCCCGGGTCGGTGTGGGCTGCGGAGGAGGTGGACACGGTGACTCCTAAAACGGATGGCCGTTCGCTTTACTTCCCGTTAGCGTGCCCCGAGTCCGTGCTGTTGTCAAGAACGGACGTCCGGTTTATTGTTCACACCGTGCCCAGGGTCAGCGACGAGCACCTCGCCGCCCGGCGCCGCCAGATCGTGGCCGCCGGGCGCCGGTGCCTCGCCCGGGCGGGCTTCCACCAGACGACGATGCAGGACGTCTTCCGGGAATCGGGCCTGTCGGCGGGAGCCGTCTACCGCTACTTCCCCAGCAAGGCCCAGCTGGTCGCGGCGATCGCCGACGACGTCCTCGAGGAGGTGACCGGCCGCGCGGGCGCCGTCGTAGCGCGCGACCCGCTCCCGGGAGTCGTCGAGCTGGTGAGGGAGATCACCACCGTGGCAACCACGGCACTCGGCGGTGAGTCACCGCCAGCCCGCCTGGCCATCCAGGTCTGGGGCGAGGCGATGGTCGACGAGGAGATGCACGACCTCGCCGCCCGGGCGTACCGGCGCATCCGGGAGGTCTTCGTCGCTTACGCGATCCGGGCGACCGAGCTCGGGCGCCTCCCGGCCGGCACCGACCCCGAGGCGGTTGCCAAGGTCCTCTTCGGGCTGGTGCCGGGTTACATCCTCCAGCGTGTGCTGCTCGGTGACGTCGATCCTGCCTCGTACGCGGAGGGGGTGGCGGCCCTGCTGGAGGGTGCCGTGCTCGACCGCGCCGGCACCGAGGCTCGCTCGGGCCCATGACGCGGGGCCCACTGATCACGGCAGCCGCGTACGTGGGTGCCGCGCCAGGTGAATACACCGCGGCGCAGCGCTATTTACGCGGCTGCCGTGATCAATGGGGCGACCGTGTCAGCGCTCGGGTGCGCAGCCAGGACGGGTCAGGCGAGGGCGCTCAGCGCCGCCGGCAGCGTCGCGGTGTGCGCAGCCCGCAGCTCGTCCAGCCCGACGTCGAAGAGCTCCTGGACGTCCAGCGACGGGACGCCTGCGCCGTCGTCCAGCACCCCGATCCGTACGTGAGGAAAGCGGCGAGCGGTGCACATGTCGGTGAACCGCACCTCTTCCGACCGCGGCACCGCGACGACCGCCCGGCCGGCGGACTCGGCGAAGAGGAACACGAAGGGGTCGAGCCCGTCGGGGACCCAGACCCGCGCCCCCATCCCGTACCGCAGGCAGCACTCGACGAGCGCCTGCGCGACTCCGCCGTCCGAGACGTCGTGGGCGGCGTCGAGCAGGCCGTCCCGGGATGCGTTGACCAGGACGTCGGCGAGCTGCCGCTCCCGGGCGAGGTCGGCCGCGGGCGGACGCCCCCCGAGGTGCCCGTGGACCACGTGCGCCCACTCGGACCCGCCGAGCTCGTCGCGGGTCTCCCCCAGCAGGTAGACGACCTGCCCCGGTGTGCGGAATCCCTTCGGCGTACGGCGGGAGACGTCGTCCAGCACGCCGAGCACGCCCACGACCGGGGTCGGCAGGATCGCCACGTCGCCGGTCTGGTTGTAGAAGCTGACGTTGCCGCCGGTGACCGGGACGCCGAGCTCCTGGCAGGCATCGGCGAGGCCGCGCACCGCCTCGGCGAACTGCCACATCACACCCGGGTTCTCCGGCGACCCGAAGTTCAGGCAGTTGGTCACCGCGACCGGGCGCGCCCCGACGACTGCCACGTTGCGGTACGCCTCGGCGAGGGCCAGCCGGGCCCCCTCGTACGGGTCCAGGCGCGCGAAGCGGCCGTTGCAGTCGGTCGACACGGCCACGCCCAGCCCGGTGTCCTCGTCGATCCGGAGCACCCCGGAGTCTTCTGGCTGGGCGAGGACGGTGTTGCCCATGACGTAGCGGTCGTACTGGTCGGTGACCCAGGACTTGTCGGCGAGGTTGGGTGACGCGACGAGCTGCACCAGGGCCTCGCGGAGCTCGTCGCCGGTGGTCGGTCGCGGCAGCCGCGACGCCGTCGGCTCGTCGGCCTGCAGGGCGTCCTGCGCGGCCGGCCGCTCGTACGGGCGGTGATACACCGGCCCCTCGTGCGCCACGCTGCGCGGGGGCACGTCGACGACGGTCTCGCCCCGCCACTCGATGGTGAGACGGCCGGTGCCGGTGACCTCGCCGATGACGGCGGCGTCGACGTCCCACTTCCCGCAGATCTCGAGGAAGCGCTGGACCCTGGCCGGCTCGACCACGGCCATCATGCGCTCCTGCGACTCGCTCATGAGGATCTCCTCGGGAGCGAGGCTCTGGTCACGCAGCGGCACCCGGTCGAGGACGACGTGCATGCCACCCTCGCCGGCGCCGGCCAGCTCGGACGTGGCGCACGACAGCCCGGCCCCGCCGAGGTCCTGGATACCGACGACGAGGTCCTCGGCGAAGAGCTCGAGCGTGCACTCGACGAGCAGCTTCTCCATGAACGGGTCGCCGACCTGCACGCTCGGGCGTCTGGAAGAAGGCACAGCCGGCCCGTCCTTCTCGAAGGTCTCGGACGCCAGCACCGAGACCCCGCCGATCCCGTCGCCACCGGTCCTCGCCCCGTACAGGATCACCTGGTTCCCCACCCCGGTCGCCCTGGCGAGGTGGATCTGCTCGTGCCGCATGACGCCGACACACAACGCGTTGACCAGCGGGTTGCCGGCGTACGTCTCGTCGAAGACGACCTCGCCGCCGACGTTCGGCAGGCCCAGGCAGTTGCCGTAGCCCCCGATCCCAGCCACCACGCCGGGCAGCACGCGCGCGGTGTCGGGCGCGTCGAGCGGGCCGAAGCGCAACGGGTCCATCACGGCCACCGGGCGCGCCCCCATGGACAGGATGTCGCGCACGATGCCGCCGACCCCGGTCGCCGCACCCTGGTACGGCTCGACGTAGCTGGGGTGGTTGTGCGACTCGACCTTGAAGGTCACCGCGTAGCCCTGGCCGACGTCGACGACGCCGGCGTTCTCCCCGATGCCGACCATCAGGTGGCGGCGCATCTCGTCCGTGGTCTTCTCGCCGAACTGGCGCAGGTGGACCTTCGACGACTTGTACGAGCAGTGCTCCGACCACATGACGGAATACATGGCCAGCTCGCAGCTGGTCGGGCGACGGCCGAGGACGCCGCGGATGCGCCCGTACTCGTCCTCCCGGAGGCCCAGCTCGGCCCAAGGCTGCTCCTGGTCGGGCGTCTGCGCGGCGCGCCGGGTGGAGTCCGTGCTCACGCGCCGCACCGTACCGGGCGGCCGGTGGGGCCCAACGACCCTCCCGTACGGGAGCCGGCGGAGGCATCCTGGGAGGGCGTGGGGGGCCCGCAGACGGCCCGGCGGCCGGGGGTGGACCGACCGTCGGGCCGCCCGACCGCGAGAGGAGGACGACATGGCCGAGGTCGCGAGGCGTCGCGAGGGCGGCTGGCCCGAGCTGCTCGACTGGTTCGAGCGAGGCATGCCCATGTTCCGTGGGCAGGCTCAGTGGCCGGGCACCGCGATCCGCGTCGAGGACTTCGTCGAGGAGGGCGCGTACGTGGTGCGCGCCGAGCTCCCGGGCATCGACCCGGAGAAGGACGTCGAGGTGACGGTCGAGGACGGCGTCCTCGAGATCCGGGCCGAGCGCAAGGAGGAGCACAAGGAGGGCGGCCGCTCGGAGTTCCGCTACGGCTCCTTCCATCGCGCCATCTCACTGCCGCCGACCGCCAAAGAGGACGACGTCACGGCGACGTACGCGGAGGGCATCCTCACCGTCCGGGTGGGCCTGGGCGAGGAGCCCAAGGCCGAGCCCCGGCGGATCGAGATCCGCAAGAGCTGACCCGCCCGTCCTAGCCTGGGGCGGTGCAGGTAGCCCCGGTGGTGGAGTGGCAGGTCGTCCGGCCTGCCACTCCGCTGCGTCGCCATGTCCGGCGCTACGTCGGGTACCGGCTGGAGGGCTTCGCCCCCGGGACCCACCTCGGGCTGCCCTCCCGGCATCTGACCGTCGTCCTCAGCCTGGGCGACCCGACGCGGATCACGGCGATGCCGGAGCCCGGTCAGGCACCGGGCGCCTTCCAGCTGTTCGCCAGCGGCCTCACCACGCGGCGCGCCGTGCTGGCCCACGACGGCCGAGAGCACGGGGTGCAGCTGGACCTGACCCCCGCGGGCGCGCGGGCGGTGCTCGGCTTGCCGGCCGGGGAGCTGGGCGCCTCGGTGGTCGGGCTGGACGTCCTGCTCGGCCCGTCCGCCACCGAGGTGGCCGAGCGGCTGGCTGCCTGCCCCGCGTGGGACGCACGATTCGGGGTGCTGGACGACGTCCTCCTCCGGTTGCTCGACCGTCTGCCGCCAGCGTCCCCCGAGCTCGAACGTGCCTGGACGGTGCTCGTCGCGAGCGGCGGAGCGGTGCGGGTCGACGACCTGGCCCGGGAGGTGGGGTGGAGCCGCCGACACCTGGGGTCGCGGTTCCTGCGCGAGTACGGGATCACGCCCAAGGAGGCCGCCCGGGTCGTGCGTTTCGAGCGCTCGCGCTGGATGATCGCCGGTCCCGGTCGACCCCGGCTGGGCGACGTAGCGGCGGACTGCGGCTTCTACGACCAGGCGCACCTGTGCCGGGAATGGGCCGCGCTTGCCGGGTGCAGCCCCTCGGCGTGGCTGGCGGGCGAGGAGTTCCCCTCGGTCCAGGAGCCCCAGGAGGTCGGGTCGGCCACGTGAGGACCGCGGGCTCCGGCCGTCCACCGGCGGATCGGCAGTTCCCATCCGTCCAAGACATCGGGCAGCGCGCGGGGCAGGCTGGGTGCATGACCGACACCGGCTCCACCACCCGTACCCCCCCGCGCACGACCGTGTGGCCCACTCTCGTCTACCGCGACGCCCGGGCGGCCATCCGCTTCCTGGTCGACGCGTTCGGCTTCGAGGTCACAGCCCTGGACCCCCCGGAGGGCGACGAACCCGTCCAGCACGCCGAGGTGCGCTGGCCCGAGGGCGGCGGCGTGATGCTCGGCAGCGCCCGGGAGGGTGGCGTCCTGGACGGGCTCCCGCCGGGGACCGGCTCCGTCTATGTTGTCGTGTCGGATCCGGACCGGCTCTTCGCCCGGGCCGCGGCGGCCGGAGCGACGGTGGTCCGCGAGCCCCGCGACGAGGACTACGGCTCCCGGGACTTCGTCGTCCGCGATCCCGAGGGCGTCTTCTGGTGCTTCGGGACGT
>DASTQL010000114.1:0-17133 GCA_035761805.1 Jiangellales bacterium | reverse complement strand
AGCTGCGTAGCTCGTTCCCGTCCCTGGCCGCGCGGCTGGCCGAGCTGGTCGGCGACCAGAGCCCGGAGGCCGGCCCGGGCGCCCGAGCCGACGACGACCACGAGCGCAGGTTGCACGCCGCCCTCACCGCCCGCAGTGAGGCGGCCGCCGACCAGCAGCGCCGACTGACCGGCCGGATCGGCTCGGCAATGAGCAAGTTCAGCGCCGACTACCCGGTCGAGACCCAGGAGATGGACGACACCGTCGAGTCGGCCGGCGCCTACCGCGAGCTGCACGCCCGGCTCGTCGACGACGACCTCCCCCGGTTCCAGGCCGACTTCAAGACCCAGCTCAACACCAACACCATCCGCGACATCGCCGGCTTCCATGCCCAGCTGCAGCGCGAGGCCCGCTCCATCAGCGACCGAGTCACCACGATCAACGGCTCACTGGCAGACATCGACTACAACCCCGGCCGCTACATCCGGCTCGAGGCCGGCCGCACGCCCAACGTGGAGATCCGCGACTTCGTCTCCGAGCTGCGGGCCTGCACCGACCACGCGGTCGGCGCCGACGCCGACCAGTACTCCGAGCAGCGCTTCCTCCTCGTCAAGCGGATCATCGAGCGCTTCCGCGGCCGCGAGGGCCAGACCGACGCCGACCGCGCCTGGACCCGCCGGGTCACCGACGTCCGCAACTGGTTCGTCTTCGCCGCCTCGGAGCGGTGGCGGGAGGGCGACGACGAGTACGAGAACTACACCGACTCCGACGGCAAGTCCGGCGGCCAGAAGGAGAAGCTCGCCTACACCATTCTGGCCGCCTCGCTCGCCTACCAGTTCAAGCTCGAGTGGGGCGCCCGGCGCTCCAAGACGTTCCGCTTCGCGGTCATCGACGAGGCCTTCGGTCGCGGCTCCGACCAGTCCACTCGCTTCGCCCTCCAGCTCTTCCGGAGGCTAGGACTGCAGCTGCTCATCGTCACGCCGCTGCAGAAGGTCCACGTCATCGAGCCGTACGTCGCGGGGGTCGGCTTCGTCGACAACCGCAGCGGCGACCACTCCCGGCTGCACAACCTCACCATCGAGGAGTACCGCGAGCGCCGCGCCCAGGTCGCTGCCGCCGGGGCCTGACCCGTGCCCGGACCCGCACGCCCGGCCCGGGCCTGGACCACGCCGGACGACGTCGCCTCTCGGCTGCGGCGCTCGTGGACCGACGGCTCACTGCTCTCCTCGTACGGGAGGGGGGAGCCGTGGCAGCCGCGGTCGGTTGCCCTGCACGGGCCTCAGCCGACCGAGGTGGCCGAACGCCTCGACGACGTGCGGGACTGGGTGGCCCGGCTGGAGCGCGGCTGCCGGCGCGGGGGGCGCAGCGCGTACCGGCTGGAGTACCGCGCGGTCGGTGGCCGGGCCATCGGAGCCAACCGGCTGCCGGCCCGCGCCTGGCTCGACGCCTACGACTGCGTCTGGACACTGCTCGGAGTGGGCGACGAGGCGGAGCGCTACCTGTCGCTGCTCGACGCTGCCCGAGTGCGCGAGCCGCGAGTGGCCGACTGGATGCTCGAGCGTCCGATGCGAGCCCTGGAGCTGTCGGCAGAGTGGGCGCGCCTCCTGCCAGCGGCACGCTGGCTGGCCGACCGAGCGGGGACGGGTGCCTACCTGCGGCAGATCGACGTGGCCGGGGTGGACACGAAGTACGTCGAGGCACACCGCGGCGTCCTGGCCGACCTGCTGGACCGTCTGCTACCCGCCGAGCGGGTGGACCGAAGCCGGCCGCGCACCGACCTGGCCGCGCGATACGGTTTCCGGGGTCCAACCCCGTCCGTACGGTTCAGGTTCCTCGGCGACGAACGATGGCCGCCCGGGCTCAGCGAGCTCACCGGCCGGATCGACGAGCTGGCAGCCCATGCGCCCGTGGTGTCGCGGGTCTACGTGGTCGAGAACGAGATGACCTACCTCGCCTTCCCACCCGTCGACGACGCCGTCGTGGTGCTGGGTGGCGGCTACGGGGTCTCCCGGCTGGCCCAGCTCCCGTGGCTGAGCGACATGGAGCTGCACTACTGGGGAGACCTGGACACCCACGGCTTCGCCATCCTCGACCAGCTCCGGCACGCCTGGCCGCACACCCGGTCCCTGCTGATGGACCGGCGCACCCTGCTGGCCCACGAGACACAGTGGGTGCGGGAGCCCAAGCCCGTCAACGCCCTGCTCGACCGGCTCGCTGCCGACGAGACCGCCCTCTACCGCGACCTGGTCGAGGGCACGCTGGGCCCCACCGTGCGGCTCGAGCAGGAGCGCGTCGGCTTCGGCTGGGTCGAGGACGCCGTGACCCGGACCTGGCGGGCCTGAGCAGCCGGCCGCTCCGGGAGCACGGCCCGCGAGGCAGCGTTGTCCGGTCGAGCGGTCCCGCCGAGCTACGGGTTCCGTATGATCATCTGGCCGGGCGACCTGCGGAACTCGCATCTCGTCACAAGTACTTCAAGGGTCGACTGTGCGGGGCATGATCCGAACCCCGCGCTTCAGCGCAGCAGCTGGGCGAGCATCGGGTCGGCCGCCACGTAGGCGTCCAGCAGAGCCCTGGCCCGGGCGACCGAGTCGACCAGCGGGTGCAGGGCGAACGCTCTCAACGCCCGCTCCCAAGAGCGTCCCGACGCCGCCGCGACGATCTCGTGCTCCACGGCCCGGATCGCCTGCATCAGGGCGAGCTGATGCGGATCGGGCGGCTCGACGGCAACGGGATGGGCACCGTTGGCGTCCACGAGGCACGGGACCTCCACGACAGCGTCGTCGTCGAGGGCTCCGACCACCCCTCGATTACGCACACCGAGGATGTGCACCGAGCGCTCGCTCCGGGTGATGGCCCGCAGCACGTCGATCGCCACGCGTTCGTAACCGCCACCCTCGACGTCCGCGTCGTCCCGCACCGTCCCCGTCCTCGGGAGCCGGGCCTCGGACAGGTAGGACGCATCGCGTTCCCGCCGCACCCGCCGCCACTCGGCCAGCGCACAGGACGGGTCACTGGCCACGGTGTCGTAGAAGTGTTCCTGCTGCTCGCGGAGCTGGGCACCCCGCGCCACAGCTCGCGATGCCCGCACCGCCTGTGGACGCGAGTACCAGTACCAGAGGTACTCGTTCGGTACGGCGCGGAGCGCGCGCAGCCATTGGCCGTCGAAGAGCCGCCCCTCCTCGAACGAACGGAGGCGGTCGTCGTCACCGAGCAGTGCAGGGAGCTCGTCGTGGCCGCGGACCAGGGCACGCCGTAGCCAGCCGAGATGGTTGAGGCCGACGTAGTCGAACCACACGGCCGAGGGGTCGACCCCCACTGCCCGGGCCACCCGGCGGCAGAGGGCGGTCGGGGAGTCGCAGATGCCGATGACGCGGTCGCCAAGGACGCGTGACATCACCTCCGTCACCAGCCCGGCCGGGTTCGTGAAGTTGAGGACCCAGGCGTCGGGTGCGACGGACGCCACCCGGTCGGCCAGGCGGTGGACGACCGGGACGGTCCGGAGGCCGTACGCGACTCCTCCGGGCCCGGTCGTCTCCTGCCCCAGCAGACCCAGGTCGTGGGCGACGCGTTCGTCGGCGGCGCGACCGGCGAGGCCACCGACGCGGATCGCCGAGAAGACGACGTCGACCCCGTCCAGGGCCTCGTCCAGGTCGGTGGTGACCGCGACCGCCGGCGGGTCGACCGCGGCGGACCGCATCTGCCCGAGGACGGTGTTCACCACGGCGAGTCGGCTGCGGTCCACGTCGTGGAGGACCACCTCTCGGACGCCGAGGGCCGCGGACTCCCCGAGCAGTGCCTCGAACACGAGGGGCACCCGGAAGCCACCCCCACCGACGACGGCCAGCCTCATGCTCAGACCACCACTTCCGCTGGGACGTTGTACGGAGGCACCGACCTCCGGCCCTCGACAGGCCGGTGCCACCGACCTATCTTCACGAGCGACCAGACGGGGGCGGGAGGAGGGCGTCTGCGTGTCACCCCACCCCGACGCCGTCGGCCAGCCACCCCTGGACCACGACGCGGAGGACCGATCACTCGGCGTCGACCCACTGGCCCGTTCCCGTGACCGACGCTCGCCGGAGATCGACGTCTTCTGCGCCGGCCGGGTCTTCCTCGACGTCATCTTCACCGGACTGCCCACGCCGCCCCGCGTCGGGCAGGAGGTCTGGGCCGAGGGCATGGGCTCGTGCCCAGGTGGCTCCGCCAACATCGCCGTCTCGCTGAGCCGTCTCGGCCTCCGGACGGCCCTCGCCTCCCCGTTCGGCGCCGACGTCTACGGGGACTTCTGCTGGCAGCTGCTGGAGGAGCAGGAAGGCATCGACCTCTCCCCGTCTCGCCGGATCCCGGGCTGGCACTCCCCCGTGACCGTCTCCATGGCGTACGAGCGGGATCGTGCCCTCGTCACGCACGGTCACCCCTGGCCGATCGCTCCGGACGACTTCATCGGCACCCCTCGGCCTTGCCGGGCCGTCGTCACCTCGATCGGCGAGCAGCCCGAGGAGTGGCCGTCGCGCGCACGAAGCGCCGGTGCCCTGGTCTTCGCCGACGTGGGGTGGGATCCCTCCGGGGTGTGGTCGGAGGCTACGCTCCGTCGGCTCGAGGGCGTCGACGCCTTCCTCCCCAACGCACTCGAGGCGATGGCCTACACCCGCACCACGAGCCCGGAAGAGGCCCTTGCCGCCCTCGGCCGCGTGGTGCCCGTCGCCGTGGTGACCCTGGGTGCGGACGGCGCCATCGGCCTCGACAGCACCAGCGGGGAGGTGGCGCGGGTCCCCGCCCTGCAGGTCGAGAGCCTCGACCCCACCGGCGCGGGCGACGTGTTCACGGCTGCGTTCGTCACCGGCACCCTCGCCGGCTGGGACCTTGAGACCCGCCTGCACTTCGCGGCCCTGTGCGCCGGCCTGTCGGTCCGCCACTTCGGGGGGTCGCTCTCCGCGCCGGGCTGGGCCGACGTGGCTACCTGGTGGACGGGCCTCGGTGCAGGCGAGCACGAGTTGACGCAGCGCTACGACTTCCTCCACGACGTCGTCCCCCGCGGCACCTTCCGCGCGGTGGGTCGGGCGCCCGCAACCATCGGCCTGCGTCCACGTGCTGCCGGCCGCTAGGCCGGGAGACGTCCCGGACCACCGCGTCGTCGAGCGACGCGCGGACACAGCCGGCGAGCAGGCCCGTCCACACCCCCTGGACCTCCCGGCAGAAGATCGCTGTTCCCGTCGGCCCGATCCGCCCGCAGATCTCGTCGAGCTCACCGGTGTCGGCGGCCAGGCGAAGCCGGTCGAGCCCGGAGCGTGGATCGCCGTCCGGAGGACGACCGTAGCGAGGCAGTGCCGACGCTCCCATGGCTCAGCCGGGCGCGGCGCGCGGCTTGACGCCGAGCAGCCGCCGTACGCCGGGTGTCCGGCTCGCGGCCCAGGCGAGCGCCGCGGCGAGGACGAACGACGGGACCGCGATGAGCAGCCACTGCACAGGGGCTGCGAGGCTCCACGCGACCACGACGAATGCCACGGCGAGGATCACGGGCTGGTGCAGCACGAAGAACGGCATGGCGGCATCGCCGACGTCCCGCGGCAGCGGTCGTCGGAAGGCCGGCAGCCGCATGCCCATCCCCCACAGGGCCAGGACCCAGCCCCAGGCCTGGGCCGCGATGAGGACGAGGAGGGTGATCGCCCGCGGATCGCGGACGTCGCCGTCCCAGGTCTCGAAGAACCCGGGGGCGTCGAGGGCGAAGACGCCGACCAGACCACCGACGGCCAGCGCGAGGGCGGGCACCACGTCCCGACGAACGCCCTCCACCAGCCGTGGCTCGGACATGACGACGTGGCCGAGCACGAAGAAGGCGAAGAAGTAGATCCACTGCCCCCAGCCGTGCTCCTCATCGAAGAGGTCGCCGGCCAGCGGCACCGTCACCGCAGCGATCGGGACGAAGAGCACGACCACTCCCCCGCGACGCTCCGCCAGGGTGCCGAGCCACGCCAGCAGCCGAGCCCCTCCCGGACCGCGCAACCACGCGAAGAGCGGCAGTCCCAGGAGGCTGAACTCCAGTAGGTAGACCACGAACCACAACGCGTACGTGTGGTCGAGGAGGATGGGTGGCTCACCGAAGGGGTCGCTGAAGAAGGCCCGCGCCACCTCGGGCAGCGAGTCGTCCGACGTCTCGTGGTGGTGGACCTCCAGCCAGAGCTGGGGCGGTCCGAGCAGGGTCCAACCGACGAGGAGCGGGATGGCGAGGCGCAGCATCCGTTCGCGGACGTACTCTCCGGGCGTCCGCCACCGGAGCGCCAGATACGTGGCCGCCCCCGAGACCAGGAAGAAGAACGACAGGCCCCAGGACGCCAGCGACACCAGGACCTCGGTGACCATCTCGCTCTGCTGGGCGGACTTGACGTGCCAGTAGTCCGTGTCGAACGGCCGGAGGGTGTGGAAGACGAAGACGCCGAGAAGTGCCAGGACGCGCAGCCAGTCGAGGTGGTCGATGCGGGCGGCCGGGTGCGTGCGCTCCCGCACCCACGTCGTCGGCGGCACGCCCCGTCGCTCGCTCATGCACCCAGGCTGCAAGCCGCGAGTGGGCCGCGGTAGGGCCGGTGGTCGCGTCGCAGGTGAAAGCCGGGCGCCGTGGCTCGCCGCGGCCCCACCTCCCCACCCGCTGAGTCGATCACCGGTGATGGAATGGGGCAGCCTCCGCCTGAGGCCCGGTTCCTCCACAGATGGTAGTCGTCCTCAGCGTGCCGGGGCGGCTCCGCCGGAGGGCTCGACGACGACCTCGACGACCCGCCGATCGGCAGGCGCCGTGGTCTCCCGCGGCTCCCAGGGCCGGACCAGGTCGAGGACAAGGGCGAAGGTCCCCGGCTGCTCGGCGCGGAACCGGAAGGTGCGGGCGCGGGTGCCGCCCACCTCAGCCGGCACCGGCTCGGCCCACTCGCTGCCGACCGGCACGAGGCCTTCGGGCACCTCGGTGGCGGTCCACTCGTAGCCGGCCCCCGGTCGGTCGGCGACGGTCACGCGTAGTTCGTCACCCTGTCGCACGTGCTCCACCGGACCATCCTGGCACCGGTCGGCCCGGCATTGACCACGGTGATCCGCGTCCCTACGTTCGGACCTGTTCGTGGGGTGCGTCGGCGACGGGCCGTGCCGCCGGGCCACCCCAGACGTCGCGTCCGAGCAGGGGGTGGGTCTTGGCCAAGGCAAAAGGAAAGAGCAAGTCCGGGAGCAAGTCCGAGTCCACGAGCACGCAGCCCGCCGCCGAGGTGGAGGACCTCGGCCCGAGCACGGTCACCGACGACGGCGTCGTGCGGATCCTCAACTGCGAGGAGTCGCCGCACACGGAGACCGACTGGCAGTACCACAACGCCGAGGCGGCCGGGCTGCTGGCCGCGACCACCAGGGCCATCCCGTCGTCCAAGGACCTGCGGGAGGGCTGGTGGAAGATCGGCGACCAGAAGTCCACGGGCTCCTGCGTCGGCTGGGCGACGGCCGACTCTGTGCTGCGCTGGCACTTCACCACGGCGGGTCGGCTCGGCGACACGGAGTGGCTCTCCCCGCGCTTCCAGTGGATGGCTTCCAAGGAGACCGACGAGTTCACCGCGCAGCCGACGACCTTCATCGAGTCGGCCGGGACCTCCCTCAAGGCGGCGCTCGACATCTCCCGCAAGTGGGGAGCCGTGCGCAACTCCGTGCTGCCCTTCGCGAGCGGAGAGCTCTACCCCGGCGAGGTCGCCACCTTCTACGCGATCGCCACGCAGCTGAAGATCGCGGCGTACTTCAACCTCGGCCGGGACGTCGCTGCCTGGCGCTCGTGGCTGGCCAGCAACGGCCCGATCCTCACCCGCCTGAACGTCGACGCCACCTGGGACGCGGCGACGCAGAACCAGGGGAAGCTGTCCACCTACAAACCCAGCACCGCCCGTGGTGGGCACGCCGTCGCACTGGTGGGCTACACGTCGAGCAACTTCATCGTCCGCAACAGCTGGGGCACCGGATGGGGCGACAAGGGCTTCGCCTACGCCACCAACACGTACGCGAAGCAAGCCTTCACGGAGGCGTACGGGGTGGTGATCTGAGCGGCGGTGGACACGCGTCGACTCCTCCTCGGTGACTGGACGCCAGTCGTCCGGGACGGCGTCGACGTCCTTCGCGGCGCACTGATCCTCGCGACGCTCGCCGCCGTGCTGGCCGGTGACGCCGGGGGGGCCGTCACCCTCGGACTCGCCGCAGCGCTGTCCCTGCTCGCCCGGTGGGTGAACCTGCCCCGCCCGTACGACTGGGGGTTCGTCCTCGTGCTGGGCCTGCACGCCGTGGGCGAGGCGCTGGGGTGGTACGACGACGTGGAGTGGTTCGACCGGGTGGTACACGTCGTGCTGCCGGGCCTCCTCGCGCCGGTGCTGTACATCGGGCTGGCCCGGCTCGACGTGCTGCCCGACCCGCGCGACGAGACGCACGCGCGGCACTATGTCGGGATGGCCCTGGTGACCTTCTGCCTCGGCATGGCCGTGGGCGGGCTCTGGGAGATCGTCGAGTTCACCTCGGACGGGCTGCTCGGTTCGGACCTCTCCGAGGGCAACACCGACACCGTCGGCGACCTCGTCGCCGACGCCGTGGGCTCGCTGTTGGGCGCGCTGCTGCTCGTCGCCTGGGCGGTCTGGGGATGGGGGTCGGTCCGGCGGATCGACGGCGTCAACACCTACGAGGCCGTGGAGGGTTGACTCGGCGCCGAATGACCACGTTCACCATGCTCGTGGGGGCATCACCAGGCGCCGGCGACTGGTGATGGCACCAGCAGCCTCGTGGTGGCCCGGCCGCGCCGGACCTACCGCCGCACCCGTGGACGCCTCACCCGACGTGGGGACCTCCGGACTGTCACCGTACGGGCGTGGGTGGTTACGCTCGAATGCGCAGTGATCCTGCCGGCCCCCAGGAGCCCACCCGTGACCGAGCGCAAGCCGCCTGGCATCAGCCCCGAGTCGTGGGTCGAGAGGCAGATCCGTGAGGCACAGGAGCGCGGGGAGTTCGACGACCTCCCGGGCGCTGGCAAACCGCTGCCCGGCGTCACCGGGCACTACGACGAGATGTGGTGGGTCAAGGAGGCCGTCCGGCGGGAGAAGCTCTCGGCCCTGCCCCCTGCCCTGGCCCTCCGCAAGGAGGCCGACGACCTGTCGGCGGGCATCACCGACGCCCGGTCCGAGACAGCCGTCCGTGACCTGGTCGCGGACCACAACGCCCGGGTCCGCGACGTGCTACGACGGCCGCAGGAGAGCCCACTCGTCGTCCCCCGCAAGCTCGACGCCGACGCGGTCGTGGCGGCGTGGCTGCGGCGGCGTGCGGAGCGGCAGGCGCAGGCGGCCCGAGACGCGGCGGAGGCGGAGGTGACGGCCGACCCGGTCCCGTCCGCAACACCCGCTCCTCGCGGGGCCGACCCGCCCGAGGACGCCAGCAGCGACGACCTGCGCGTCCTGCTCGGCGGCAGGCGCGGGGCGATCGAGGCCACCTTGCCTGCGCTGGTCTTCGTGGTGGCTGTAACGGCGCGCGCCCCTCTCGCCGCCTCCCTCGCCGCAGCCGTGGCGACGGCCACCGTCGTCGCGGTCCTGCGGTGGCGACGCGCCCAGTCCGCCCGCGCCGGTCTGCTCGGCCTGCTCGGGGTCCTGGTCGCCGCGCTGATCGTGATGCGGACCGGCCGCGCGGTCGACTTCTTCGCCGTGCAGGTGTTGTCCAACCTCGCCAGCGCGGTCGCCTGGACGCTCTCGATCGCGGTACGACGGCCGCTCCTCGGCATCGTCGTCGGCACCGTCCTCCGGCAGGGACCGCGTTGGCGGTCCGATCCCGACCTCCTCCGCGCCTACACGCGCGCCAGCTGGTGGTGGGTCTCCTCGTACGTCCTGAGGGTGGCGGTCTTCGTCCCACTGTGGGCCCTCGGGAGCTTGGTGGCCCTCGGGGTGGCCCGTGCCGCCCTCAGCTGGCCGCTGATCGCCGCGGTGCTGGCACTGAGCTGGCACACGCTGCGGCGGACGCTCCCGGCCGCGCACCCGGGGATCCGGCACCCTGTGGTCTCCTCGTCGGAGGCACCGCCTGCGGAGACCTGACCTCGGGCCGCAGGACGGGGGCGCCACCGCCACGGCCGACCTCCTGTGTCTGAGCGGTCGCGACGCCAGTCCGCCGACGAGACCTGGCCAGAGCTGACGGCGGGAGTTGATCAGCCTTCTGATCACCGGGATGCACCGGGTCCGGCCCAGGGACGTGATCGACCAGGTCCGCCATGTCCACAGCGAGGTGGTGTGGCCCAACCTGATCTTCGTCCTGCCCGCTCCGCTGAGCGAGGTGGACATCGAAGGTTAGGGCTGGCCTCCGCCCGGTCACGTGGGTGATCGTCGAGGAGGTGACGGGCGGAGACTGGGGCATCGCCGGCGAGGGCATTCACGACCCAGGAGGTCCGGCAGCTGCAGAGGCAGGCACCATCCAGCGTGCCGGGTTGAGCCGGGCTTCCATGCAAGGCGCCCGGCCGTCTGGGGCAAGGGTCCCCCTCCTCCAAGCGTTGCGCCATCAGGATCGGTCATCCTCCGATTCGATTCAGCGCCCATGTGCCGCGGCAGATGGGCGCCGGTCGCGGTGAATGCACCTGGCTCCGCACCCACATACGCGGCTGCCGTGATCATTGGGGACTTCAGCAGGGCCGCCGGACGTAGTGGTCGGGCTCAGCGCTGCGCGGTCGCCGAGGCCGGCGCCGACCCGCCCTGGGGGGCCGTCGCCGTCATCAGCTCCACGAGCCGACGTCGGTCGTCCTCGGACGGCAGGCCCCAGTTGGGTTCGTAGCCGTAGGTCTCGGCGAGGGTCCGCCCTGAGGTAGTGCCGTCGAGCATCTCGACCAGGTCCGGCGTGATCAGGGCCGGGTGCTCCACCCCGCAGGCCTCGGCCACCTTGAAGAGGTCGCGACGCAGCGTCGACACGTACGCCGCCGTACGGACCGACTTGAGCTGCGGGTCGAGACCGCGGGTCAACCAACGGTTCTGTGTGGCCACGCCGGTGGGGCAGGTGTCGGTGTGGCACTTCTGGGCCTGGATACACCCGATCGCGAGCATCGCCTCGCGGCCGACGTTGACCATGTCGCACCCGAGCGCGAAGGCAACGACCGCGTTGTCGGGCAGGCCCAGCTTGCCCGCACCGACGAAGACCAACCGGTCGTGGAGGCCCCGCCTCGCGAAGAGCGGGTAGATGCGGCTGAAGGCGAGGCGGAAGGGCAGGGACACGGAGTCGGTGAAGATCAACGGCGAGGCGCCGGTCCCACCCTCTCCCCCGTCCACCGTCACGAAGTCGACCCCCCGGTCGGTCTCGGCCATCAGGGTGGTGAGCTCCTCCCAGAAGCCGAGGTCCCCGACGGCCGACTTGATGCCGACCGGTAGCCCCGTCTCGGCCGCGAGCAGCTCCACCCAGTCGAGGAGGCTGTCCGTGTCGTCGAACTCCGCATGCCGGGCCGGGCTGACACAGTCCTGGCCCTCGGGGACGCCCCTCGTGGCGGCGATCTCGGCGGAGACCTTCGGGCCCGGCAGCAGACCCCCGAGCCCGGGCTTCGCGCCCTGGCTGAGCTTGACCTCGAGCGCCCGGACGGGCGCCGAATCGACCAGGTCCTTCAGCCGCGACAGGCTGAAGCGGCCGCGCTCGTCACGGCACCCGAAGTAGGCGGTGCCGATCTGGAGGACCAGGTCGCCGCCCTTCCGGTGGTACGACGAGAGGCCGCCCTCGCCGGTGTTCTGCAAGCACCCGGCCAGCGCAGCCCCGCGGTTCAAGGCCTCCACCGCGACGCCGGAGAGCGAGCCGTAGCTCATGGCGGAGATGTTCACGACGCTGTCCGGGCGGAAGGCCTTGGCCCTCCCCCGAGCAGCGCCGAGGACCTTGGCGCAGGGCAGCCAGACCTCCTGCCCGGCGACCGGGTGCGACGGCGGGACGGCACGTCCGAACGTACGGTGGTGGATCACCGGGTAGCCCGGTGTGTGCTCGATGTCGTTGTCCGTCCCGAAGCCGAAGTAGTTGTTCTCGCCCTTCGCCGAGGCGTAGACCCACCTTCGCTGGTCACGGCTGAACGGCCGCTCCTCGTTGTTCCCCGCGACGACGTACTGGCGCAGCTCCGGGCCGACGGCCTCGATCCAGTAGCGGGCGTGCCCGATCACCGGGAAGTTGCGCAGCAGCGCGTGCCGCCGCTGGGTCAGGTCGCGCGCCGCCACCGCGCCGAGCGCCGCCGCCGCCGACACCGCAACCCGTCCCGCCCAGCCCATTTCCGCTCCTCGGCGTCGACCTGCTCGGATGTCATCCGTGCCCGATGAGCACGCGGTTAGTCCTGGGAGATCCGCATCGCGTGCCCGGTGCCCGCTCGCGCCCTTCCCTCCGGTCGACATCTCTGTGCGGCCGGGGCCGGTTCACGGCGACACGCTCTCCCCCGCCCTCGGTCGGCGTTCTCCGGGCACCACCCACCGACCGTCGAGCGCCTCCCGCGCGGACCACGCGGCGTCGAGGACTGCCTCGAGGTCGGCCTGGTCCGCGACCCCTCTCCGCGCGGCGCGCACGACCAACTCCACCTCATGTCGCACGGCGGCTCGCTGCCCCGCCGTTCGAGAGCACGCTGCGACGTCCCGCAACAGGCCCAGGAGGGCGACCAGGACCGAGGGCTCGTCCGACGAGCTGCGCCGAAGCTCCGCGCACGCCAGGTCGACGAAGTAGTCGAAGTCGCGCTGCGACAGGACGACACGGGGCACACCGTTCTCGTCGACCAGTACCCGGTCTACGACCTCCCGTTGCGTCAGCAGGGAGAGGCAGCCGGTGAGGTGCCCCACCGCACTGACAGCTGTAGTCGGGTCGTTCACCCCGGTGGACATGGCCTTGACCCCGATGTCCGCGAGCTGGCGGAAGGCGAAGCCCACGTCCTCCGCCGCCGTGCGCTCCGTGCCCACACCCAGGGCGGCCGGAAGCGCGGTTGCGACCCGTTCCAGGTCGAGCGGGCCCTCACCGGACCGACGGCTCCAGACCCGGCCGACCGGCACGGACTCGACGACGTGGTCGCCGGGCACGACGTCGATCCGCACCTGCAGGTCCGCTGTTGCCGTCGCGTCGACGAGATCCGACCCCGAAACCGACTGGACCACACCGGTCGCCGGTGCCCTGAGGAGGGCAGCGTCGTCCGGTGGCTGGGGCCGGATGGGCTGGGAAGCCCCGGCCGCCGGATACGCGGCCCGGACGAGCCGCTTTGCCTCGCTGCTCGCGCCCGCCATCATCGAGTCGACCCGAAGCATGCGGACGATGTGGGCCACGAAGCCGACGAGGGCGAACATGACGGCCAACCCGAGGACGAGGGCCACGACCATCGCCGTCTCCGGCGGGTCCTCGTCGCTGCCGGAGATGACCCGGAGGACCGCCAGGCAGTAGGCGAACGTGCAGAGGAAGACGGCCAGGGTCCCCCTGACCACGCGGTCCTGGGCGAACGTACGGAGCAGGCGGGGCGAGAACTGCGAGCTGGCCAGCTGAAGCGAGATGACCGTGAGCGAGAAGCTGAGGCTGGTCACGGTCATCACCGCTCCGGCCAGGACGCCGAGGGTCTCCTGTGCACTGTCAGCTCCGCCGGGCCACCCGAAGCGGTCGATCAGCGCGTCGGGGAGGGACGGGAGCTCGCCGAGCACGGATCCGCCGATGGCACCGACGGCGACGCCGGTCGCGGGCCACAGCCAGAAGGCACTCTGCAGTCGATCACGCGCCGCACCGAGGTCCATGGCCGTCCCTATGCCCCGACCGCGGTGTGCCCACTCGGACGGGTCCGGGCGACTGGGCATTCGACAGGCGGCACCAAGCCGCGTCAGCCGGACCAGCGCACCTCCATCAGGAGCTCTGCCAGGGCGTCACTCGCCGACTCCAGGGCCCCTGGCGACCCGCGTATTCGCAGACGGTACGGACCGGACGGTGCATCCAGGTCGTACAGCCGCAGCAGGCGGGCGCCCTGGAGCTGCAGACCGACGGACCAGGCCGGCACTCCCCCGACGTGGAGGACACCCGGCGCCGTGGCGGGACGCGCGGGCGTCACGGGACGCAGGTCGACCTGCACGCTCCCGTCGGCGCTGGTCAGGACCGGGACGTCGTCGGCAGCTCGTGCTGCCGTCCAGCCGGCCGGAAGCGGGACCGTGTACCCCGGTCCCTCGACCCGTTCCGGACCCCTGGTCGCCGACAGACCCACGACGGCCGTCCCTGCCATGACCACGACGGCAAGGCACCCGAGGAGGAGCAGACGTCCCGTGGGTCGGCGCACCCCGGGCAGGTCCGGAGGGGGCAGTTCGCGCCACGGCCACGCCGCAGGAGGACCGGCCTGGGCTGCCTCTCCACGGAGCGACCAGGACGCCGCAAGTGGCGCAGCGACCAGCAGGCCGGCGACCCCCAGGAGCAGGAGACCGCCGTCCCCGAACCACGAGGGCAAGGAGCCCCACAGCGACCGCGCTCGCAGCGCGGCCCCCGGTCCCGCGCCCCCCACGTACAGCAGGGCCGCGTAGCCGTACGCCAGCAGCACCACGAAGGCCGCCGCGACCGCGACCCCGTGCGGCGCGAGGAGCGGCCAGGGCGAGGAGCGCCTGAGACCCGCCTCCACGGCGAGCCGCCCTGCAGCGGCGGCGTACCAGGCGACCAGTCCCGTCGACAAGAGCGTCACGGCGGCCCAGACCGCGTAGCCGCCGGCGCCGTCGACGCCGACGACGAGCCCGCCCGCCGCCGCCTGGAAGGACAGCAGCGGGCCGGCCGCCAGCCCGATCCCCGTGCCGAGCGTGAGTGGGCCGTTGACCGGCACGGGGACCCCCCGGACGACCGAGCGGAGCTCGGCCCGCCAGGCACCGGCGGCCACGACGGTGGCCAGGAGCGGAGCGACCAGCAGCGCCGCCCCGACGGACGCGACGGCCGACGGCAGCGCCAGGTCGGCGACGGCACGGATGGTCGCGTACGCGGTACCCGCAGCCAGGCCGGCAGCGAGCGCGGTGGGACCGTCGACCCCGAACAGGCCGTCCGGGTCGGCGAGCAGGCGCCGCCGCGCGTCGGCCGGCGGGTGGAGCCGAAGCAACGGATGGCGTCGACCACGTGGAGCCGGCTGCATCCGCAGCACCCGGTCCAGGTCGGGTCCGGCGCCCCACTCGGCCGCCCTCGCGTCGGCGTAGATCTCACGGGCACGCAGCACGGCGTTGCGGACCAGCAGGACGAGTACCGCTAGCAGCAGCGTCCGCCACCCCAGGCGCAGCACGTAGCGGATGTCCGAGACGACGAACACGGCGACCACCGGGACAAGGGCGAGCGCGACGAAGCTCCACCACGTCGCGACCGTGTAGTAGGTCCACGGCACGTCCCGGTTGGCCAGGTGGGCGATCTCGTGGCGAAGCACTGCGCGGAAGGCCGGCGGGTCCACGACCTGGAGCACGACGAGCCCGCCGGTCAGCCCCAGCCGGGGATGTCGGGCGGTGCCGTAGGCGAAGGCCTGGACCGCGGGGTTGGCTGCGTCGACCAGGACCTCGGGATCTCGCTCCAGGCCCGCGTCGGCCACCGCCTGCCGCACGTCCTCGTGGAGAGCGGCCGCGTCGTCCTGGTCCAGGCGGACGAGGCGCGACCGTCTGGTCCGGAGCAGCGGCAACAGTCTGTAGACGCCGTAGGCCGCGAGCAGCACGACGACGGTCCCCGTCACGGCGAAGGCGGCCTGCTCGGGGTCGGTTCCAGCGCGGCACTCCCCCTGTGGGCCCAGCAGCACCGTGGAATCCGCTGCACCCGGGCTTCCCATCTCGCAGTCCCTGACCGGGTCGAGGAACGACTCCCCGCGAAGGACCACCCACAGCGCCTCGTACAGGTACAGGCTGGCCGCGACAACGGCGGCGAGCAGCAGCAGGAACCGCACCGACGTGTCGGTCGGCAGGGCCCTGGGACTCAGCGCGGCTGACGTGCGCCACCCCGCGACCGGGCGCCCGTCCGCGTCCCGCTGGACGGGCGCCGGCGTGCTCACGGTCCGCCGAGCCTATCCCCTGGTCGCGATGGACGCGACCAGCGCGTCGGCGAGCTGCTGCGCCCGGTCCGGCGGCAGCTGCAGCCGGCGAGCCTCCTCGTCGGCGACCTGACGCACCAGCGCGAGCTGCGCGGGGTCGAGCGGGTCAGGTCCGGACGCGGCGGGCGAGTCGCCTCCCCCGGCACCCGTCCCCGACGATCCGGACGCCGATCCCGCCGACGCGACTCCCCCGCTCCCCGCCCCGGTGCGACGTAGGACGCGCTCGGCCACGGCGTCCGCCACCGCGTCGCCGAGTCGCTCCACGAGCCGGCCCACCACCCGCCGTACGAGATCGAGGGCGAAGGGACCCACGAGGGCGACGACGGTCTCGGCGCCGAAGCCGAGTGGCTCGTCCGGCCGGCCTCGTACGGCGAGGGTGCCGTCGGGGTCGGCGAAGTAGCGGTCGGCGGTGGCGCGGAAGAGCGGCAGCTCGGCCGGTGAGACCTCCGCGACGACCTGCCGCGCCAGGGCCTCCACGGTCGCGCGTTCGGACTCAGCGGTCATGCCCCACCTCCCGGACGTGATCACCCGAGCCTACGCAGATCGGTCCCGCCGGTCAGCGATCCGCGTTGTGTCGCCGCTCCTGGCTACTCTCCAGCGCCATGGGCGGACGCTGGTCGGCCGAGCAGGTGCTCGCACTCGCCCCGGACGCCACGTCGGCCCGGGCCGGACGATCGCTGTCCCGGCCGGGCCCCTGGAGCGGCACGGGGTCGACCGAGATCGCGGTCTGGGGCGAGTGCCAGGGCAGCGGCAAGGCGCCCTACCGGGTCGTGGTCGACGTCACCGGTCCCGCGTACCGCTGCAGCTGCCCGTCCCCCAAGGTTCCCTGCAAGCACGCGATCGGTCTGCTGCTGCTCTGGTCGGCCGGCGAGATCGCCGAAGCCGACCCCACCGCCTGGGCGACGCACTGGCTCACCGAGCGGCGACCTCGCCGTGCGAACCCTGCGCCACCGTCCCGTTCCAAGGCAGCGCCCAAGGACCCGGAGGCCGCCGCTGCTGCCGCCGCCGAGCGGGCGGCCCGGCGCGAGGATCGGGTGACTGCGGGGCTGGAGGAGCTGGATCGCTGGCTTCACGACCAGGTGCGGCAGGGCATCTCGCGGCTGCCCCACGAGGGCTACGAGGTC
>DASTQL010000113.1:0-8690 GCA_035761805.1 Jiangellales bacterium | reverse complement strand
GCGGCCTTGAGCAGGTCGCCGGGCAGGAAGACCAGCGCCCCGGTCACCACGGCCGCGCGCAGGTCGAGGTCCGCTCGCCACGCCAGGACGGGGACACCCACGGCGTACACGACCCCGATGCCGCCGACGACACAGGCCAGGAAGACCCACGGGATGCTCGGCCGCGGCAGCCGCCGCTGCACGATGAGACCGACCACCAGGGCAGCCATCGGGAAGGCCAGGAAGTACCCGGCCGAGGGGCCGGCCAGGACCCCGAGGCCACCCCGCCCACCGGCGAGCAGCGGCAGACCGGCCAGCACCAGCACGCAGAACGTCAGCGCGGCCAGGAAGCCGCGGCGTGCACCGAGGACCGCCCCCGCGAGCATGACGCCCAGCGTCTGTGCGGTCACGGGGACCGCCCCGCCGAACAGGACGATCGTGCCCGGCAGGCCCAGGACGGCGATGAGCGCGGCGAAGACCGCGACCCGGGCGAGGTCCTGCGCCGTCAGCGGCGCCCAGCGCCGCGTCACAGCGAGCCGGCCGAGAACGTGTCACAGGCCGCGAGGTCGCCCTGCTCGTAACCGACGAGGAACCACCGCTGCCGCTGCTCGCTCGACCCGTGCGTCCAGGTCTCCGGCGTCACGGTCCCCTGGAACCGCTCCTGGATCCAGTCGTCGCCGACGGTCTGCGCGGCGTTGAGGCCCTCGGCGATGTCCTGCTGGGTCAGCTCGACGATGAGGGGCTGGCCGTCCGGGCCGGGCGTGTTCACCGCGTGGTGGGCCCAGACGCCGGCGTAGCAGTCGGCCTGCAGCTCCAGCCGTACGGCGTCGGACTCGGGACCCTGCTGGGTCCTGACCTGCTGCATCTGGCCGGTGAGGTTCTGGATGTGGTGGCCGTACTCGTGCGCGAGCACGTACGCCTCGGCGAAGTCGCCTCCCTGCCCGCCGAACTTGGTCTGCAGCTCCTCGTAGAAGCCGAGGTCCAGGTAGACCTGTCCGTCGGCGGGGCAGTAGAAGGGCCCGACCGCCGACGAGGCCGCCCCGCACCCCGTCTGCACCCCACCGGTGAAGACGTTGGTGTCGGCCGGCTGGTAGGTCGCCCCTCGACGGGCGAACTCCGAGTCCCAGTACGACTGGACCGAGTTGACGTAGAGGACGAACCGGCAGTCCGGGTTCTCCTCGAGGTCTGAGACCTGCGCGCAGTCATCCTCCAGGCTGGCGACGTCTCCCTCGGTGAGCTGCGGCTGCCCCGCGCCGATCAGGTCTCCGGGGCTCCCTCCCGTGAGCAGCACGATGATCAGGAGGACCAGGCCGCCGAGCCCGCCGCCGACGGCGATGCCGCCACCACCACGGGCGCCCCGGCGGTCGGTGACCTGCGATGAGTCCAGCCGGGCGTTGCGGTTGAACCTCACGGTGCTCCTCCTCGAGCGGCCGGGCACCCGCCGCGGCTCCGTACACTGCACATGATGCCGGTCGCGGACCCGACCTGTGCGAGGGGATCGAGGCGACTCCCATGATCACCGCCACCGACCTCGAGGTCCGCGCCGGGCCGGTCCTGCTGCTGGCGGGTGCCACCTTCCGGGTCTCGCCCGGCGACACCGTGGGTCTGGTGGGCCGCAACGGTGCCGGCAAGACCACGCTCACCCGCATCCTCGCGGGCGAGGTGCAGCCGTCGGCAGGCAGGGTGCAGCGGGCGGGCACGATCGGGTACCTGCCCCAGGACCCGCGGACAGGGGACCTCGGCGTGCTCGCCCGGGACCGCATCCTGGGAGCGCGCGGACTCGACGTCGTCGCCCGCGACATGCACGCCGCGCGGGACGAGATCGCCTCGACCGACCCCGTTGTCCACGAGCGCGGCATGCGCCGGTACGGGCGACTCGAGACCGAGTTCCTGACCCGCGGTGGTTACGCGGCCGAGAGCGAGGCCGCCTCGATCGCGGCGAGCGTGGGCCTCCCGGACCGAGTGCTCGGTCAGCCCCTGCGGACCCTCTCCGGGGGCCAGCGGCGGCGGGCAGAGCTGGCACGCATCCTCTTCTCGGGTGCCGACACACTCCTCCTCGACGAGCCGACCAACCACCTGGACGCGGACTCCATCGGCTGGCTGCGCGAGTTCCTGCGTTCCTTCCCGGGCGGCCTCGTCGTGATCAGCCACGATGCTGCCCTGCTGGAGCGCACCGTCACGCGGGTGTTCCACCTGGACGCGACGCGGGCAGCGCTGGACGTCTACAACGTCGGCTGGTCGGCGTACCTGCTACAGCGCGAGACCGACGAGCGTCGCCGCCACCGTGAGCGGTCCAACGCGGAGCACAAGGCTGCTGCACTGCGCGCCCAGGCGGACCGCATGCGCTACAAGGCGACCAAGGCCACCGCGGCGAAGAACATGGACCGCCGGGCCACGCGGCTGCTCGAGGGCCTGGACGGACAGCGGCGGCGGGATCGCGTGGCCCGGCTCCGGTTCCCCGAGCCCGCGCCGTGCGGCCGTACCCCTCTCACGGCGTCGGGGCTGTCCAAGTCGTACGGCTCGCTCGAGGTCTTCACCGACATCGACCTCGCGATCGACCGGGGCTCCCGGGTGGTCGTCCTCGGCCTCAACGGCGCGGGCAAGACGACGCTCCTGCGCATCCTGGCCGGGCTGGAGCCGCCAGACACGGGTCTGGTCGTCCCGGGGCACGGGCTCCGACTGGGCTACTACGCGCAGGAGCACGAGACCCTGGACACCTCGCGCAGCGTGCTCGAGACCATGCGCGCGGCCGCCCCGGCACTGCCCGACGTGGAGGCCCGACGGGTGCTGGGCTCCTTCCTCTTCTCCGGCGACGCCGTCGACAAGCCCGCCGGCGTCCTGTCCGGCGGGGAGAAGACCCGGTTGGCGCTCGCGACCCTGGTGGTGTCCGCCGCGAACGTCCTCCTCCTCGACGAGCCGACCAACAACCTGGACCCCGCGTCGCGCGAGGAGGTCCTGGCGGCACTCCGCTCGTACGCGGGCGCGATCGTGCTCGTCACGCACGACGAGGGGGCGGTCGAGGCGCTGTCCCCGGAGCGGGTCCTGCTGCTGCCCGACGGTGTCGAGGACCACTGGAGTCCGGACTACTCCGACCTCGTTGCCCTCGCCTGACCCGGGTGACATCTCGGTCCGGTCACATCCGCGGTGCGCTGTTCGCCGCGAGGGCGGGCGCTGCTACGGTTCGGGGCGCCCGAGTGCCGCCTGGGACGGCGGCGCCACGATCATGAGGGGATCCACCCATGGGCGTACGTCGCCTTGCCGCCGCCGTGTCGGCCGGCCTCCTCCTGCCCGCCCTGGCCGCCCTGCCGGCCCACGCCCAGGACGAGGTGGATGTCACCGTCGTCCACGCGATCCCAGGCCTCACCGTCGACGTCGCCGTGGACGGTGAGGTCGCGCTGGACGACTTCACCTTCGAAGGTGACGACAACCCGGCCGTCCTGACCCTCCCGGCCGGGGCGGAGTTCGACGTCGAGATCCTGGACGAGACTGGGACCGACACCTTGCTCGGCCCGGTCACGGTCGTCGCCGACGTCGCCCTGTCCCTGGTCGCCCACCTCGACGCCGAGGGCGAGGCGACGGTGTCCGAGTTCGAGGACGTCTTCCCGCCCCTCTGCGCCGGGGAGGGCGGCGTGGTCCTCCGGCACACCGCCGCCGCGCCCGAGGTCGACGTCGCCGTCGAGGGTACGGTCTTGGGCACGTTCGCCAACGGTGAGGAGCTCGCCGCAGCCCTGCCCGCGGGGACGTACGAGGCGGAGGTCCGCCTCGCCGGGACCGACACCGTGGCCATCGGCCCGGTCGATCTCGAGGTCCTGGAGGGGGTCGCGACCGTGGTGTACGCCGTCGGCGCTGCAGCGGACGAGAGTCTGGACCTGCTCCTGATCGACTACGAGGTCGGGACGGAGGACTGCGACGAGACGCCGAAGCCCGAGCCGACTTCGCCAGTCGCCACGGCCAAGCCGCCGACGGCCGTCCCCGCCGGCCAGGGCGCCGGTGGCCCAGGCAGCAGCGTCGCCGTCGCCGCGTTCGGCCTGTTCCTGCTGGCCGGGTTCGGCGCCACCATGGCCGTGGTCCGCGCTCGCCGACAGGACACGTGACCCCGTCCGACGACAGCCACCGGGGGCGGCGGCGGGGGCTCCTCGCCGCCGCCCCCACCGGTGTGCTCGCCCTGGCCCTGCTCGTCGCGTGCGGCTCCGACGACCCGGGCGCCGGTCCTACCACGGCTCCCGAACCGGCTCCGGCGACGACCACCACGGCGCCGGCGGTCATCAGCCCGACCCCGGCTCCCGAGCCCACCCGGACGAGCGGTTGGCAGCGGCTGAGTCCCTCGGGGGAGTCCTTCGCCGCGCCCGTCGGCCTGGCGATCCCGGCCATCGACGTGGACTCCGAGGTCGTCCCGGTGGGCACGGACGACGGCGTCATGCAGGTGCCGCCCGAGCCCTGGGTCGTCGGCTGGTGGTCCGATGGCGTCGGTCCGGGAGCCGGTACTGGCACGGTGGTCCTCGACGCGCACCTGGACAGCCGGGAGTACGGCAAGGGACCGTTCACCCGGGCCAAGGACCTCGAGGTGGGCGCCACGGCCACGGTCACCGACGACGCCGGGGAGGCGCACGACTACCTGGTGACCGAGGTGCTGACCTACGAGAAGGTGGAGCTGCCCTACGAGGAGCTGTTCGCCCAGGACGGCCCGGAACGGGTCGTCCTGGTCACCTGCGGCGGCGCGTATCGCCGCGGATCCGGCTGGGACAGCAACGTGGTGGTCGTCATGGAGCCGGTCTGACGGTCGAGATCCAGATCCGGCTGGCACTGACGCGATCTTCGACGGATCATGGTCCTAGCGAGACCGTCGACCAGGGAGGACACGTGGCCGAGAAGCTGGCGAAGGGTGCCCGGATCAGTGGGAGCGACCGGGACAAGTTGGCGACCGACCTGCGGAAGAAGTACGAGGGCGGGGCCAGCATCCGTGACCTCGCTTCCGAGACGGGCCGGTCCTACGGCTTCGTGCATCGGGTGCTCAGCGAGACCGGGGTCCAGCTCCGGGGTCGCGGGGGAGCCACCCGCGGCAGGGCGAAGGCCAAGGCCTGAGCACGCTGGACGACGACCTGGCCGGCGTCGGGCTGCGGCTCGAGACGTCCGGCCCGGTCGCCACCGTCACCCTGGCCCGACCCGAGCGGCGCAACGCCCAGAGCCCGGCCATGTGGCGGGCGCTCGCCGCCGTCCGTGACCGGCTGGGCGACGATGTCCGGGTCGTGGTCCTGCGGGGCGAGGGCCCGTCCTTCAGCGCCGGGCTGGACCGCGCGATCCTCCAGGGCGGCCAGGTCGACGGCGGGCCGGCGCTGCTGGACCTCGCCGCCCTGCCCCCGGCCGAACTCGACGCCGCGATCGTCGCCTTCCAGGAGGCGTTCACCTGGTGGCGCGACGGCCCGGCGGTCAGCATCGCAGCCGTGCAGGGCCATGCGGTCGGTGCGGGCTTCCAGCTGGCACTGGCCTGCGACCTCCGGCTGTGCGCCGACGACGCACGGTTCGCCATGCGCGAGACCTCGCTGGGTCTGGTCCCGGACCTCACCGGGACGGCACCGCTCGTCGAGGCGGTGGGCTACTCCCGGGCCCTGGAGATCTGCGCGACCGGGCGCTGGGTGGACGCGGCCGAGGCGCACGACCTCGGACTGGCCACCGCCGTCGTGCCCCGGGCCGAGCTGGAGGCGGCCACGACCGACCTGGTGGCCGCGCTGCTGGGCGCCCCTCCCGGTGCGCTGCTCGCCACCAAGGCACTCCTGCGGGACGCCGCGTCCCGGACGCCCGATCGACAGCGGGCCGCCGAGCGGGCCGCGCAGGCCGGCCGCCTGGCCGCGATGCTCGCCGCGCGTGACGCCTGACGCCGAGCAGCCGCACCCGGACGCCCTGGCGGCCCCGGCGGAACAAACGCCGCCCCGGGGGGCGTTGGGCGGCCGTCGGTGAGGAGGGGAGGGGCACATGTCGATGGGCGGTCACGGCGGGTGGGCGACGCTTCGGTCGTACACCCGTGACGGGAGCGTGGCCAGGCAGCGGCTGGCCAAGGGCACCGTGCGGCGGATCAGCCGGTACGCGGTCCCATACCGGCGCGAGATCAGCATCTTCCTCGTCACGACCGTGCTCGCCGCTGTGAGCGCGTCGGCGGTGCCTCTGCTGCTGAAGTGGATCATCGACAGCGGCGTCACGCCCGGGGACCGGCGGGTCGTGGTGCTGGGCGCCGCGGCGGTAGCCGTCCTGGCCGTGCTCGACGCCGTGCTGGGCCTCGTGGGGCGGTGGGCGTCCGCGCGGACCGGTGAGGGACTGATCTACGACCTGCGCACCGAGGTCTTCGACCACGTGCAGCGACAGCCGGTCGCCTTCTTCACCCGGACCCAGACCGGTTCGCTCGTGTCACGGCTCAACAGCGATGTCGTGGGGGCCCAGCAGGCGTTCACCTCGACCCTCTCGCAGGTCGTCAGCAACGTGATCACGCTGGTGATCGCCCTCGTGGCGATGGTGGTGCTCTCCTGGCAGATCACCCTCGTCGTCCTCGTGCTCGTCCCCCTGTTCCTCCTGCCCGCCCGGTTCGTCGGTCGCAAGCTTGCCGCGATCTCCCGGGAGAGCATGCAGCTGAACGCCACGATGAGCCAGACCATGACCGAACGGTTCAACGTCGCCGGGGCGTTGCTGGTCAAGATCTTCGGCCGGTACGGGGACGAGACCGCCGGCTTCTCCGCGCACGCGGGGAGGGTCCGCGACATCGGCATCGTCCAGGCTATGTACGCCCGGTTCTTCTTCACCGGTCTCACCCTCCTCGCCGCGCTCGCGACGGCGGTCGTCTACGGCCTCGGCGGGCTGCTCGCCGTCGACGGCGTCCTCCAGGTGGGCACGCTGGTCGCCCTGGCCGCGCTGCTGACCCGGCTCTACGGGCCGTTGACCGCGCTGTCCAACGTCCAGGTGGACGTCATGACTGCGCTGGTGAGCTTCGAACGGGTCTTCGAGGTCCTGGACCTCAGTCCGATGGTTCGCGACCGGGCCGACGCTCGCGACCTGCCGGCCGACGCCGCCAGCATCGAGTTCGACGACGTCCGATTCCGCTACCCCGGTGCCGACGAGGTCTCGCTGGCGTCGCTGGAGGCGGTGGCAACCCTCGAGGCCAGGCCGGACGCGGAGGTCCTGCGCGGAGTGACCTTCCGGGTGGAGCCCGGCCAGGTGGTCGCGCTCGTCGGGCCGTCGGGTGCCGGGAAGTCCACCATCACGCACCTCGTCTCCCGGCTCTACGACCCGACCGCGGGGACCGTCCGCATCGGCGGCGCCGACGTCCGCACGACCACGCTGGAGTCACTGCGCCGCACGGTCGGCGTGGTCACCCAGGACGCCCACCTCTTCCACGACACGATCCGCGTCAACCTCGCGTACGGCCGGCCCGGAGCGACCGACGAGGAGCTCGAGGGGGCGCTGCGGGCGGCCCAGATCTGGGAGCTGGTCGCCTCGCTCCCCGAGGGCCTGGAGACCGTCGTCGGAGATCGCGGGTACCGGCTGTCGGGAGGCGAGAAGCAACGCCTGGCCATCGCCCGGCTGCTGCTCAAGGCACCGCGCATCGTCGTGCTCGACGAGGCCACCGCCCACCTGGACTCGGAGTCGGAGGTCGCCCTCCAGCGGGCGCTGGACACCGCCCTGCAGGGGCGGACGTCGTTGGTGATCGCACACCGGCTCTCGACGGTGCGCGGCGCGGACCAGATCCTGGTCGTGGACCGCGGCCAGGTCGTCGAACGGGGTCGCCACGAGGAGCTGCTGACCCGCGGCGGTCTCTACGCCGACCTGTACCGGACCCAGTTCGCCGACCAGGCCCGTTCCGGCGGCGTCGTCGCGGTCTGATCAGAGCGCGCGCAGTGCCCCCCCGTCGACCGCCACCATGGTCCCTGTGACGTACGACGCCGCCGGTGAGAGCACGAACGCGGCGACCCGGGCGAACTCCTCCGGCTCGCCGTAGCGGCGCAGGGGGATCGTCGCCGATCGCTCGGCCCGAGCCGCCTCGGCGTCGCCGGTGAGCTCGTCCAGCTCGACGGTGCGGTCGGTGGCGACGCGTCCGGGGAGGAGTCCGTTGACCCGGACGCCGCGTGGGCCGACCTCGTCGGCGAGGTCCTTGGCGACCATGGCCAGTCCCGGCCGCAGTCCGTTGGAGACGGCGAGGCCGGGGATCGGGGAGCGCACCGAGGTCGACAGGACGAGGACGATCGAGCCCCCGGGGCCGAGGGACCCCACCACCGTCCGGGCCAGGCGCAGGGCCCCCAGGAAGACCGACTCGAAGCCGGCCCGCCAGTCCGCGTCGGAGATCTCCGTTGCGCGGCCTGCCGCGGGCCCGCCGACGCTCACCACCGCACCGTCGATCCGGCCCCACTGCTGCGTGGCCACCTCGACCAGGCGCCGCGGCGTGTCCGGGTCGGCGTTGTCGGCCACCACCCCCACGGCGTCCGCTCCCAGCCCGGCGACGGCGTCGGACACGCCCTGCTCGTGCCGCGCCGACAGCACGACGCGGGCACCCTCGGCGACCAGCTCCCGGGCGGTGGCCAGGCCGAGGCCGCGGCTGGCCCCGGTCACGACGTACACCCGATCACGCAGTCCCAGGTCCATGGCGGCCATCCTGCCCGATCACGTGGGTCGGACGGCTAGCCTGGCCGGCCGTGCCCGCGCGTCCGTCGCTGCCGCTGCCGCCCCTGCCG
>DASTQL010000112.1:0-9157 GCA_035761805.1 Jiangellales bacterium | reverse complement strand
GGTAACCGACTGGTTGATCGACAGGTCCGCCCTGGTGCGCTTGGCCCACAGTCCCGACGCCGAGGAGTGGGCCGGCCGCATAGAGCGACGCCTGGTCCGGATCACCACCGTCACCCGGCTCGAGGTCGGCTACTCGGCGCGGACCGCAGCCCAAGCGCGCTCGGTATTCGCACCCCGCCGATCTCGATGATGCCCGTCGAGTACTTGACGCCCGCGATCGAGGACCGGGCACTCGAGGTGCAGCTGCGGCTGGCGAACCAGGGCCACCACCGCGCCCCTCCATCCCAGACCTCATCGCGGCCACCGCCGAACTCACGGGGCTGACCGTCCTTCACCTCCACAAGGACTTCGACCTCATCGCCGAGCTGACCGGTCAGGACTGCGAGCGTCTCCGCACCATGAGCGCTGTGTCAGGACGGGGGGCCTCGTCCCACAGCCGCAGGATGCGGTTCGTGTCGTCGGTGTCGGTCTCCACGAACAGGTGAGCGGCACCGGTGCCGATCATCTCGGCCGTCGGCTCGAACGGCTCGGTCGACCAGGTGAGCATCTCGGACCTCGCCGGTCTCCGTCAGCGGCGCCTGGTAGAAGCCGTCCGGGGCGGCCCACTCGGTGTCCAGCGGCTCGGGTCCACAGCGCGTCGGTGAGCTGGACGGGCATCCCACCCATGCCGAAACCGCTCACCAGCCCCGTCGAGCCGTCCTCGACGTCCGCAACTGCCTCGTCAGCCGACTCGCGGGTCGCCGTCAGGCGGAGCCCGTCGCCTCCGGGTTCTCCAAGACGATCGCGAGCCCCTGGCCGACCCCGATGCAGATGGCTGCGACCCCCCAGCGGTCTCCCGAGTCCACGAGCCTCTTGGCCAGCGTGCCGAGGATGCGCCCGCCCGAGGCGCCGAGCGGGTGGCCGATGGCGATGGCGCCGCCGCGGGCGTTGACGATCCTCGGGTCGATCCCCCACGCGTCGACGCACGCCAGCGACTGCACGGCGAACGCCTCGTTCAGCTCCACCGCGGCCACGTCCGCCCAGCCGATCCCGGCGCGTACGAGGGCCTTGTTCGCCGCCTCGACCGGAGCGATCCCGAAGTCCTGCGGGTCGAGGGCGTGCACTCCGCGTCCGGCGACCCGGGCGATCGGCGTCCGGCCGAGCAGGTCGGCGGCCGCCTCGCTGCCGAGGACCAGCGCGGACGCACCGTCGTTGAGCGGCGAGGCGTTGCCGGCGGTGATCGTGCCGTCCGGGCGGAAGACCGGCCGCAGCCCGGCGAGCGACTCGAGTGTCGAGCCCGGCCGGATGCCTTCGTCGCGCGGGAGGTCGACCCCCGGCAGCGGCACCACCAGGTCGTCGTAGAAGCTGTCGGTCCAGGCCTGGTCGGCCAGCACGTGGGAGCGGGCGGCGAACTCGTCCTGACGTTCCCGGGAGATCCCCAGCCGGTCCGCGAGCAGCTCGTTGGCTTCGCCCAGGGACACCGTCCACTCCGCCGGCATCCGGTCGTTGACCAGGCGCCAGCCGAGCGCGGTGGAGACGGCCGTGACGTTGCCGGCGGGGAAGGCGCGAGACGGCTTGGGCAGCACCCATGGCGCCCGGGTCATCGACTCCACGCCGCCGGCCACCACGACGACGGCGTCCCCGCTCTCGACGGTCCGCGAGGCGGCGATGGCGGCGTCGAGGGAGGACCCGCAGAGCCGGTTGACCGTGGTGGCGGGCACGGAGGTCGGCAGCCCGGCGAGGAGTACGGCCATGCGGCCCACGTTGCGGTTGTCCTCCCCGGCCTGGTTCGCGCAGCCCCACATCACGTCATCGATGCGCTGCGGGTCGAGGTCGCCGACCTGGGCGAGCACCCCGGAGAGTGCAATCGCGGCGAGGTCGTCCGGGCGCACCTCGGCGAGCGCCCCGCCGAAGCGGCCGAAGGGCGTCCGACAGGCGGCGTACAGGAAGGACGCGGTCACGTAAGGGACCGTAACCGCCGCTGATCAGTGGGCGGTCGACAGCCTCCACCTCGCCCCGCCTGAGGGGTCTCGCGGCTGCCGAAGCGGCTCGACCGGGGACGGGCGACACTGCCCTCGTACGCTGCGGCACGAGAGTTGAGAGGTGACCCATGTCGGAGCGGGACGCGGGGCACGGGGGTGACGGACTGCCGGAGGACTGGGACGCGACCTACGCCGGGACGCCGCCGTGGGACATCGGCCGGCCTCAGACACCGTTCGTCGAGCTGGCCCGCGCCGGCCACCTGCGCGGCGCCGTCCTCGAGCTCGGCTGCGGGACCGGTGAGCACACCCTGCTGGCCGCCGAGACGGGACTGCGAGCGACCGGTGTCGATCTGGCCCCGACGGCGATCGCCAGGGCGCGGGCGAAGGCCGTGCAAAGGGCCCTGGGCGCCCGCTTCCTCGTGCACGACGCGCTGACGGTCGACGCCCTCGGTGAGACCTTCGACGTCGTCCTCGACTGCGGGTTCTTCCACGTGCTGCCCGACCCGGCTCGCGAGAGGCTTGCGCAGGTGCTCCGGCGAGTGATGGCGCCCCACGCTTCGTACTACCTGCTGTGCTTCAGCGATCGCGTGCCCGGCGACGCCGGACCCCGCCGGATCCGCCAGGACGAGATCCGCGCGGCGTTTGCCGGCGGGTTCTCGGTCGACTGGATCAGGGAGTCGTCCATCGAGGCGACGTTCGTCGACGTCCCGGTGCCGGCGTGGTTCGCCAGGGTCGTTCGGCAGTGATGACGCGCCGCGCCGTTCTCAGGCGACCTCAGCTCCTGGGACGGGGGCTCTTCCGGCCTGCGAACCGTGTCAGACGCGATCAGCGGCTGTCGCGCCTCGCCTGACGTCGTGCACCGGCGGCCCGCGTGGCCGCCACACGCTTCGTCGTCGCGGGTGTGCGCGGGCGGGAGTCCCGGCCGGCAGTCGGGCTCGAGGCCTTGCGGGCCGAGGCCTTCTTCGCCGTACGCGCCGTCGAGGTGCGAGCGGTGGTCGGGCCACCGTCGGCACCACGGGCCGCGGCCAACCTCTCGGCGCGCAGGTCCTGGGCGCTCCGCCGGGCAGCCGTCGCCAGCTGCCGGCTGACCCGGGACAGAGCGCCCTCGAAGACCTCAGCCTTGGCGGCGTTGTGCTTGCCTTTCGCACGGGCCTTGCCGCGCCCACCCTTCTCCTGCACGGTGCCGGCGGCCTCGCGGCGGTAGCGCTTCGCGTACTTGTTCCGCGCCCGCCTCACGCGCTTGTGCAGGTCGACGAGGGCGTCTTCGTCGAGCCCGGCCATCCGGTCCCGCTCGGTCTCCCGGATCAGGTCGCGGTCGGCGTCGTTGAGGGTGTGCATGAGGGCCTGCATCGCGCTGCCTCCTCGGCTCTGTTGTTGATCGTGACCGTACCGGTGGGGCGGCGCCCGCAGGATGCGGCGGGTCGCCACGATGTGTAGACCGCTGCCAACGACCAGGGCGCGATAGAGCCGACCCCAATCGACGCCCTGGTCCGGTCCGCGTCAGACCCCGTAGATTTCGACGCCGCCTTCGCCGAGGGTCGGGCCCTCGACCCACGCGGTGGCGTGACCCTGTGCCGTGGCGCGCTGCTCGTCGGGACGACCAGCACCGACGCCGGCTGGTGACGCGGCCTGTCCTCCATCGCCGACCTGGAGACGGGGTCGGCGTTACCGTGACCGGATGCCGGTTCTGGGCACCAAGCTGCACGTCCCGTCGCCGCGCCGGCAGCTCGTCGCCCGCCCCCGGCTCGTCGCCCGGCTGCGAGCCGCCCGCCCGCTGCCGCGGCTGGTGCTCGTCGCAGCCCCGGCCGGCTTCGGCAAGACCACGCTGCTGACGCAATGGCTGGCGCCAGAGGAGCCGAGTGCCGATCGCCCGGCCGCGGAGCGCCACCCCCTGCGCGTGGCCTGGCTGTCTCTCGACGAAGGCGACGCCGACCTCCGCTCGTTCCTCACCGACCTGGTCGCGGCGGTCCGGACGACAGGGGACGACATCGGTGCGGACGCCCAGGCGCTGCTGGAGAGCGACCGAGACGTGCCGACCGAGGACGTCCTGGTCTCCCTCATCAACGGCCTCGACCAGCTGGCCGGACCGACCGTCGTCGCCCTCGACGACTACCACCTCGTCGACGCGGCGGACGTCCACCGGGCCGTGTCCTTCCTGCTCGACCACCTGCCGCCCCAGGTCACCCTCGCCCTGACCACGCGCGCCGATCCGCCGCTGCCGCTGGCGCGGCTGCGCAGCCGCGGCGACCTCCTCGAGCTGCGCGCCAGAGATCTGCGCTTCACAGCCGACGAGGCCGACGCATTCCTCAACCGTGTGATGGGGCTGGAGCTCGACGCGGCGCACGTCGCCGCCCTCGAGGCACGGACTGAGGGCTGGGCCGCCGGCCTGCAGCTGGCCGCCCTCTCGGCACGGGGTCGGGCCGCCGACGGGGCAGGGTCCGCCGACCGGGTCGAGGACTTCGTCGACGAGTTCACCGGCAGCCACCGCTTCGTCCTCGACTACCTCGTCGAGGAGGTGCTGGAGCACCAGCCCGAGGACGTGCGCGACTTCCTGCTCGCCACGTCGCTGCTCGACCCGATGACAGGGCCGCTGTGCGACGCCCTGACCGGCCGGAACGACGGCCAGGCCGTGCTCGAGAGCCTCGAGCGGGCCAACCTCTTCGTCGTCCCACTCGACGACCAGCGGCAGTGGTACCGATACCACCACCTCTTCGCCGACGCCTTGCGTGCGCGGGTGCTGTCCCGGCGCCCGGAACGCATCCCCGAGCTGCACGCCGCCGCCAGCCGCTGGTACGCGGAGCGAGGCCTGCTCGACGACGCGGTCCGGCACGCTGCGGCCGCCGGGGACGCCGAACGTACCGCCGACCTGGTCGAGCTCGCGGTGCCGGGGCACAAGAAGCTCCGGCACGACCACACCCTCCGGGGATGGCTGCGCGCTCTCCCCGACGACGTGGTGCGCCGCCGGGCTCTCCTGGCCACGTACGTCGCCTGGAGCCGGCTCTCCGCGGGCGACCTGGACGGAGTCGAGGCGTGGCTCGACGACGCCGAGCAGGCGCTGTCGGCGGCACGTGCGGCGGCCGACCGGCCGGCGGCGGCCCAGCCCTCCACCGGCCCCTTGTCGGCGGCCCAGCGCGAGCGGGACCAGGAGCTGCGGTCGCTCCCCGCGGCCATCGCGGTCTACCGCGCCGCCGTCGCGCAGGGCCGTGGCGACGTCGACGGGACCGTCCGGAACGCCCGTCGTGCGCTGGAGCTGGGCGGCCCGGACGACCACTTCTCGCGGGGCGCCGCCGACGGCTTCCTCGGCCTGGCCGCCTGGGCCGCCGGAGACCTCGAGACCGCAGTCGAGACCTTCGGCGACGCGATCGCGCACCTGCACGCGGCCGGACACGTGGCCGACGAGCTCGGAGCGACCGTCGTCCTGGCCAGCATGTGGCTGGCGCGCAGCGGCCCGGCGGAGGCGCGCGTCCGTTACGAGCGGGCGCTGGCGGCCGCTGAGCGACACCCGGGCCCGGTGCCGTCCACCACCGGCGACCTGCACGTCGGGCTCGCCGATGTGCTGCGCGAGGAGGGCGAGCTCGACGCGGCCGCGCAGCATCTCGAGACCGCCCGGGCGCTCGGCGACCGCGCGTCCCTGCCGGAGAACCGGCACCGCTGGTACGTGGCCGTCGCCGGGCTCCGCCAGGCGGAGGGCGACCTCGACGGCGCGGCCGAGATGCTGGAGCAGGCCGCGCCGCTGTACCTCCCGGGGTTCTTCCCCGACGTCCGCCCCATCGCCGCGGTCACGGCACGCGTCCGCATCGCCCAGGGTGATCTGGCGGGCGCGCGTGCCTGGGCGCGGGAGCGCGAGGTCACCGTGACGGACCCGGCCACCTACCTGGCCGAGTACGACCAGCTCACGTTCGCCAGGCTGCTGGTCGCCGAGCACCGGGCCGAGGACGGCCTCGCCGTGCTCGACCGCGTCGTCGACGCCGCACGCGACGCCGGCCGTGCCGGCAGCCTCGTCGAGGCCCGGATGGTACGAGGACTGGCCTGGCACGCCGCCGGGGACCTGGCCGCGGCCGAGGCCGATCTCGCAGCGGCACTCACCGACGGGGTGCCAGCCGGCTTCTGCCGCCTCTTCCTCGACGAGGGTCCGCCGATGGAGGAGCTGCTGCGTGCCTCCGTACGGCGCCCGGCGTCACCCGACGTCGACGCGCACGCGGAGCAGCTGCTCGCCACCCTCGAGCAGCACCGCGCACGGCATCGGGAGGCATCGGCACCCGCCGCCCCCGCCGGTGAGGGGCTCAGTGAGCGCGAGCTCGACGTGCTGCGCCTGCTGGCGACCGACCTGACCGGCCCGGAGATCGCCCGACAGCTCTACGTCTCGGTCAACACGCTGCGCACGCACACCAAGCACATCTTCACCAAGCTGGGAGTGAACACCCGGCGGGCCGCCGTACGGAGGGCGACCGACCTCGCGCTGCTGTGACCGCGGCGGGGCCCGGCAATCACCACCCCGCTCACATCACGTGGTGATGTGCCGTCACCACGCCGGTTCCTACCGTCCTGGACATGGCCGGCACCCGCCCGGCGCACAGCACCAGGACAAGGAGCCCAGCCATGACCGTCACCCCCGACCGCCTCCTCCGGGCCGCCGGCATCGCCGCCGCCACCGCGGGCGCCGTCTTCGTCGCCGTCCAGATCAAGCACCCGACGCTCGACATCACGACAGTGGCCACCACCGAGATGTCCGTGCGCAGCACCGCCAAGGCGATCATGACCGTGCTGGCGCTGGCCGGTATCGCCGGGATGTACCTGCGGCAGGTCCGCCAGATCGGTGTCCTCGGGCTCGTGGGCTGGCTGCTGTTCAGCCTGGGCTACCTCGCCATGTTCGGTGTCGAGGTCGTCGCGGGCGTCGTCCTCCCGTCCCTGGTGGACACCGCCCCCGGCTACGTCCAGGACGTCCTCACCGCTGCTCTCGGCGGCACCCCGACCGGTGACATCGGCGCCATGCAGATCCTGCTCACGTTCTCGGCCGTCGGCTACATGGGCGGCGGGCTCCTCTTCGGCATCGCGCTCTTCCGGGCTGGCGTGCTCGCCCGGTGGGCTGCCGCCCTCCTGGCCGTCGGCGCAGTGTCCACGCTGGCGCTGTCCGCCCTGCCGGAGTCCTTCAACCGGCCGGTCGCCGTCCCCGTCGGCATCGCTCTGATCGGCCTCGGCGTCTCGCTTTGGCGCGACCAGCGGCGCCCGGTCGCGACCGCTCCGGCCGAGGTCCCCGCCGGGCAGCCGGCAGTCCGATGACTCTCCGGTCGATGGAGCGCCCGGCCCGGCCAGGGCCGGGCGCTCCGCGCGAGTGGTCGGTGCCGGTCGCCCTGGTGCTGCTCAGCGCGATCCCGATTGTCGCGGGCACCCTGCGCCTCGTCCAGCTCGCCGGTGGACCCGAGATCGTCCCCGCCGACAGCCGGTTCACCGGTTCCGCCCTCCCGCTCGTCCTGCACATCGTCGGAGCCGCGGTGTACGCCCTCGCCGGAGCCCTCCAGCTCGTGCCGCGCCTCCGCCGCAGGCACCGGACCTGGCACCGGCGCGCCGGTCGGGTGCTGACGGCAGCCGGCCTCGTCGTCGCCGGCTCGGCGCTGTGGATGACCCTGGTGTACGCGCCGAAGCACGGCACCGGCGACCTGCTGTACGTCCTCCGGCTCGCTTTCGGGTCGGCGATGGCGGCCTGCCTGGTGCTGGGGTTCACGGCGATCCGGCGCCGCGACATCCCCGCCCACCGGGCCTGGATGATCCGGGCGTACGCCATCGGCCTGGCCGCAGGCACCCAGGCGTTCACCGAGGGTGTCGGCGCGGCGCTCCTCGGCACCGGCGAGCTGCGCGGTGACCTCGCCAAGGGAGCAGGGTGGGTCATCAACCTCGTCGTCGCGGAATGGGTCATCCGCCGCCCGGCCGGCCCGCGGTCCCGGCGCCGCGCCCGGGACACTGGTGCTCGGGCCGGTCGCCGGACCGGCCCGAGCGCCGCACCCGCCGGAGCACCCACATGACCACCACCGCGCTCATCTACGAGCTCCGAGTGCAGGGCCACCTCGACGATCACTGGTCGGGCTGGCTCGCCGACCTCGACCTGAGCCGCCAGGACGACGGCTCCTCGACCCTGGTCGGTCCGATGGCGGACCAGGCCCAGCTGCACGGCGTGCTGGCCGGGTTGCGGGACATCGGCGCCACGCTGCTGTCGCTTCGTACGGTCGATGCCCACTCGGGCTGGGACAAGCGGCCGAGCGAGTCGAGGCGGCGACCTGTGCTCCGGCAACCGGTCCGCACCGAACGGCTTACGCTCAGGGCGGCCGGAGCGGAGGACGCGGAGGCCAGCTTCGCGTACCGGCGGCTGGAGCCGGTCGGGCGGTGGATCACCTCGCTCCCCACCGATCTGGAGAACTACCGCTCCGCCTTCACGGACCCCGTCCGGCTCGCGGACACGATCGTCGTCGAGCTGGACGGGGAGACGATCGGCGACCTCATGCTCCGGGTCGAGGACGCGTGGGCCCAGGTCGAGGTCGCCGACCGGGCCGCCCGCAAGCAGGCGGAGCTCGGCTGGGTGCTGGACCCCGCCCGTACCGGGCACGGGTACGCCACCGAGGCGGTGCGGGCGCTCCTGGGCATCTGCTTCGAGGACCTCGGTGTGCGCAGGGTCGTGGCGACCTGCTTCCTCGACAACACAGCGTCGTGGCGGCTCATGGAGCGCGTCGGCATGCGCCGGGAAGCTCATTTCCGCGCCGAGTCGCTGCACCGGTCGGGCCGATGGCTGGACAGCGTCACGTACGCCCTCCTCGCGGAGGAGTGGCGCACCACGGGCTGACTTCGTCCATGGAGGTGGAGAACGATGCGACGCATCGCCGTCATCACCGGAGGGGCCTCGGGCATCGGCGCGGCCATCGGTCGCGCTCTCGTCGTCCGCGGCCACGACGTCGTGCTCGCCGACGTCCAGCACGAGGCCGCCGAGCGCCTCGCGGAGCAGCTGACCGCCGCCGGCCCAGGAGCCGCGCGTGGCGTCCTGCTCGACGTCCGCGACGGCGACCAGGTAGCGGATCTGGCCCGAGGAGTGCTCCACGGCTGCCGGGCCGCATACCCGCTGATGAAGGCGCAGCCGCGGGGCGGGCACATCGTCAACACCGCGTCGCTGGCCGGGCTGGTGCCCGTGTCCGGGGGGACGGCGCCCTACG
>DASTQL010000111.1:0-10682 GCA_035761805.1 Jiangellales bacterium | reverse complement strand
CCTGCGCCTGCGGTACGTCGGTCTCGAGCAGCGTGGTGGCCGTGGCGGCGAGCTCGGTGAAGTTGCGCAGGACGGTGGCCGGGTCGGCCTCCCGAAGGACGGCGTCGACGACGCATCGCTGGCGCGCCATCCGGGCGTAGTCGGAGCTGCCCTCGCGAGACCTGGCGAACCACAGCGTCTCGTAGCCGTCGAGCCGCCGCTCCCCCGGCTCGAGCACCCGACCCTGCTGGCCGATGGGGATCCGTTCCGGGATCGTCAGCGTCACCCCGCCGAGGGCGTCGACGAGGCTCTGGAAGCCCGCGAGGTCGACGAGCACGTAGTAGTGCACCGGCAGGCCGAGGGTGCCCTCGACCGCCTGCTTGACCGCGGTCGCCCCGGGACCGGCGGGACCAGGGAAGAGGTCGGGGTTGTCCTCTCCGTACGTCCAGGTCGCGTTGAGGAGGAAGTCCTCCTCGTCCCCCTCCCCGGTGAAGCCGCTGGGGAACACCTCCCCGGCAGGGGTGTCCTCCGGGAAGCGGGCGCGCTCGAGGTTGCGCGGGAGGCTGAACATCACCGGGCGAGCCGTGCGCGCATCGACGGAGACGAGGTGGATGCTGTCCGGCCGCAGGCCGACCCGGCCCTCGCCGGCGTCGGCACCCAGCAGCAGCACGTTGACGCGGCCTCCGCTGGTCGCCGCTGCCCGGCCGGAGGGGAAGAGCGCCACCACGGCGTCCCGGGCGGCGGCGGCGTAACGCACCGCCGTGACCGCGGGGTAGGCCAGCGCCGTACACAGTCCGAGGGTGAGCACGGCCACGACCACCCGGTGGCGGCGGGCGAGCGACGGCGGACGACCGAGCCGCCAGGCGTCGAGGAGCAGCGCCCCCCACCCGACCACCACCCCGAAGACCAGCACCTGGAACGTCGTCAGCACCGAGGGCCGCACGGCGAGTCGCAGCAGGGTGTCGAGCGGCACGAGCCACGCGGTCAGGCCGACCGTGACGGCGAGTGACACCCACGCCGCCAACGCCCACCCACCGACCCGACGGTTGCCCGCCAGCAGCTGGGCCGACCCCGGCACGACCAGCGTGCCCAGGACCAGGACCAGGGCACGCCGGAACTGCACGGCCTCGCGCCGCATCGGGCGGCCGGGCGATGGCGGGCGCGGGGGCGGAGACCCCGGGGGACCCGGCGGACCGGGGGACCGCGACGCAGTCCGGCGCGACGGCTGCGAGCCGGAGGGACCCGGAGGCCGCGACCCCGGCGCTCGCGACGGCTGCGTACCGGACGGACCCGCAGGCCGCGACGCATGCCGGCGGGACGGCTGCGATTCCGGGTGAGGATGCGTTCCCGGCTCCCGCGGCGACTCCGACTCCGGGAGCCGGGGCGGCCGCGCGCCCGACGCGCGCGGCGGCTCCCGCCGCGCAGGGCGACCCGGCTGGGCCCCGGACGGGCCACGCGGCGGCGCGGTCGTGGACAAGCGCCCTCCCCGCCGTCGACCTCCGCGGGACCGCCCCGCGCTGGGGCTCCCAGTATCAGGGCAGGCACGGCCGAGGGCGGGAGACCACGCCGATCAGTCGTCGGCCGACTCCCGGACCTTGCGGGAGGCCAGGATGGCGGCCCGCCGGGCCAGCCGGTGGCTGCGGCGGATCTCGGCCTCGGCGAACCGTCGCTCGTCCTCCTCCGTCTCGGGCAGCACCGGTGGGACGAGGCGCGGGCTGCCGTCCGGGTCGACGGCGACGAAGACCAGGTACGCGGTGGCCACGCGCACCGGCGGTGCCACCTCGTTCCACGGCTCGGCCAGTACCCGGACGCCCACCTCCATGGAGGTGCGACCGGTCCAGTTCACCTGGGCCCGCGCGTGCACCAGGTCACCGACCCGGACCGGCTGGAGGAAGGCCATCTCGTCCATCGACGCCGTGACCGCGGGCCCCCCCGAGTGGCGCTGGGCGACCGCACCGGCCACGTCGTCGACGAGCTTCATCACGACACCGCCGTGGACCGTGCCCAACAGGTTGGTGTCCAGGGTCGTCATGATCCGCGACAGCGAGGTCCTGGCTGCGGAGGTGGCACGGCCGGGGAGGTCGAGGGGGCTCACACGAAGAGACCGTACGGCCCGCGGCGGTAGCGTTCGCCCGTGAGCGCACCGCACGTCCCGGGCGAGCCGCCGCTGGACCCGACCCGCGTGATGCCCCGGGTCGGCGGCCCCGGGGCACCCCCCTCCGCGCGCGCACCGGAGCCGCGCGGCCGGCGGGGGCGGGGTCGCCCCGTCCGCAGACGCGGTCGGGCGGGGACCGCGCTCCGGTTCCTCCTCCTGCTGCTCCTGCTGGTGCTCGTCGCCCTGCTCGTCGTCGCTGCCCTGGCCTGGGCCAGGATCGACAAGGTCGCCGCGGTCCCCGACGACCCGGGCAGCGCTGCCTCGGCCGGGAAGGTCTACCTCCTGGTCGGTTCCGACAGCCGCGAGGACCTCACGCCCGAGGAGCGTCGCGAACTCGGCACGGGCTCCACCGAGGGCCGGCGCACGGACACCATCATGCTCCTGCACCTGCCGCTGGACAGGGGTCGTCCCGCCCTGATCAGCGTCCCCCGCGACTCGCTGGTCGACATCCCCGGCGTCGGAGAGGACCGGATCAACGCCGCGTACGCCGTCGGCGGTGCCCCCCTCCTCGTCGAGACGCTCCAGGAGAACACCGGCGTGGCCATCGACGACTACGTCGAGATCGGCTTCGGCGGGTTCGCCCGCGTCGTCGACGCGCTCGGCGGGGTGGAGCTCTGCCTCGACGAGGCCATCGCGGACGACAGGGCGCACATCGACCTCCCGGCCGGCTGCCAGCAGCTGGCCGGGCCCGACGCCCTCGGCTATGCGCGCGCGAGGTACTTCGATCCCCGTGGTGACCTCGGCCGGGTCGAGCGCCAGCGCGAGGTTCTCGGCGCCATCGTGGACGAGGCGATGTCCCCCGCCACGATGCTGAACCCCGTGCGGGCGACCCGGCTCGCCCTGGCGGGTGGCGACGCCCTCACCATCGACGACGGGACCGGCCCGCTCGACCTGGCCCGCTTCGGGTGGGGGATGGCCAGGGTCAGCACCGGGCGTGGGGACACCCTCACGGTGCCCGTGGGCGAGGTCGCTAACACCGTGCAGTGGGACGACGAGGCCGCCGGTGAGCTGTGGGCGGCGCTGGTGGACGGCCGGGAGGTGCCGGCCAGGCTGCTGGAGGACGACGCCTGACCCGGACGCGGGCGAGCGGGCCCGGACCACCCCGGGAACCGGTGGTCGGACCTCGCGCGACCGGGCCCCGCCTCGTCCGGCAGTACGTATCGTTCCCCGTGTCCTCGTCCGCAGATCGAGAGAGTCGACCACCGTGAGCATGCGCATCACCGTCATTGGTACCGGCTACCTGGGTGCCACGCATGCGGCCTGTCTGGCCGAGCTGGGGTTCGAGGTGCTCGGGGTGGACGTGGACGAGGCGAAGGTGGCGGCCCTGGGCCAGGGCCGGGTGCCGTTCTACGAGCCCGGGTTGGAGCCGTTGCTGCACCGGCACGTCACCGAGGGCCGCCTGCGGTTCACCACGTCGGCGGAGGAGGCGGCCGACTTCGGTGACGTGCACTTCCTGTGCGTGGCGACGCCCCAGCGGGCGGAGAGCCTGGCCGCGGACCTGAGCCACGTGGAGGCGGCGGTGGAGGCGCTGGCCCGGCACCTGCACCGGCCCTGCCTGGTGGTGGGCAAGTCGACGGTGCCGGTGGGCACGGCGGCCCGACTGGCCGGCCGGCTGGCCGAGCTGGCCCCCGCCGGTGCGGGCGTGGACCTGGCGTGGAACCCGGAGTTCCTCCGCGAGGGGCACGCGGTGGATGACACCCTGCAGCCGGACCGGCTGGTGTTCGGGGTGGCCTCGGAGGCGGCGGAGTCGGTGCTGCGTGAGGTGTACGCCAAGCCGATCGCCGGCGGGAGCCCGGTGGTGGTGACCGACCTGGCCACCGCCGAGCTGGTCAAGGGCGCGGCGAACGCGTTCCTGGCGACGAAGATCTCGTTCATCAACGCGATGTCCGAGCTGTGCGAGGTGACCGGGGCGGACGTGACCGCGTTGGCCGACGCGCTGGGTCACGACGAGCGGATCGGCCGACGCTTCCTGGACGCGGGCCTGGGCTTCGGCGGGGGCTGCCTGCCCAAGGACATCCGGGCGTTCATGGCCCGGGCCGGGGAGCTGGGCGCCGGGCAGGCGCTGAACTTCCTGGAGGAGGTGGATGCGATCAACCTGCGCCGGCGCACCCATGTGGCCGCGCTGGCCCGCACCGCGGTGGGCGGCTACTTCCCGGGGCGGCGAGTGGCCGTGCTGGGCGCGGCGTTCAAGCCGGAGTCCGACGACATCCGCGACTCCCCGGCGCTGACCGTGGCCGGCCAGATCCACCTGGCCGGCGCGCACGTGTCGGTGTACGACCCGAAGGCGATGCCGAACGCCCGGCGGATGTTCCCGCCGCTGGACTACGCCGACTCGGCGGTGCAGGCCTGCCGGGGGGCGGACGTGGTGCTGCACCTGACCGAGTGGGCGGAGTTCCGCGAGATCGACCCGGGCGAGCTGGGCGCCATCGTCCGCAACCGGTACGTCATCGACGGGCGCAACTGCCTGGACGCGCCGGCCTGGCGTGCGGCCGGGTGGACCTACCGGGGTCTCGGACGCCCCTGACCAGCGGCCCGGCGTGGGAGGATCCCGCCGTGGACATCGCGCGCGGGAGCGACGAGGCGGTCCGGAGGATCCTCGACGAGTGCCAGACCTGGGCCGTCGTGGGGCTTTCCACCAACACGGCCCGCGCGGCGTACGGCGTGGCACGCTTCCTCCAGGAGCACGGCAAGCGGATCGTGCCCGTGCACCCGCGCGCCGAGACGGTGCACGGGGAGCCCGGCTACCCGACGCTGGCGGCGGTCCCGTTCCCCATCGACTGCGTGGACGTCTTCGTCCGTTCCGAGCTCGCCGGGACCATCGCCGACGAGGCGGTGGCCGCGGGAGCCGGGGCAGTGTGGTTCCAGCTGGGCGTGGTGGACCCCGCGGCCTACCGTCGGGTGACCGCCGCCGGCTTGGACATGGTCATGGACCGCTGCCCCGCGATCGAGTGGCCGGCGCTGGGTCCGCCCGCCTGAGTCACTCCCCGGCGGCCAGGCGGGTCCGGAGCGCCCGCCCCTTCGCCCTCGCGCCGGCGTCGAGGTCGCGCTGGAACCGCTCCACCCTGGCGCGCAGGTCGGGATCGGCCGCCGCGAGGATCCGCACGGCGAGCAGGCCGGCGTTGCGGGCACCGCCCACGGCCACCGTGGCCACCGGCACCCCGGCGGGCATCTGGACGATCGACAGCAGGGAGTCGAGCCCGTCGAGGACGGCGAGCGCCACCGGGACCCCGATCACCGGCAGCGGCGTCACCGAGGCGAGCATCCCCGGCAGGTGGGCCGCTCCGCCCGCGCCCGCGACCAGCACCCGCAGTCCACGGCCGGCCGCCGCCTCCCCGTACGTGAGCATGTCCCGCGGCATCCGGTGCGCGGACACCACGTCCACCTCGTGGGGGACGTCGAACTCCGCCAGCGCCCCGGCCGCCGCCGACATCACGGGCCAGTCGGAGTCGGAGCCCATGACGACCCCGACCAGCGGTGCGGCGGTCTCACTCATCGATGTCCCCCTGCAGGTAGCGCGCGGCGTGCCAGGCACGCTCGCGCAGGTCGTCGAGGTCCTCGCCACACACGGTGACGTGGCCGACCTTGCGTCCCGGACGCACCTGCTTGCCGTACCAGTGCACCCGGAGCCCGGGGTCGCGCGCCAGCAGGTGCCGGTAGGACCGGTACGTCTCGGCCCGGTTGCCGCCCAGCACGTTGACCATGACGGTGTACGGGTCGCGGGCGCGCGGGTCGCCGAGCGGCAGGTCGAGCACCGCCCGCAGGTGGTTCTCGAACTGGCTGGTGATCGCGCCGTCGATGGTCCAGTGCCCGGTGTTGTGCGGGCGCATGGCCAGCTCGTTGACGAGCAGCCGCCCGTCGCGGGCTTCGAAGAGCTCGACCGCCAGCACGCCGACGACGCCGAGCTCGGCGGCGACGGACAGGGCGATGCGCTGCGCCTCCGCGGCGCGGTCGGCCGGCAGGCCGGGCGCCGGTGCGAGCACCTCGACGCAGATGCCGTTGGCCTGCACCGACTCGACCACGGGGTAGGCGACGGCCTGGCCGTGGGGGGACCGGGCGACGACGGCCGACAGCTCGCGCCGGAAGTCGACGAGCTCCTCGGCCAGGACCGCCACCCCGGCCCGGAAGGGCTCCGGCAGCACAGCGTCCTCCGCCGAACGCGCGACCCAGACCCCCTTGCCGTCGTAGCCGCCCCTCACCGTCTTGAGCACCACGGGCCAGCCGAGCCCGGCGGCGACGCGGCACACCTCCGCCGGGTCGTCCACATGCCGCCACCGCGGGCACGGGAGCCCCGCGGCCGTGAGCCGTTCCCGCATCACGCCCTTGTCCTGGGCGTGGACGAGGGCGTCGGGCCCCGGCCGTACGGCGAACCCGTCGGCCTCGAGGGACCGCAGGTGTGCGGTGGGCACGTGCTCGTGGTCGAAGGTGAGGACGTCGCACCCGGCGGCGAAGTCGCGCAGGTCCGCCAGGACCTTCTCGTCGCCGACGACGGTGCCGGGGACCACCTGCGCCGCGGCGTCGTCCCGCCGTGCGGCCAGGACGCGGAAGCCGAGCCCGAGCGGGACGGCGGCCGGGGCGGTCATCCGGGCCAGCTGGCCACCGCCCACCATGCCGACGACGGGGAAGCCCACGGTGGTGCAGGGTAACGGCCGGCTCCGGGACGACCGGGCGCCGTGACCTACCCTGTCCGGGTGCTGACGAGGAGCCCCGTCCCGCAGGCGTGGTACCGGCTGCACGTGCTGGTGCGCGAGGGCGCCAAGTTCCTCACGGTCGGCAGCGTCGGGTACGTGGTCGACATCAGCGTCTTCAACATCCTGCTCTACGCGGGCGGTGAGGGCCCGCTCTACGACCGCCCGCTCGTCGGCAAGACCGTCTCCGTGGTCGTCGCGACCTTCGTCACGTACGCGGGGAACCGGTTCTGGACCTTCCGCCACCGGGGCCGAACCGGCTACGCGCGCGAGTACGCGCTGTTCTTCGCGCTCAACGCCGTCGGCCTGTCGATCGCCCTGGCCTGCCTGGCCTTCTCGAGGTACGTGCTGGACCTCTCCGGGCCGATCGCGGACAACATCGCGGCCAACGTCGTGGGCCTGGCTCTGGCCACGACGTTCCGGTTCTGGTCCTACCGGAGGTGGGTCTTCCCGGCCGTGGTGGCCGTCGTCGATGACGAGCGGCAAGCGGTCCGCCCCGGCTGATCCGGCGCCCGTCACTCTCCCGGCCAGTCCGGCCGGCGCCGCTCGTTGAAGGCCGCGACCCCCTCGGCCCGGTCGCCGGAGAAGGCCGTCGCGCGCCAGCAGGCGTCCTCGACCTCCAGGCCCGTCGCCAGGTCGGCGTCGAGGCCCAGGCGCATCGCACGCTTGGCGTTGCGCACGCCCACGGGCGAGTTGGCGGCGATGGTGGCTGCCAGCTCGAGCGCGACGGTACGGGCAGCGCCCGCGGGGACGCGGCGGTCCACGACGCCGAGCCGCTCGGACTCGGCGGCGTCGACCCGGCGGCCGGTGAAGACCAGGTCCGCCGCCCGGGACCAGCCGACCCGGCGGGCCAGCAGCTGTGTGCCCCCGCCGCCCGGGACGACGCCCACCGTCACCTCGGGCAGACCGAGCACGGCCGTCTCGTCGGCCACGATCAGGTCGCAGGCCAGCGCCAGCTCGAAGCCGCCGCCGAGGGCGAAGCCGTGCACCGCCGCGATCGTGGGGACGGGCAGGTCGAGGACGCCGCGGTAGGCGGCCCGGGCGACGGGGCGTTGCCGGACCAGGTCTGCGTCGGTCAAGGTGTTGCGCTCCTTGAGGTCCGCGCCGACGCAGAAGGCCCGCTCCGCGGAGGACGACAGCACGACGGCCCGGACGTCCGCGGCGCCGGCCAGGTCCGCGCATGCGGCCGCGATCGACCGGGCCTGGCGGGTCGAGACGGCGTTGAGCGCCTCGGGCCGGTCGAGGACCAGCTCGGCGACGTGGGGGTGGTCCTCCGCGGCCCGGACCACCACTCCGGGGTGCTCGCTCACGCCAGTGTGCTCGCTCACCCGGGCGACCCTAGCCAGCGCGACGGTCAGGCGGACCGCCGGGCGACGGCGAAGGGCTGGACCGCCCCGAGCCCCCGGACCTCCGCCGACGGCTGGGCCCGCACCGCGTACGCGCGGTCCTCCCCCAGCGCCTCGGCGGTGGCGTGGTCCGCCAGCACGACGTTGCGCCCGGCCAGGGCGGTGAGGCGCGCGGCGAGGTTGACCGGCGTTCCGAAGACGTCGCCGAGACGCGACAGGACCGCTCCCGTCGCGAGGCCGACCCGGACGTCGGGGAGGTCGGGGTGGCTGCCGATGGCGTCCACCAGGTCGCACGCCACCGCGGCGGCCGTCGAGGGCCGGTCGGCGACGAAGAGCACCTCGTCGCCCAGCGTCTTGACCAGCCGCGCCCCCTCGGCGGCGACGATGTCCGCGGCGGCGGTCTCGAACCGCTCGACCAGGTGCGCCAGCGCGTCCTCGGTCAGCCCGCGGGAGAGCCGGGTGAAGGAGACCAGGTCGGCGAAGCCCACCGAGGCCTGGGCGGTGAGCAGGGGGTTGACCCGGTCGGTGCCGGCGGCCACGAGCCGGCCGGCGGCGGCCGCCAGGTGGCGACGCCACGAGTAGACCAGCAGCCGCTCGAACTCCGGCAGCACGCGCTGGGCGACGAGGTAGGAGGTGGTGAGCCGACTGCCGGTCCCCAGACCGGTCGCCTCGGCCGCCTCCACGACCTCGGCCAGCGTCTCGACCTGCCACTCGGCCAGCCGGGCGGTGGTCCGGCCCAGCGCCCGGACCAGCCGCTCGGTCGTCTCGTCGTCCAGGGTCCGCAGCCGGACCAGCTCGGCCACGACCGCGAGGGCCCGGACGTCCTCGTCCGTGAAGGCCACCGACTCGCCCACGTCGGGGAAGCCCAGGGCCCGCCAGTAGCGTCGCGCCTCGGCGGCGGAGATGCCGACCCGCTCGACCACCTGGTCCCGGTCGAGCGCACGGTCCGCGCCGAGCAGCAGCCGCTCGAGGTCCTCGGCGGTGGGCGGGTCGTCGCTCACCGCGTCACGTCGTCCCCGCCCGTGCCGTCGAGATCGCCCCAATGCGCCGCGCGGACCAGCTCGGACAGCCGCAGCTGCACCTCGTGGACCCGCGGGAGGTCGTCGAGCACGATCCGGCCCTGCTCGCTGGCCGCTGACACCACGAGGGTCCCGGCCCTCACCAGCCGGTCGGCGAGGCTCTGCTCGTACGCGACGTCGTTGATCCGGCCGAGCGGGATGTCACGTCCGGTGCGGTTGAGCACCCCCGTACGGGTGATGAGCCGCTCCGTCGTGATCGTGTAGGTCGTGCTCAGCCAGCGCAGGAACGGCCAGACGGTCCCGCGCAGGACCACGAGGACCGCGAGGCCGAGGGCGACGAGGCGGGCCGTCGGTCCCGCTCCGGAGCCCGGCAGGGATCCCCAGGCGAAGCCGGCCGCCGCCGACACCAGCAGGAGCACGAGGACCGGCGCGACCAGGGCCTTGACGTGGGTGCGTAGGTGGAGCTCGACCTCCTCGTCCTCACCCAGCAACCGGTGCGGGAAGGCCATGCCCGCATCCTGGCACGACCGGTCACCGGAGGTGGACCACGTCCCCGGCCCCCACGGTGACGTCCGCGCCGTCCGCGCCCCGGACGAGCAGCCGGCCGGCCGGGTCGAGGTCCACCGCGGTCCCCTCCACCTGCGCACCGCCCGGCAGCTCGGCCCGGACCTGGCGACCGAGGGTCGAACAGCGCCGGCGGTAGGCCTCGGCGAGCCCGGCGGCCGGGTCGCCGGCGACCCCGGTCCAGTCCCGGTAGGCCGCGCCGAGCCGGCGGAGCAGGGCCACGGCGACGGGGACCAGCGCGGGCCCGGTGGGGGTCTCCTCGGTCGGAGGGGCGCCGGTCTCCGCACTCAGCGAGGTCCCGCCCTCGGGCAGGTCCTCACGACGAGCACTGACGTTGAGCCCGATCCCCAGCACGACCGCGTGCCCGCTCGGCGTCTCGATGCGCTCGGTGAGGATGCCGGCGAGCTTGCGGTCGGCGACGAGGACGTCGTTGGGCCACTTGAGCACGGCCGCCACGCCGGCCACGTCGTCGACGGCCTCGACCACGGCCACGCCGGCGAGCAGCGTCACCCACGACCACCGGTTCGCCGGCACCTTCTCCGGCCGCAGCAGTGCCGAGCAGGCCAGCGACGTGCCCGGTGGAGCCGTCCACGAGCGCCCGAGCCGACCCCGGCCCGCGCTCTGGTGGGCGGCCAGCAGGACCAGCCCCTCGGCGGCCCCGTCACGGGCCAGGCCCGCCACGTCGGCGCTCGTGGACCCGGTCGTGGGGACGGCTCGGATGTCGGTCCACGCGGTGTCGTCGTCCAGCCCCGCCCGCACCCGCTCCGCGTCCAGACCCTCAGGCGTCACGTCCAGACCGTACGCTCCGCCGACGCGGGGCCGACCCGGTCAGCCGGTGTTCTGGAGACCGGCCGCGACCCCGTTGACGGTGAGCTGCAGCAGGCGGCGCAGGGCGGCCGGGTCGGCGCCTGGCTCCTCCTGCCGCAGCCCGCGC
>DASTQL010000110.1:0-17561 GCA_035761805.1 Jiangellales bacterium | reverse complement strand
CCGTGCCGGCGCCGCCGAGGTCGCGGATGGCGGCCAGGTCGGCCTCTGCCGGGGCGCCGTCACCGACGAGGGCAGCAGCCTCCAGGCCGGTCGCCCCGCTGGAGACGGCCATCGCCACCGCTACCTGCATGGCCGACAGCTGCAGGGACGGCAGGTCCACGGTGGCTGCGGCGTAGGTGCGCCCGTCGAGGTCGCGAACCGCCGCCCCCTCGGCGCCGCCGGCCCGGGCCCGGGTCGCCCGCGCAAGGGTGAGGATCTTGGCGTCCTCCGGGTCGAGGTCGCTCACGTGATCTCCTCCGCCGCGCTGCCGGCGGCCGCGGTGGCCGCCCGGGTGACGCGGACAGTACCGAGCCGGTTGCGCCGGCCCGCCGTGTCCTCGGCCAGCAGGACCAGGCCGGCAACAGTGACCTCCGTCCCGGGAATGGGCACGCGCCCGAGGTACTTGGCCATCAGCCCGCCCACACTGTCCACGTCGTCGTCGCTGAGCTCGATGCCGAAGAGCTCACCGAGTTCGTCGACCGGCATCCGGGAGCTGACCCGGACGGTGTCCCGGTCCAGCCGCTCGATCGGTTGCTGCTCCACGTCGTACTCGTCGGTGATCTCGCCGACGATCTCCTCGAGGAGGTCCTCGATCGTCACCAACCCCGCCGTACCCCCGTACTCGTCGATGACGACGGCCACGTGGGTGCGCGCCGCCTGCATCTCGCGTAGCAGGTCGGCCGCCGGCTTGGAGTCGGGGACGAAGAGCGCGGACCGCATCACGGACTCCACACGCTCCGTGGTCTCGGCGTCCCGGTTGTCGTAGATGCGCCGCGCCACGTCCTTGAGGTAGGCGACCCCGACGACGTCGTCGAGGCTCTCGCCGACGACGGGGATGCGGCTGAAGCCGCTGCGCAGGGCGAGGGACATGCACTGGCGCAGGGTCTTGTGGCGCTCGATGAACACGACGTCGGTCCGGGGGACCATGACCTCGCGGACGATGGTGTCGCCGAGCTCGAAGACCGAGTGGATCATCTCGCGCTCGCCCGACTCGATGACCCGGCCGGCCTCGGCGAGGTCGACCAGCTCGCGCAGCTCGGCCTCGGTGGCGAAGGAGCCCTCACGGTACCCCGGGCCAGGGGTGAGCGCGTTGCCGATGAGGATGAGCAGGCGAGGGAACGGGCCGAGCACCCGAGTGGTCGCGAGCAGCGGACCGGCCGCGACCAGACCCACCCGGTCGGCGTGCTGGCGGCCCAGGGTGCGCGGAGCCACCCCGAGCACGACGAAGGACACGACCAGCATCGACCCGGCGGCGACGAGCATCGCGTGCCACCGCACGTCGAAGGCCCCGAGGCACACCGTGGTCACGAGGACCACGGCCGACATCTCGCAGGCCAGCCGCAGGAACAGCGCGGTGTTGAGGGCCGGGGCGGGGTCATCGGTGAAGCGCCGCAGCCGTACCGCGCCGCGACGACCCTCCCGGACCAGGCTCTCGGCACGCGCCCGCGAATAGGTGGACAGCGCGGCCTCGGCCGTCACCAGCAGGCCCGCGACCAGCACCAGCAGTGCCGCGACCACGAGCAGCCAGCCGGCACCCGGATCCATCAACCGCCCCCGTTCACCGGGAGGTGCGACGGCGCGCCGAGCGCCACTGGGCGAGCAGGTCGGCCTGGAGCCGGAACATCTCCCGCTCATCGTCGGCCTCGGCGTGGTCGTAGCCGAGGAGGTGGAGGATCCCGTGCGTGGTCAGCAGGTGCAGCTCGTCCTCGGTCGAGTGGCCGGCCAGCTTGGCCTGCCGGGCCGCAACCTCCGGGCAGAGGACCACGTCGCCCAGCAGCCCCGGTTCGGGCTCCTCGTCGTCGGGCGTCGGGCGCAGCTCGTCCATGGGGAAGGACAGCACGTCGGTCGGCCCGGGCTCGTCCATCCACTGCTGGTGCAACTGCTCCATGGTGGTGACGTCGACCAGCAGCACGGCGAGCTCGGCCTGGGGGTGGATGCGGAGGCGGTCCAGCACGAAGCGGGCCAGGTCGGCCAGCGACTTCTCGTCCACCTGCGCCGGGGTCTCGTTGTTGACGTCGACGCTCACCGGCGAGCCCCTGCCTGCCTCACGGCCGGCGTCCCCGGCGGCGGCGGTCCTGCGGCGGACGACCGGCCTGCTGCTCCGTGTCGTAGCGCGAGTAGGCGTCCACGATCGCCCCGACCAGCCGGTGCCGGACCACGTCGTGGCTGGACAGGCGGATGAAGTGCACGTCCTCGATGCCAGCGAGGATCCCCTCGACCACCTTCAGTCCGCTGTACGTGCCGGTCGGCAGGTCGATCTGGGTGACATCGCCCGTGACGACCATGCGGGACCCGAAGCCCAGCCGGGTGAGGAACATCTTCATCTGCTCGGGCGAGGTGTTCTGCGCCTCGTCCAGGATCACGAAGGCGTCGTTGAGCGTGTTGTGGGTCAGCAGGAAGTCCTCGGTGACGTAGAGCGAGTCCGCCGCGGCCACCTGGATGCACACCGACTCCTCGACGCCCGCCGGCTCGATGCGGTCGACGAAGCGCATCGGCCGGCCACCCCCGCTCTCCTCGTACAGGAGCGACTTCCTCGGCAGGCGGAACGGAGCGACGCCTGCTGGCAGCCGGATGTCGAGGACGTACGCGTCGTGTCGGTGTGGGACCTCGCGGCCGTTGGCGCGACCGGGGATGCGCGCTGCCGCCGGCCGGGCGCGCCAGTAGGCGACGCCGCCCAAGGACCGGACCAGGAAGAGGACGTCTTCCCGGAGCCGGGGCGACGTCGTCACGTACTGGATGCGGCAGGTCCGACCGCGCTGGCTCACCGGACCGCCGTCGGCGTCGAGCAGCCCTTGGAGCAGCGCGAGCCGGACCGTGCTCGAGTTGAGGAGGTAGTCCTCGGGGATGAGCTTCGTCTCTGACCTCGTCCCCAGCAGACCGGGTCGACGCAGCACCCCGGTGACCGGGTTCTCCGTCGTCATGAGGTCACCGGGCGCCCGGACGCGGCTCAGCACGTGATCGACGCGATCGTGCGGACGGGCCCGGATCGCCTCCTCGAGCGCCACCACGAGCTCGAGGTCGATCGTCGAGAAGCCCCGGGTCGTCGAGTCCGGGAGGCATCCGTCGCCGAGCAGCAGCCCCAGCGCGTACGGGTCCAGCGGGACGTCTCGCAGCTCGAACTCGACCGGTGAGGTCAGCAGCGGGAGCTCGTAGCGGTGGTGGTGAGCCGCGCGGAGCCGACCCACCATGTCCCGCGTCTGCATCACCCGCCACGGCCTGCCTCGGCGACGGTCGTCGCGGGTGGCGACCGCCCAGAGGTGATCGGCCGATGCCAGCGTGGACGCACCGTCCTGTGCAGTGACCCGGTAGGTGTCCTTCACCCCTTGCGGGTAGACGCCGAGGACGGGCGTCGGCTCCCCGTTGGACCCGATGACGAGGTCACCGACCGCGAGCTGCCCGATGGGGCGGAACCCAGACGGGGTCAGCACCGGCGTGGTCACCGGTTGCGCACGACCCCGCATGTACGCCAGCGGTGCGACCTCGATCGTCCCCTCGGTCATGAGCCTCGGGATCGTCGACGGGTCCATCATGTCGTGCAGCGCGTCGTAGAGCGGTCGCAGGTAGGGGTCGATCTTCTCGCTCAGGGTGCCGGGCAGGAACCCCAGCCGCTCGCCCGCCTCGACGGCCGGTCGCGTGAGCAGGATCCGGGTCACCTGCTTGGCCTGCAGGGCCTGCACCGCTTTGGCCACGGCGAGGTAGGTCTTGCCCGTCCCGGCCGGCCCGATGGCGAAGGTGATCGTGTTGCGGTCGATGGCGTCGACGTAGCGCTTCTGGTTGAGCGTCTTGGGCCGGATCGTGCGGCCTCGGTTGGACAGGATGTTGGCGGTGAGCACGTCGGCAGGTCGGTCGTGCGTGTGATCGCGGAGCATCGCGACCGTGCGCTCGACCGACTCGGCGGTCAGTCCCTGCCCGGTCCGTACGACAGCGACGAGCTCGTCGATGACGCGCTCCAGCAGCGTCATGTCGGCGGGTGGCCCGGTCAGGGTGATCTCGTTGCCCCGGACGAGGACGTCGACGGCGGGGAAGGACGCCTCCACGACCCGCATCAGCTCGTCGCCGGAGCCGAGCAGGCTGACCATGGGGATGCTCGACGGGACGACGATGCGGTGTTGGGGGCCCACCTCCGGCTGCTGCCGTGGCGCCTCGGGTGTCTCAACCATGGGTCGGCCGGGTCGGCCTGCTCCGCCTGCTCTCGGGTGTCGGTGGCCACGTCGGCACCCATCGTACGGGGATCATCCCGGTGGCCAGTGCATGTCGCGCCCGGCCAGCACGTGCCCGTGCACGTGGAAGACCGACTGCCCGGCGTGCGAGCCGGTGTTGAACACCAGCCGGTAGTGGTCGCTGCCCTCGGCCTGCGCGACCACCCGGGCCTCGCGGACCAGCTCGGCCAGCGCGCCGGGGTCGTCGGCGGCCAGGGTGGCCACGTCGGCGTGGTGGTCGCGGGTCACGACCAGCACGTGCACGGGCGCCTGCGGGTTGATGTCGCGGAAGGCGAGGGTGCGCTCGGACTCCCGGATGACGTCGGCCGGCAGGTCACCGGCGACGATGCGGCAGAACAGGCAGTCCGGGGACACGCTCACGCACGGCATCGTACGGGGGCGGCCGAGGGCCTACGGTGAGGTGAGCCGCCGGACAACCGATCCGCCCCCTCGCGCGTGGTAGGGGCATGACAGCGGTGGTGGCGGCCGGACCGGCTCCCAGGACAGGCGGGGGGTACCGCGTGGCCGACCCGGACTCGGCGGCAGCCGCCTGGGACGCGGACCGCGCCGTGACCGAGCTCTACTCGGCCCACTACCGGTCCCTCGTCCGGCTGGCGGCCCTGCTGCTGCACGACCCGGCCGAGGCCGAGGAGGTCGCCCAGGACGCCTTCGTCGCGCTGCACGGCCGATGGCGCAGGCTGCGCGACCCAGGTGCGGCACTGCCGTACCTGCGGGCGAGCGTGGTCAACGGGGCCCGGTCGCGGCTGCGGCACAGGGCGGTGGTACAACGACACCTCCAGGCCGTCCCGCCGGACGAGCCGAGTGCCGAGCACCACGTCCTGGCCCGGCTGGACCGTCGAGCCGTCATCGACGCGTTGCGGGCGTTGCCGGCCCGGCAGCGCGAGGCCCTCGTGCTCCGCTACTGGGCGGGGCTGTCCGAGGCCGAGATCGCCGAGGCCATGGGGGTGGCCCGGGGCTCGGTCAAGAGCCACGCGTCGCGCGGGCTGGCCGCGCTGCGCACGACCCTGGAGCACCGGTCATGAGCCGCCGCGACCACCTGCCCGATGACCAGTGGCTGGAGGACGCCCTGCGCCGGGCGCTGGACGAGGAGGCCGCCTCCGTCGAGGTCGGCGAGGACGGCCTGGACCGCATCCTGGAGCGGACCGGGACCCACGAGTGGCGCTGGGGCAGGATCGCCCTCGCCGCGGCCGCCGTCACGGTGGCCTCCGGGCTCGGCGTCGCCGCGCTGGTAGGGGGCGACGAGCCGGTCGTGGTCTCCCCCGGTCCGGCCGCGCCGACGGAGTCCGTGCCCACGCCGACGCCCACGCCGACCGAGCCGGCACCCACGACGACCCCGGACGCGACGCCAGCGCCCGACGACGGCGCCACAGCCACCCCCGCCCCGGCTCCGCCACCCCTCGGCGACCCGATCACCGTGCCGGCCTACTACGCGACCGACACCGACGCGGGGTTGCGGCTGGCGCGGGAGTTCCGCACGGCTCCGGAGCAGGGCGACCCGGTCCGGACCGCGGTGCAGGTGATGATCGCCGGGCCGGCGGACCCGGACTACACGGGCCTGTGGAACCCCGCGACGCGCGTCCTCGGTGTCGACGTCGGGGCCGAGGTCGTCGAGGTGGACCTCTCGGCGGAGGCCCGGCAGGCGAGTCTCGGCTCCGCCGCGGCCGAGATGGCCGTGCAGCAGCTGGTCTACACGGCCACGGCGGCCGCCCAGCTCGACGGCGCCGTCCGCATCCTGCTCGAGGGCGCCCCGGTCGACGAGCTCTTCGGCCACGTGGACGTTCGGGAGCCGGTCCGGCGCGCCGACCCCCTCGCTGTACGGCTGCTGGTGCAGGTCAACGACCCGGGTGAGGGTGCCGTCGTCGGCTCGCCGGTCCGGGTGACCGGTGAGGCCGCCGCGTTCGAGGCCACGGTCCCATGGCAGGTGCTGCGGGACGGCGTCGTGGTCGAGGAGGGCTTCACCATGACCGAGGACTGCTGCCGGCTGGCGCCGTTCTCCTTCGAGGTCGAGCTGGACCCGGGGACCTATCAGCTGGTGGTCGCCGAGGACGACGCGTCGGGCGGCGAGGGGCGCCCCCCGATGCGTGACACGAAGACCTTCACCGTCAGCCCCGGCTGAGCCCCGACTGACCACGTTCACCCCCCTCGTCGGGCCACCACGAGGCTTCGGCGCCTGGTGGTGGCTCGACAGGCCTGGTGGTGGCGGCGGGCTCGGATGGCTCGGCGTCGCCCCCGCGCATCAGCTCCAGCGTGAGGTCCGCGCGAGCAGGACCCCCGCCGCCACCGCTCCGGCGGTGGAGGTCCGCAACACCGACGGCCCCAGCCGTACGGGGAGGGCACCGGCGGCCTCGAAGACCTCCAGCTCCTCGGGCGCGATCCCGCCCTCGGGCCCGACCACGAGGACCAGCTCACCCGACTCCGGGGGTCGGACCACGGCGATCGGACGAGCGGCAGCCTCGTGGAGGACCAGGGCGAGGTCGGCCGATGCCAGCCGCGAGGTGACGTCCGCGGTCGTCGACAGACCGGTGACCTCCGGGACCCAGGCCCGCCGCGACTGCTTCGCGGCCTCACGGGTGGCCGCCCGCCAGCGACGGACCCCCCTCGCCGCACGCTCGCCGCGCCAGCGGGCAACACACCGGGCCGCCTCCCAGGGCACCACTTCGTCGACGCCGACCTCGGTCAGCAGCTCCACCGCCAGCTCCCCGCGCTCGCCCTTGGGCAGAGCCTGGACGACGACCAGGTGCGGCGCGGGGACCGGGCGCTCGACGAGCTCGAGGACCCCGCAGGTCAGGCCCTGGCGGTCGACGCCCTCGACAGCACACCGCGCGACGGTGCCCGTGCCGTCGGAGAGCTCGACCTGCTCGCCGACCCGGACCCGGCGGACCACGGCCGCGTGACGGCCCTCCTCCCCGTCGAGACGGACCGTGGCCCGACCGTCGAGCGTGCCGGGCTCGACGAGGAAGAGCGGCAGGCTCACTTGAAGGCGTCGCGGATCCGGGAGAACAAGCCGCCCGCCGTGGCCGTGACGGGACCGCCGGGGTGCTCCTCGTCACGCATCCGAGCGAGCTCGCGCAGCAGCTCCTCCTGCTGGGCGTCGAGCTTCGTCGGGGTGCGAACCTCGAGGTGGACGACCAGGTCGCCCCGGCCGGAGGCGCGCAGGCGTGGCACCCCCTTGCCCTGGAGCAGCACGGTCTGCCCGTGCTGCGTGCCCGGGCTGACGTCGACGGTCTCGAGGCCGTCGAGGGTCTCCAGCTGCAACGTCGTCCCCAGCGAGGCGGCCGTCATGGGGAGCGCGACCGTGCAGTGGAGGTCGTCGCCCTCCCGCTGGAAGACCGGGTGGGGGGCGACGACGAGCTCGACGTAGAGGTCGCCGGGCGGGCCACCGCCGGGACCCACCTCGCCCTCACCGGCGAGCTGGATCCGGGTGCCGTGGTCGACGCCCGCCGGGATGCGGATGGTCAGGCTGCGACGCGTTCGCACCCGCCCGTCGCCGGAGCACTCCACACACGGGTCCGGGTTGACGGTGCCGAAGCCGTGGCACTGCGGACACGGGCGAGTCGTCATCACCTGGCCGAGGAAGGACCGCTGGACCTGGCTGATCTCACCGCGACCCCGGCACAGGTCGCAGGTCGCCAGCGAGGCGCCGGCCGCAGTGCCCGACCCGTGGCAGGTCTGGCAGGTGACGGCCGTGTCGACCTGCAGGTCGCGTGTCGCGCCGAACGCCGCGTCGGCGAGGTCGACCTCGAGCCGCAGGAGCGCGTCCTGGCCCCGGCGGGTACGACTGCGAGGTCCCCGGGTGGCTGTACCGCCGAAGAAGGCGTCCATGATGTCGGTGAACGAGAAGCCCTGACCGAAGCCACCCCCCGTACCGTTGCCGCCGGCAAGCGGGTCGCCACCCAGGTCGTACACCTCGCGCTTCTGGGGGTCGGCCAGCACCTCGTAGGCGTTGGTGACCTCCTTGAACCGCTCCTGGGTCTCGGGGTCCGGGTTGACGTCGGGGTGCAGCTGGCGAGCCAGCCGCCGGTAGGCCTTCTTGATGTCGTCTGCCGAGGCGTCCCGGGGGACGCCCAGCGTGGCGTAGTAGTCGGTGGGCACCTAGTTCCCCGCGAGGATCCGTGAGACGTAGCGGGCGACGGCTCGGACCGCCCCCATGGTTCCTGGGTAGTCCATGCGGGTCGGACCGAGGACCCCCATGGTGGCCAGCGCCTGCTCGCCAGGGCCGTAGCCCACGCTCACGACCGAGGCGGCGGACAGGCCGGTCAGCTCGTTCTCGTGGCCGATCCGGACGGTGAGCGTGGACGGGCTGGTGGCCTCGCCGAGCAGCCGGAGCAGCACCACGTGCTCCTCCAGGGCCTCCAGCAGCGGTTCGAAGAACTGGTCGAAGTCCTGCCCGAACCGCGTCAGGTTGGCGGTCCCCGCCACCGCGAGCCGCTCGTCGTGGCGCTCGACCAGGGTCTCGAGCAGGGTGGCGACGACGGCGTTGACCAGCGGCTGCTCGTCCGGCCCGAAGCGCCGGGCGAGCGGCTCGACCGCGGCCGCCACGTCGCTGAAGGGCAGCCCACACACGGCTGCGTTGATCCGCGCCCGCACGTCGGCGAGCACGACCTCGTCGAAGGGCTCCGGCAGGTCGACCAGCCGCTGCTCGATACGCCCGGCGTCGGTGATCAACACCACCAGCAGGCGGGTGGAGGCCAGCGCCACCAGCTCCACGTGCCGGACGCCCGAGCGGGTCAGCGAGGGGTACTGCATCACGGCCACCTGGCGGGTGAGCTGGGCCAACAGCCGTACGGTGCGGCTGACCACGTCGTCGAGGTCGACCACGCCGTCCAGGAAGGTCTGGATCGCCCGGCGCTCCGCCGTGGACAGCGGCTTCAGCGTGGTGAGCCGGTCGACGAAGAGGCGGTAGCCCTTGTCGGTGGGCACCCGTCCGGCGCTCGTGTGCGGCTGGGCGATGTAGCCCTCCTCCTCGAGCACCGCCATGTCGTTGCGGATGGTCGCCGGGGAGACGCCCAGATTGTGGCGATCGACCAGTGCCTTGGAGCCGACCGGCTCCTCGGTGGAGACGTAGTCCTCGACAATGGCGCGGAGGACGGCCAGCTTGCGGTCGTCGAGCGACACGGGGCACGCACCTCCGTCCGGTGTGGGTCGCTGGCACTCGGAAACGTCGAGTGCCAAGTCTACGGCCGCTACCGCCCTCGTGCCGAACCTACGAGGTCGCCGCCGTATCAACCATCCCGTCCCCGGGCTCCTCGATGCAAGGGAAAGGAACCGCCATGGACGATGCCGCCGCCAGCGCGCTGATTCCCTGCCCCGACGACTCGTGCGGCCTGCCTGCCGAGATCGTCGCACTGTGGACCTGGCCGGCGCCGTCCCGTCCGGTCCCCTACGTACGGACCCGGTGCGTGCTCGGCCACGTCTGCACGCCACCCGTGTCGTACGTGGAGCACCTGCGGCAGGCGGAGCGTGCCCGCTGATCCCCGCCCCCGCGAGTCGCGGGTGCTGAGGGGACGTCCCGGTCGGTAGCGTCCAGCCGGTGACCTCCCGTGACCGCTACGGCTCGGACGTCCTGTCCACCGACCGGCAACGGCCGCCGGGAGGTCGCAGCGTCGAGGTGGCCGCCGCGCCGGACCTCGTGGTGGAGGACGTGTAGAGCGGCTTCTGCGGCGCCGTCGTCGCCTACGCCCCCCCCCCGACCCCGGACCGGACCGCCTCCGGCTCGGTCGCGGTGAGCGGGCGGCGGGCCCGGGTCGCCCGGGCGAGCCGGATCTACGTCGAGGGCCGGCACGACGCCGAGCTGGTCGAGAAGGTCTGGGGCGACGACATCCGGGTCGAGGGGGTCGTGGTGGAGGTGCTGGGCGGCATCGACGACCTTCCGGCGCGGGTCGCCGCCTTCCGCCCGGGGCCCGGCCGCCGGCTGGGCGACCCTGGAAGGACGGCGTCCTCGAGGCCCTGGGCTGGAGCCCGGAGCCTGGCGCGGCCTGGCCGCGCATCCTGGGCAGTGTCCACAGCTACGCCGACCTCGAGCCCGCGCTGCTCGGCCGGGTCGAGGAACTCATCGATTTCGTGACGACGGCGTCGTCCACGCCCTGATCGTCGGTCCGGATCGCTAGTCTCCGGCCGAGCCTCGTGCATCGCGCCGGGGCGACCGCTCGAGGGGAAGCCCGCCATGACCGATCCCACCCGCCCCGATGACCAGCCCGAGCAGCCGGAACAGCCCGACCCCTATGCCAGCCCTGGCGGTGAGCAGCCGCCCGCGAGCGACCAGCCGCCCGCCTACGGCCAGCCCCCGTACGGGCAGCAGCCGCCCCCGTACGGACAACAGCCGCCGCCGTACGGGCAGCAGCCGCCCCCGTACGGAGGGCAGCCGTCCGGGCAACAGCCTCCCGCGTACGAGGGGCAGGCACCCGGCTGGGGCCAGCCCGCGTACCGTGACCAGGGCTCTGGGCAGCCGGCAGAGGGTGTGGGCATTCCGGCGAGCATGGCGAGTCGGCTGGGCGCGCGCATCATCGACGTGATCATCCTGTCGATCCCGGCGTTCATCGTGTTCACGCTCATCGGCGGCAGTCTCGCCGGCCAGGCCGACGTCGACCCGGTGACCGGCGAGCTGCTCAACCCCGAGGACGTCGCGGGGCAGCTCGCGGCGATCGTCGTCTTCGCCGGGCTCTACTCACTGCTCGCCGTGCTCTACGAGGTGGGCTTCATCGGAGCCCGCGGGGCGACGCCGGGCAAGAGCGTGCTCGGGATCAAGGTCGTCGACGAGGCCGGCGGAGGGCTGATCGGGTGGGGCCGCGCATTCGTGCGGTGGCTCATCCCCTTCGTCGGAGGCATCATCTGTGGCATCGGGCAGCTGGTCGTCTACATCTCGCCGTTCTTCGACGGCACCGGCCGGCTCCAGGGCTGGCACGACAAAGCGGCGCGCGACCTGGTGATCCGGACCAAGTGAACGGAGTCGAGCCATGAGCAATGCCCCTCCGGACGAACCGCCGCGCGACGACCCGGCCGGCGGTGGTCAGCCCCCGGCCGGTCCGCCCCCGTACGGCGATCAGCCGCCTCAAGTAGGACCACCCTCGTACGGCGGGCAGCCCCAGTACCCCCCACCGGGCCAGGCCCCGTACGGCGGTGCACCCCGACCGGGTGTCGTCCCGCTCGCACCGGACCAGGAGCGCACGTGGGGCCTGCTGGCTCACCTGTCGGCCTTCGCGGGCTCCCTCGTCGGAGGTCTCACGCCTCTGGGGCCGCTGGTCGTCATGCTGACGATGGGCGAGCGGTCGGCCTTCGTCCGGCGGCATGCGGTCGAGGCGCTGAACTTCAACATCAGCTTCCTGATCTACGGGCTCGTGAGCTTCCTGCTGGTGTTCGTCCTGATCGGCTTCGTCCTCCTGCCGCTGCTGGTGGTCGCCTGGGTGGTGCTGGTGATCGTGGCGGGGGTGAAGGCCAACCAGGGCGAGGACTACCGCTACCCGCTCACGATCCGGATGGTCCGGTAGCCGCCGTCACCCGAGCAGGTCGCGCACGACGGCGTCCGCGAGCAGCCGGCCCCGGCGGGTGAGCACGGCCCGGCCGGCTGCCAGGGCGACGGCATCGAGCAGCCCGCCGGCCGCCGCGCCGGAGGCCGCCGCACGTCCGGCCGGGTCGAGCACGCCCAAGTCCAAGCCTCCGTCCAGTCGCAGCTCGAGCAGCACCCTCTCTACCCGGCGGGTGTCGTCGTCGAGCACCTCGCGGGCGTGGGCCGGGCTACGCCCCGCCGCCAGGCGGGAGGCCCAGGCTGCAGGGTGCCTGACGTTCCACCAGCGGGTCCCCCCGACGTGGCTGTGGGCCCCCGGCCCGACACCCCACCAGTCGCCCCCGGTCCAGTAGAGGAAGTTGTGCCGGCAGCGGGCCCCGGAGTCGGCGGCCCAGTTGGAGACCTCGTACCACCGCAGCCCCGCGGCAGTGAGCAGCTCGTCCGCCAGCAGGTACTTGTCGGCGAGGTCGTCGTCGTCGGGGGCCGGGAGCTCCCCACGCCGGACCCGGGCAGCCAGCCGGGTGCCCGGCTCGACGACGAGCGCGTACGCCGACACGTGGTCCGGACCCGCGTCGAGTGCGCAGTCCACGGAGTCGCGCCAGTCGTCGAGGCTCTCGCCCGGCGTGCCGTAGATGAGGTCGAGGTTGACGTGGTCGAAACCGGCGGCGCGAGCCTCGGCCACCGCGATCGCCGGACGTCCGGGGGTGTGGGCCCGGTCGAGCACGTCGAGCACGTGCGGGCGCGAGCTCTGCATCCCGAAGGACACCCGGGTGAAGCCGCCCGCCCGGAGCCTGGCCAGGCCCTCCGGACCGATGGACTCCGGGTTGGCCTCGGTGGTCACCTCGGGGTCCGGGACGAACCCGAAGTGCGCCCTCAGCGCGTCCACGACCCGGACCAGGTCGTCGGCGGGCAACAGGGTCGGCGTCCCACCGCCGACGAAGACGGTCGTCACCGGCAGGTCGGGGTCCCCCAGCGCCCGCCGGGCCAGCCGGATCTCGGCCAGAGCGCCCTCGACCCACGAGGCCCGGCTGGCCCCGGGGGCGGTCCCCAGCTCCTCGGCGGTGTAGGTGTTGAAATCGCAGTAGCCGCACCGCGTGGCGCAGAAGGGCACGTGCACGTAGACACCGAACGGCCGCTCCCCCAACCCCGCCAGGGCGCTCGCGGGGAGCATGCCGTCGGCAGGGACGGGCTCACCGTCCGGCAGCGTCGCGGGCACGCGCCCATCGTCCCCCATGGTGCCGGGCATGGACGCGACGCCGCCCCCGCACCGGAGGTCGCGGGGGCGGCGAGAGCGTCGTGCGGGCTACTCGACGTACATCTTGTCGAAGGTCTCCATGTACTGCTTCTCGACGTGCTTGCGCTTGACCTTGAGGCTCGGGGTGAGGTGCCCGTCCTCGATGGTCAGGTCGTGCCGCAGGATCTCGAACTTCTTGATCTGCTCGTGCCGGGCCAGGCGGGAGTTCAGCTCGTCGACGTAGCCCTGCATCAGGCCCCGGACCTGGGGCGTGCTGACCAGGTCGGCGTACGGCATCCCGACCAGGTCGTTGTGCTCGGCCCAGGAGGCGATGGCGTCCGGGTCGAGGGTGATCAGGGCGGTGACGTACTTGCGATGCTCGCCGTGCACCACCATCTGGCTCGCGTACGGGCACACGGCCTTGAAGAGCACCTCGATCGCCTGTGGGGCGACGTACTTGCCTCCCGAGGTCTTGATGAGGTCCTTCTTGCGGTCGGTGATCTTGAGGTTGCCCTTGGGGGTGAGCTCGCCGATGTCGCCGGTGTGGAACCAGCCGTCGGCGTCGAGCACCTCGGCCGTCTGCTGGGGCATGTTGTGGTAGCCCGTCATCACGCCCGGGCCCTTGATCAGGATCTCGCCGTCCTCGGCGATGCGAACCTCCGTGCCGGGTGCGGGCAGGCCAACGGTCCCGAACTCGTAGTTGTCCGGCCGGTTGACGAAGCTGAACGCGCTGGTCTCGGTGAGGCCGTAGCCCTCCAGGATGAGCAGGCCGGCGCCGTGGAAGAAGACCGCGATGTCGCGGGAGAGGGCCGCACCGCCGGAGATGAAGTATCGGATGTTGCCGCCCATCCGGGCCTTGAGCTTGCTGAAGACGAGCCTGTCGGCGACCGCGTACTCGACGTTGGTCGGGAAGCCGGGCTCCCTGCCCCCGCGCCGCTGCTCGGAAACCTTCCGTCCGACCCCGAGGGCCCAGTGGAAGATCTTGACCTTGACCCCACCCTCCTGCTCGGTGGTGGAGACGACCTTGCTCATGACCTTCTCGTAGATGCGCGGCGGGGCGCCCATGAAGGTCGGCCTGATCACGGCCAGGTTGTCGACGATCTTGTCGACCCGCCCGTCGACCGCCGAGATGAAGCCGATCTGCAGCTGCATCACCTGCAGCACCTTGCCCAGCGAGTGGGACAGCGGCAGCCAGAGGTACTGCACGTCGTCCTCGTTGAGGATCTGCAGGTGGTCGATCGCGACGGCCTCGTACGTCCAGTTGCCGTGCGTCAACCGCACACCCTTGGGGCGCCCGGTGGTGCCCGAGGTGTACATCAGCGTCGCCAGGTGGTCGTGGCTCACCTTGTCGATGACCTGGGAGATGGCGTCGGGGTTGCGCTCGAGGTGCTCGGCGCCGAGCCGCTCGAGGTCGGCCAGGGAGATGACCCAGTCGCCGTCGCCCTCACCGTCGAGGAGCACGACCTTCTGGACGTCCGGCAGCGTGCTACGGGTCGCGGCGATCTTTGCCAGCTGCGCCTCGTTCTCCGCGAAGACGACCCGGGACTCGGAGTCGGAGAGGATGAAGTGGACGTCGTCCTCGAGCGTGGACGGGTAGATGGTGGTCGTCGCTGCGCCGGCACACATGATCGCGAGGTCGGCGAGGACCCACTCGATCCGGGTGGCGGACGCGATCGCGACCCGTTGCTCCGGCTCGATGCCCAGCGCGATGAGCCCGGCCGCGATGGCGTCGGCCCGGTCCTTGGTCTCCTGCCACGTGATCGCCGCCCACCCGCTGCCCTGTGGGTAGCGGAACGCCTCTCGGGTGGGCGTCGCCGCCGCCCGGTCGGCGAACATGCGACCGACCGAGGGCGGCCGCTGCGCCACGATCGTCCCGGTATCGGTGATGGCATCGGTCATGAGCCAGGCCTCCTGCAAGGTCCTCGGGTGTCACGAGCACGGGCTTGTGCCGCGAACGCTAATCGGTCGCGGTCGACCGGACCAGCGACGGGGTGACTCGCGTCACGGTTCTGCCCGCTTTGTGACTGTTTTTTTCTTACCGGCCGGTAACCAACGGCGCGGCTCGTCGGCCGCACTCGCCCCGGGGCACGCCCTTCAGCGCCCCTTGGCCGCCGCCACGAGGTGGGGGTGCATCCCGGGGACCGCGGCGACGGCAGGGAGCAGGTGGCGCTCGGTGGTCAGCGCCCGGAAGGCGTGCCCGACGGACACGTGGTGGTCGGGGCGGTGCACCACCTCGATCGGGTCGCCGGCCTGCAGGACGCCCTCCTCGACGACCCGGAGGTAGGTCCCGGGGCGCCCGTACGCGGTGAACCGCTTGACCCACTGCGGCTCGTCCAGCCAGCCCTGGAAGACGCGGCACGGGATCCGGGGTGTGGTGACCTCGAGGAGCACGGAGCCGATGCGCCAGCGCTCCCCCACCCGGGCTGTGGACAGGTCCAGCCGCTCGGTCGTGAGGTTCTCGCCGAAGACCCCGTCGTGCAGGTCGCGCAGGAGCTCCGCCGCCCAGAGGTCGAGGTCCTCGCGGGCGTAGGCGTAGACCGCCTGCTCGGTGCCGCCGTGGTGGCGCCGGTCCGCCTGCTCGTCGCCGTCGACGCCGAGCCGGTGGACGTGGACGGGGCCCTCGACGCGCCGCTTGTCGATGGCGGACCGGCCGACGCTGCCCCAGGGGACCGGCCTGGCCCGCCCGGCGTTGACCGAGTGCAGCCGTGGCTCGCTCACCGGCGGGCCGACTCGTCGCCGGTGGACAGCGCCGCGATGAAGGCCTCCTGGGGGACCTCGACGCGCCCCACCATCTTCATCCGCTTCTTGCCCTCCTTCTGCTTCTCGAGCAGCTTCCGCTTGCGGGTGATGTCACCGCCATAGCACTTGGCGAGCACGTCCTTGCGGATGGCACGGATGGTCTCCCTGGCGATGACCCGCGAGCCGATCGCCGCCTGGATCGGCACCTCGAACTGCTGCCGGGGGATCAGCTCGCGGAGTCGGCCAGCCATCGCGACGCCGTACGCGTAGGCCTTGTCCTGGTGGACGATGGCACTGAAGGCGTCCACCGGCTCACCCTGGAGCAGGATGTCGACCTTGACCAGCGCGGCCTCCTGCTCGCCGGTGGGCTCGTAGTCGAGGCTGGCGTAGCCGCGGGTGCGGGACTTGAGCGCGTCGAAGAAGTCGAAGACGATCTCGGCAAGCGGCAGCGTGTAGCGCAGCTCGACCCGGTCCTCGGACAGGTAGTCCATGCCCAGGAGCGACCCCCGCCGGGTCTGGCAGAGGTCCATGATCGTGCCAACGAACTCGCTGGGGGCGAGCAGCGTGGCCCGGACCACCGGCTCGAACACCGTGGCGACCTTGCCGGTCGGGAACTCGCTCGGGTTGGTGACAGTGACCTCGGTCCCGTCGTCCATGGCGACCCGGTAGACGACGTTGGGCGCCGTCGAGATGAGTTCTAGCCCGAACTCACGCTCGAGCCGCTCCCGGACGATCTCCAGGTGGAGCAGGCCCAGGAAGCCGCACCGGAAGCCGAAGCCCAGCGCGGCCGAGGTCTCCGGCTCGAAGACCAGGGCCGCGTCGTTGAGCTTGAGCCTGTCCAGGGCGTCGCGGAGGTCGGGGTAGTCGGACCCGTCGATCGGGTAGAGCCCGGAGAAGACCATGGGCTTCGGGTCGCGGTAGCCCTCCAGGGGGTGCTTGGTCGGAACGGCGGCGTCGGTGATGGTGTCGCCGACCTTGGACTGGCGGACGTCCTTGACGCCCGTCATGAGGTAACCCACCTCGCCCACGCCGAGCCCGCGGCTCGGACGCATCTCCGGGGAGATCACCCCGATCTCCAGGAGCTCGTGGTTGGCCCGGGTCGACACCATGAGGATGCGCTCGCGCGCCGAGAGGTGGCCGTCGATCACCCGTACGTAGGTCACGACGCCTCGGTAGGTGTCGTAGATGCTGTCGAAGATCAATGCCCGGGCGGCCGCCGCCGCGTCGCCGACCGGTGCCGGTACCTCGTCGACGACCCGTTGCAGGAGCTCCTCGACCCCCTCGCCGGTCTTGCCCGAGACCCGCAGCACGTCGTCGGCGTCGCACCCGATGAGGTGGGCCAGCTCCGCCGCGTACTTGTCCGGCTGCGCGGCGGGCAGGTCGATCTTGTTCAGGACGGGGATGATGTGCAGGTCGTTCTCGAGCGCCATGTAGAGGTTGGCCAGGGTCTGCGCCTCGATCCCCTGCGCGGCGTCGACGAGCAGGACGGCGCCCTCGCAGGCGGCGAGGCTGCGCGACACCTCGTACGAGAAGTCCACGTGACCCGGCGTGTCGATGAGGTTGAGCACGTACGTCCGGCCGTCCCCGGCAGTCCAGGGCAGCCGGACGGCCTGGCTCTTGATCGTGATACCCCGCTCCCGCTCGATGTCCATCCGGTCGAGGTACTGCGCGCGCATCGTCCGGTCATCGACGACGCCGGTGAGCTGGAGCATCCGGTCGGCCAGCGTCGACTTGCCATGGTCGATATGGGCGATGATGCAGAAGTTGCGGATCGACTCCGGAGGGGTGCGACTCGGCACCAGCGGGGCGGGGTCGGTCTGGCTCGCGG
>DASTQL010000109.1:0-11550 GCA_035761805.1 Jiangellales bacterium | reverse complement strand
CTTAGAAGGCACCTGCTCTATCCGCTGAGCTACGGGCGCTCGACCGCGGCCCATTGTGGGCCACGTCCGCTGCACCACGGGAGTGGGCCGGACCTAGGCTTGCCGACCATGCCGCCCCCCGCGCCCGCGTACCGGCGCCAGGCGTCGGGCATGGCGCGCCGGGTGCTCGCGACGGTGGCGCTCGCGGTCGTACTGGGCTGGGCGGCCCTGCTGGTCGTGGCGGCCATCGGGGCCGAGGTCGGGACAGGCGGACTCGTGGTGGGCGGAGTCCTCGCCCTGCTCCCTCTCGTGCCGGTCAGCCTCAGCTTCGTCTGGCTGGACCGCTGGGAGCCCGAGCCGCCCGCCTACGTCGGGCTGGCCCTCGGGTGGGGGGCGACCGTCGCCGCCGGCGTCTCCCTGGCGCTGAACTCCCTCGCCGTACGGGTGATGCTGCCGGTCCTGGGGGAGGAGGAGGCGTTCGAGGTGGCGGCCGTCCTGGTGGCGCCCGTCGTGGAGGAGGCGGCCAAGGGTGCCTTCCTGCTCGGCTTCCTCGTGCTGCGGCGACGGGAGTTCGACGGGGTCGTCGACGGGATCGTGCTCGGTGGGCTGACCGGGGTCGGCTTCGCCTTCACCGAGAACGTCCTCTACTTCGGCCGGGCGTTCACCGAGGGAGTGGCCGGAGCCGGCGTGATCGGCGGGGTCGTCTCGTCGGGTGACACCTTCGTCGCCCGGGCGATCCTCTCGCCCTTCGCGCACCCGCTCTTCACGGTCATGACGGGTGTCGGGCTGGGCATCGCGGTGACGGCCAGGAGCCGTGGGGTGCGACCCGTCGCCGCGGCCGGGGGGTTCGCCGTCGCGGTCGTCCTGCACTCACTGTGGAACGCATCGGCCACCGCGGGGAGCGAGGCGTTCCTCGCGCTCTACACGACGGTGATGGTGCCGGTCTTCCTCGCCGCGGTCACGCTGGCCGTGTGGTCGCGCCGGCGCGAGGGCTCGATCGTGCGGCGCCAGCTGCCCGCCTATGCGGCCGCCGGCTGGCTGGCCCCGTACGAACCGCAGCTGCTGGCCTCGATGGGGGCACGCCGCCAGCTGGTCCGCCAGGCGGGGGAGTGGGGCGGTCCGGACGCGCAGCAGGCGACGCGGGACTACCACGCCGCCGCCACCGAGCTGGCCTTCCTCCGGGACCGCGTGCTCCACGGGACAGCGGTCGGCGACGCCGCCGAGCGGGAGCAGGCCCTGCTCGGGGTGCTGGCCGACCGGCGCCGGCGGGCGTTCGTGCCCGCCCCCGGGATCCGGGCCGCACGGTGACCGGTGCCCCGCTCAGCCGGTCGGCCGGCCCAGCCCCTCGACCACCTCGGCACCCGGCAGCGCGGCCAGCACGCTGCCCGGGACGGCGAGCTTCGACCGGCGGACCCCACTGCCGACGACGGCGTACGGGAGGGCTGCGACGGCGGCGTCGACGAGCACCGGCCACTCGGGTGGCAGCCCGAGCGGGGTGATGCCGCCGTACTCCATGCCGGTCACCTCGACCGCCCGGTCCATGGGCAGGAACGACGCCTTGCGCACGTCGAGCAGTCGGCGCACCACCCCGTTGACGTCGGCCCGGGTGGTGGCCAGCACCAGGCAGGCCGCCACCCGCTCGCCGCCGCCGCGGCGTCCGGCCACGACGACGCAGTTGGCCGAGACCTCCGCCGGGACGTCGTAGGCGGCGCAGAACTGGGCGGTGTCGGCCAGCCGGGGGTCGATCTCGGCCACGTGGGCGGACAGCCTGGCGTCCGCTGCCAGGGCGGTGGTCACCGCCTCGGCCACCAGGTCCGGGCGGGACCGGGCTGGGACGGTCCCGAGCCGGCCGATGCGGGGGGAGTCGCTCACCCGGTCACAGCTGGTAGGTCGGGGTGATGATCGCGCGGCCGAGGGTGTGGAAGGCCAGGTTGAAGGCCATCACCGCGTTGCTCGCATCCGGGCCGACGTCGAGCCGGTCGACGTCGACGGCGTGCACGACGAAGTAGTAGCGGTGCGTCATGTCGCCCGGGGGCGGTGCCGCGCCCTGGTAGCCGACGGTGCCGCCGTCGTTGCGCAGCTGGAAGGCACCCGCGGGCAGGAGCGCCCCGTCGGGGGACCCCGCGCCGCGCGGCAACGACGTCACCGACGCGGAGAGCCCGCCCACCGTCCAGTGCCAGTAGCCGCTCGGGGTCGGGGCGTCGGGGTCGAAGCAGCTGACGACGAAGCTCCGGGTCCCCTCGGGCGGTCCCGACCAGCGCAGCGACGGTGACACGTTCCCCCCCGCCGCGCTGTACGCGGCGTCCATCTGCTCCGCCTCCCGGACGTCGTCGCTCGTCAGGTCGAACGCCGCGACCGCGGGGAGGAGCTCGTAGGGGTCGGGTGCGACCGGGCGGTCCAGGGACATGTGGCCTCCTCGTCGAGGGTAGGGGCGGGCCGCGTCAGGCCCACGGAGGACGCTACCCACCCGGTCGTACGAACAGGCCGTCGGACGGTCCGTCCGGTCGAGAAAGGGTGTCGAGGTAGCCGCCTCGCCCCGGTACGGGCAGGATCTTGCTCGTGACGACCACCACGGGGGAGGCCGCCAGCCGACTGCTGGACGCCCTCACCGTGCTCCGGGACCGCCTCGTGGCGCTGCGCCTGCCGCTTCCCACGCCGGCGGCCACCGAGGCCGTCCGGCTCCGGCACGACGTCATCGACCAGCTGGACGACTACGTGCTGCCGCGGTTGCGGGAGATCGACGCCCCGGTGCTCGCGGTCGTGGGGGGGTCCACGGGGGCCGGCAAGTCCACCCTCGTCAACACCTTGGCCGGACAGCCGGTCAGTGAGACCGGCGTCCTGCGCCCGACCACCCGATCACCCGTGCTCGTGCACCACCCGGACGACACGTCGTGGTTCGAGGGCGACCGGGTGCTGCCGGGACTGCCCCGGGTGACCGGTGTCGCCCCAGACCCCGGCAGCCTGCTGCTGGCCGCCGCGGACACCGTCCCCGTCGGCCTCGCGCTGCTCGACGCCCCGGACATCGACTCCGTCGTCGCGGAGAACCGCGAGCTCGCGGCCGAGCTGCTCGCGGCTGCCGACCTCTGGCTCTTCGTGACCAGTGCGGCCCGCTACGCCGACGCGGTGCCCTGGGAGCTGCTGCGCGGCGCCGCCGCCCGCAGTGCGGCCGTCGCTGTGGTGCTCGACCGCGTCCCGCCGGACGCCGTCGACGAGGTCACCCCGCATCTGGCGTCGATGCTCGCCGGCCACGGGCTCGGCGACGCGCCCCTCTTCGTCGTCCCCGAGACGACGGTCGACGACGACGGCCTGCTCCCGCCCGACGCGGTCGCTGACATCGACGCCTGGCTCCGCGAGCTGGCCGGTGACGCCGCCGCGCGGGCCGATGTCGTCCGCCGCACGCTGGACGGGGCGGTGGAGGGGCTCGCCCGGCGCGCGCCGACGATGGCGGTCGCGTCCGACGAGCAGGTCGAGCGGGCCGAACGCCTCCGCGACGCAGCCGTGCAGGCCTACGCCGACGGCGTCGACGAGGTCGACGCGGCCATGCGTGACGGCACCGTGCTCCGCGGCGAGGTGCTGGCTCGCTGGCAGGACTTCGTCGGTACGGGGGAGTTCTTCCGGTCCCTGGAGGAGCAGGTCGGTCGGCTGCGCGACCGGGTCGCCGCCGTCCTGCGCGGCCGCGCGGCTCCCGGCACGGAGGTCGAGCAGGCCATCGAGCACGGCCTGCAGTCGCTGCTCGTCGACGCCGCCGAGCGGTCGTCCGACCGCACCGACCGGCTCTGGCGCTCCGATCCCGCCGGGGCCTGGTTGCTCGAGGACGCCGACCTCGACCGGGCCTCCGGCGACTTTCCCGACCGGGCGGCCGCCACCGTGCGGGCCTGGCAGGGCGGCGTCCTCGACCTGGTCCGCACCGAGGGCCAGGACAAGCGGACCAGCGCGCGTTTCCTGTCCCTCGGGGTCAACGGTCTCGGGGTGGCCCTGATGATCGTGGTCTTCGCCTCCACCGGCGGGCTGACCGGCGCGGAGGTCGGCATCGCGGGGGGTACCGCGGTCGTGGGCCAGCGGCTCCTGGAGGCCGTCTTCGGCGACCAGGCCGTCCGGCGCCTCGCCGAGCGCGCCCGCGCCGACCTGCGCCGACGGACCAGGGAGCTCTTCACCGAGGAGGCCGACCGCTACACCGACCTGCTCGACCGGCTGGAGCTCGACGCGGGGGCGGGTGCCTCCGTCATCGACGCGGTCAACGGGGTGGACGCGGCGCGGATCTCACGCGGGTGGATGCGGTGAAGCACTCGCGGGAGGCGGCGCTCACCGAGCGCCTGGACGCGCTGGAGATCGCCGCAGACGCCGGGCACGGCCGGCTCGCCGACGGGGACGTCGCGGCCGCCCGGACGGTCGTGGATCGCGGACGGGAGCGGCACCAGCTGTCGGCGGAGCACACGGTGGTGGCGCTGGCCGGGGCGACGGGTGGCGGGAAGTCGTCCCTGTTCAACGAGCTCACCGGCCTGGACCTGGCCCGGGTGGGCGCGCGTCGGCCGACGACGGCCGAGCCGCTCGCCTGCGTGTGGGGCGCCGAGGGGGCGGGCCCGTTGCTGGACTGGCTCGGCATCCCGCGCCGGCACCAGGTCTCGCGCGAGAGCGCCCTCGACCCCGCGGCCCACGACAAGCTGCACGGGCTCGTCCTGCTCGACCTGCCCGACCACGACTCCACCACGCTGTCCCACCGGGTCGAGGTCGACCGGCTGGTCGAGATGGTCGACCTGCTCGTCTGGGTCGTGGACCCGCAGAAGTATGCCGATGCGGTGCTGCACGACCGGTACCTTCGCCCGCTGGCCGAGCACGCGGCCGTCACCGTGGTCGTGCTGAACCAGGTCGACCGGCTCGGGCCCGACGACGTCGACCCCTGCCTGGCCGACCTGCGCCGCCTGCTCGCTGCTGACGGGCTCGACAGCGTCGCGGTGCTGCCCGTCTCCGCTCGTACGGGAGCAGGGGTGGACGACCTCGCCGCGGTGGTCCAGCGGGCGGTGCAGGACCGGCACGCAGCGTACGACCGGATCGCGGCAGACGTCGTCACGGTCGGGCGGCTGCTCCTGGCTGCCTGCGAGGGTGAGGCGGCGGGGGTCGGCGACCGGGAGCGGTCCCGGCTGGTCGACGGGCTGTCCGCCGCGGCGGGCGTCGACGCCGTGGTGACCGCCGTCTCCCACTCGTACACCCTGCGCGCACGCCGCGAGACCGGCTGGCCGGTGACCCGGTGGCTCGGGCGGCTGAGGCCCGATCCGGTCCGCCGGCTCCGCCTCGACCGCGCGGACGTCGAGCGGGCCCTGGTCCGGACATCGGTCCCCCAGGCGACGCCCGTGGCCCGGGCCCGGGCGGACTCCGCGGTACGGGCGGTGGGCGACGCGGCCGCCCGCGGCGCGCCGCCCGCGTGGGTGGAGCCGATCCGGTCGGCGGCCCGGGGAGCGTCGGACCGGCTGCCCGACGAGCTCGACCAGGCGGTCGCCCGGACCGACCTCGACGTCGACCACCGCCCCGGGTGGTGGGGCGCCGTGGGTGTCGCCCAGTGGGTGGTACTGGCCGTGCTCCTGGTGGGGCTGCTCTGGCTCGTCCTCTACGCGGTGGCCGGCTGGTTGCTGCTGCCGCAGCCGCCCGTACCGGAGTGGGGGGCCCTGCCGGTCCCGACCGGGTTGGTGCTCGCCGGGCTGCTCGGCGGGCTGCTGCTGAGCCTGGTCGCGCGCCTGGCGACGGGCATCGGGGCGCGGCGGCGCGGGGCGGTGGCGCGGAGCCGGCTGCGGGCGGCGGTGGCCGAGGCCGCGGACAGGGTCGTCGTGGCCCGGGTCGACGCGGAGGTGGGACGCCTGCGGGCCTGCCGCGACGCCGCCCGGCGCGCGGTGTCCTGACTCGAGCGGGAGCGTCCACAGGTCCGTGGACCCGCCGGGTCCGTCCACAGTGCGGTGCCGGTGGCTGCCGGTCCCGTCCCTGCTCGTCCAGCATCGGTGACCTCCTCACCCACGGATGCGCAGGAGGCGCGATGAGCGAGACCTACGTCACCGTCGTCGGCAACGTCGCGACGACCCCCGAGCACAAGGTCACGCAGAGCGGGGCCACGCTGGCCAAGTTCCGGCTCGCGACGACGCCGCGGCGGCTGGACCGCACGACCGGTCGCTGGGGCGACGGGCCCACGTCGTTCTACACGGTCGTCTGCTGGCGGGCGCTCGCCGACAACCTCACGTCCTCGCTCGGCAAGGGCGATCCCGTCGTCGTGGTGGGCCGGCTCCGGGTCACCAGCTGGGACAACGAGCGCGGGTCCGGCACCGTCGCCGAGATCGAGGGCGTCCACGTCGGGCACGACCTCAGCAAGGGCATCGCCATGTTCCGCAAGATCCGGACGCACCGGCCGGCCGAGCCGGACCGCCGCGACCTCGAGGACGGGGTCGGCCCGGCCCGCGGGGACATCGAGCCTCGCGACGCCGACGACCTCGACGACGACCTCGACGCGCTGGCCGACGGAGGCCCGCTGCCGGACAGCGGACCCCTGATCGCAGCCGAGCCGGGCGGGGTGTCCCGCGACACCGCCGCCTGAACGGTGCGCGGCCCGGGCCCGTCCCCTCCGGCCCGGGCCGCGCCCGACGATTGGGGCGAGCAGGGCGGCAGGCCGTACGCTGGACGCCCTATGGCTGAGTACATCTACACGATGCGCAAGGCGCGCAAGGCGCACGGCGACAAGGTCATCCTCGACGACGTCACGCTGTCCTTCCTGCCCGGCGCCAAGATCGGTGTCGTCGGTCCCAACGGGGCCGGCAAGTCCAGCGTGCTCAAGATCATGGCGGGTCTCGACCAGCCGTCGAACGGCGACGCCGTGCTGAGCCCCGGCTACACCGTCGACATCCTCCAGCAGGAGCCCTCGCTCAACGAGGACAAGACCGTGCTCGGAAACGTCGAGGAGGGCGTCGCCGAGACCAAGGCGATGCTCGACCGCTTCAACGAGATCGCCGAGAAGATGGCGGTCGAGTACTCCGACGCGCTGCTCGACGAGATGGGCCGGCTGCAGGAGCAGCTCGACCACCGTAACGCCTGGGACCTCGACTCCCAGCTCGAGCAGGCCATGGACGCCCTGCGGTGCCCGCCCGGTGACGCCGACGTCACGGTGCTCTCCGGCGGCGAGCGGCGGCGGGTCGCGCTGTGCAAGCTGTTGCTCGAGGCACCAGACCTCCTGCTGCTGGACGAACCCACCAACCACCTCGACGCCGAGAGCGTCCAGTGGCTCGAGCAGCACCTGGAGAAGTACGCCGGGACCGTGGTGGCGGTCACCCACGACCGCTACTTCCTCAACAACGTCGCTCAGTGGATCCTCGAGCTCGACCGTGGGCGCGCCTACCCGTACCAGGGGAACTACTCCACGTACCTGGAGACCAAGGCCGCGCGGCTCAAGGTCGAGGGAGCCAAGGACGCCAAGCGGCAGAAGCGCCTCAAGGAGGAGCTGGAGTGGGTCCGCTCCAACGCCAAGGGGCGGCAGACCAAGCAGCGGGCGCGGCTCGAGCGCTACGAGGAGATGGCGGCCGAGGCGGACAGGCACCGGAAGCTGGACTTCGAAGAGATCCAGATCCCGCCGGGTCCGCGCCTGGGCAGCGTGGTGGTCGAGGCCCAGGGCCTCGGCAAGGGCTTCGGCGACCGGACGCTCATGCACGACGTGTCCTTCACCCTGCCGCGCAACGGCATCGTCGGGGTGATCGGCCCGAACGGGGTGGGCAAGACCACGCTGTTCAAGATGATCATCGGTGAGGAGCAGCCGGACGAGGGCGTGCTGCGCATCGGCGAGACGGTCCGGCTGTCCTACGTGGACCAGTCGCGAGCGGGTCTGGACCCCAGGAAGACCGTCTGGGAGCTCGTCTCCGACGGCCTGGACCACATCAAGGTCGGCCACGTCGAGATGCCCAGCCGGGCCTACGTCGCCGCCTTCGGCTTCAAGGGCCCGGACCAGCAGAAGCCCGCGGGCGTGCTCTCCGGCGGCGAGCGCAACCGGCTCAACCTCGCGCTCACCCTCAAGCAGGGCGGCAACCTCATCCTGCTCGACGAGCCGACCAACGACCTCGACGTCGAGACGCTGCAGTCGCTGGAGAACGCCCTGCTGGAGTTCCCCGGCTGCGCCGTGATCACCTCGCACGACCGGTGGTTCCTCGACCGCGTCGCCACCCACATCCTGGCCTGGGAGGGCGACGACGAGGACCCGTCCCGGTGGTTCTGGTTCGAGGGCAACTTCGAGTCGTACGAGAAGAACAAGATCGACCGGCTGGGTGCGGAGGCGGCCCGGCCGCACCGGGTCACCTACCGCAAGCTCACCCGTGACTGATCACGGCATGGGTGCGTCTTCGTCCCGGACCCGACCGCGGCGCCGGAGGCGGTGCCCGACGAAGACCACGATCGCCACGGCTGCTCCCGCGACGAGCAACCGGTCGACGACGTCGACGTAGTCGGCGACGAGCCGGTACTGCGTGCCGAGCGCCATCCCCGCGCCGACGAGCAGGGTGTTCCAGATGCCGCTGCCCAGCGCCGTGAGCAGGACGAAGCGGGTCACCGGCATGCGGCGGGTGCCGGCCGGCAGGGAGACCAGGCTCCGCACCCCCGGCACCAGCCGGCCCACCAGCACCGCCACCTCGCCACGGCGGTCGAACCACTCCTCGGCCCGGTCGACGTCCCGGTGCTCGACGAGCGGAACCCGCACGAGGATCGCCCGCGTTCGTCGCTCCCCGAGGCCGCGCCCCGCCCCGTACAGCAGCAGCGCCCCGAGCACCGACGCGGTGGTGGTCGCCAGCAGGACGGCGGGCAGCGAGAGCCGGTCCTGCTGCACGAGGAAGCCGGCGAGGGGCAGCACCACCTCGCTCGGGATCGGCGGGACGACCGTCTCGAGCAGCACGAGGGCGGCGACCCCGAGGGCGCCGAGTGACTCCACCACGTCGAGCACCCAGCCGACGAGGCCTTCGGTGTCCGCCTGGAGAACGTGCACCCGCACACCCTGCCCGGTCCGCGCCCGCCCCACCCGTACAGGAGGATGTGACGCGTGACGAGACACGTGTGCCACGTACCCATGCGGTGGTCGGACATGGACGCCTTCGGCCACGTGAACAACGTCGTCTACCTGCGCTACCTGCAGGAGGCGCGGGTGGACATGCTCTTCGTCCACGCGCCGAGGCACGGAGCGGAGGAGCTCGCGGCCGGGGTCGTGGTGGCCAGGCACCAGGTGGCCTACCGGGCGCCGCTGCTCTTCCGGCCGGCACCGGTCCGGGTCGAGACGTGGAGCAGCCGGGTGGGGGCCGCGTCGTTCACGCTCGGCTACGAGGTGCTCGACCTCGGCGACGACGGGTCCCGGACCGTGTACGTCGTCGCCTCGTCGGTCCTCGTCCCGTACGACCTCGAGGCGGAGCGCCCGAGACGGGTCCGACCCGAGGAGCGGGCCGTCCTGGAGGCCTTCCTCGACCCCGACGGCCCCACGCCGGACCGGAGAGCGGCCTGATGCGGCACCTGTTCCCCTGCGCCGTCCGATTCGACGACCTCGACGGCTACGGCCACGTCAACAACGTCACCTTCGTCGAGTACCTGCAGGAGGCCCGGGTCGACTGGGCGCACACCTATGCGACCGACTCGCGGGCCGCGCACGAGGCAGCGGTCGTGGTGCACCAGGAGATCGACTACCTGAAGCCGGTGCCGTTCCGGACCGATCCGCTGGTGGTCGAGGTCTGGGTGACCCGTATCGGCACCTCTTCGTACGACCTCGCGTACGAGGTGAAGGCGGACGGCGCCACGGTCGCACGGGCGACCAGCATCCTGGTGTCCTACGACCTGGCGGCGCACGGACCCCGCCGGCTCACGCCCGGGGAGCGCGTCGTGCTGGAGAGGTTCCAGGAGACGTGAGCGTGCTGCTGTTGGGGGACCCGAGCGTCGGCCGTGACCTGTCGACCTATGCCCGACGGGTCTCGCGCTTCGACGCCGAGGCGGTGGTGCGGGTCGTCGCGCGTGGACGGGTGGCCGGGTTCTTCGCCGAGACGCCGTTCGACGCGCTCGCCCTGCGAGCGGCCGTGCTGGCCGAACCCGCGGACCTGGACGAGGTGGTCGAGGCCGGGACGCTGGTGGCCCGCTTCGCGGCTGCGGGGGCGGAGCTGGAGCTGCCGCCGCCCGTCCCGGCGCTGCGCTGGACCGCCGGCCTGCCCCCGAGCGCGGGCTGGGCCGAGGTGGCCCGGCTGGCGGCGCGCGAGGTCTCGGACCGGGTGGCCGAAGGGGTGTCGGAGTTCCGGGACCGCGCCGCTGGGGCTGGCGGTCCCCCGCCGCCGCGGGCCGCCCTCGAGTCGCTGGCCGCGGACGTGTGGGCCCGCGAGCTCGCCGGTGGGGTGCCCGTCCGGCTGGCGCATGCCGCGGAGTCGTACGGCTTCCTCGGCGACCCCCCGGCCGGCGAGGTGGTGCTCCGGGCCGCGGGCGCGTGGCAACGCCTCGACGCCGCGTACGGGTCGGTGCTGGGGCGGTCGGCCGACGTGCTCGGCCTGTTCGTGGGTTGACCGGCCGTAGGCGTGGCGGTTCGGGGAGGTCCAGGGCGCGAAGGATGTCCCGTTGGGCGGGGGTGGTCGCGGAGCGCTGGGCGACTTGTCCGTGGCCGGGCGCTGTCTCCCTTCCGCCCGCGCGCCAGGGGCGCAGATGCTCGACGGCGATGTGGGCTCAGGCTCTGGCCCGCCCGCGGCCAGGTGTTTCAGCCGACCGTATGAACGCGCGGGGGGCGCCGCCGTGGCGGCGCCCCCCGAACGTCGTCGCTAGCCGGTCGGCACGAGGACGACCTCGTCCGACCCCGTGAGCGGCGGCAGGCCGTCGCCTGGGTCGTCGGTGTACTCGGCGACGAAGACGCCGCTGAGGTTCGCGCCGGGGTCATGGCCGCCGGACGAGGTCTGGATCGTGCCGGTGCAGCCGAACGCCGTCGTCAGCGGGTGGCCGTGCGTGTCGTGACCCAGGATGTAGGTCACCTGCACGCGCGAGCAGTCGACCGGCTGGTCGTCTGTCACGCTGACCTCGAACGGCACCGCATCGCCGAAGGCGAACGCGTCGCCGTCCTGCGGAGTGAGGAACTCGACAACCGGTGGCGTGTTGCCGACGATGATCGTCACGTAGTCGGTCCCGGAGCGCCCACCCTGGTCGGTCACCTTGAGCGTCGCGTTGAACACGCCGTTCTCGGTGAACGTGTACGTGGGGTTGGACGCGCGCGAGTCGACCTTGCCGTCCGCGTTGAAGTCCCACTCGTAGCGGAGCTTCTGGTTCTCGGGGTCGCTCACGTCGCTCGTGAAGTTGACCGTGAGCGGAGCGAGTCCATTCGTGGTGTCGGCCTCGATGCTCACCGTCGGAGCGAAGTTGCCGGTCCGCCCCCCTCGCGTGGCGCCCAGGTAGTCGATCCGGACGAGCTCAGCGCCGGGCTGGTTCTGGCCGAAGAACCCGTTGCCGTAGTTGAGCACGTACAGCGACCCGTCCGGCCCGAACTCGACGTCCATCGGGTTCTGGAGGTCGAACGACGCGAGCACGTCGTTGATCTCGGCCACCTCGGTCCGG
>DASTQL010000108.1:0-2827 GCA_035761805.1 Jiangellales bacterium | reverse complement strand
CCGTCCGCCATCCGGCGGGCGGCCTCGCTGTCGCTGTCGGAACCCTGGGACGAGGTGCGGGCCAACGCGGAGCGGCTGCGGGACCTGGGGGTCGACTACCTGGTGTGCGGCTGGCCCGGCCAGGGGCGGGGGCACGTCGAGCAGTTCTGGTCCCGGATCGGATCGGGGCTGGCCGGCTCCTGAGCCGGGTGCACCGGGGCTGTCGGAGCCTGCGGCTAGCGTCGTGGGCGATGAGTTCCGGTGCAATGACGGGTCTGCACCGGGACCGAACCGCTGTTGAGGAGCTGCTCGTGCACACGTCCGTCCCCGACCCCACCTCTCACACCTCCGCGCCGGTCGCGGAGCTGCGCGGATCCGTCCGTGGCCGGGTGATCACACCAGGCGAGGAGGACTACGACGAGGCCCGGACCCTGTTCTACGGCGGCATGGACCGCCGCCCGGCCGCCGTGGTCCGGGTGGCTGACGCCGACGACGTGGCCACGGTGATCGCCTTCGCCCGCGACCACGGTGTCGAGCTCGCGGTCCGCAGCGGTGGGCACAGCACCGCCGGGCACAGCACGACCGACGGCGGCGTCGTGATCGACCTCTCGGCGATGAAGGCCCTCGAGATCGACCGGGACGGCCGCACGGCCTGGGCGGAGACCGGGCTGACGGCCGGGGACTACACCGCGGCCGTCGGCGAGCACGGGCTGGCCACCGGCTTCGGCGACACCGGGACGGTCGGGATCGGGGGCATCACGCTCGGGGGTGGAGTCGGATTCCTGGTCCGGCGGCACGGCCTGACGGTCGACAGCCTCCTCGCCGCCGAGGTGGTCACCGCCGACGGCCGGCAGCTGCTCGTCGACGAGCAGGAGCACCCCGACCTCTTCTGGGCGCTCCGGGGCGGCGGCGGCAACCTGGCCGTGGCCACCCGCTTCCGGTTCCGCCTGCACGAGGTCCGATCCGTGCTGGGCGGGATGCTCTTCCTCCCCGCGACACCGGCCGTCATCGCGGACCTGGTCGCCGAGGGGGAGGGCGCGGACGACGACCTGTCCTTGACCGCCAACGTCGTGACCGCACCGCCGATGCCGTTCCTGGCTCCGGAGCACCACGGCCGGCCCGTGGTCATGGTGCTGCTCGCTCACGCCGGTACCGAGGCGACCGCCGAGCGCGTGGTCGGGCGCCTGCGATCGCTGGCCACACCACTGGCCGACCTGGTGGACCGCATTCCCTATGCCGGGATGTTCCCGCCGGAGGAGAACGACTTCCACCCGACCGCCGTGGGACGGACGATGTACGCCGACTCGTTCGACCGTGCGCGGGCGGAGCGGGTGCTCGAGGCGCTCGAGGCCTCCTCCGCCATGATGTCGGTGACCCAGCTGCGAGTCCTCCGGGGCGCCGTGGCGCGGGTCCCCGACGAGGCCACTGCCTACGCGCACCGGGACCGCCATCTCATGATCAACGTGGCGGCGCTCTTCGCGGACCCCGCCGAACGCACGACGCACGAGGCGTGGGTGCAGGGTCTCTCGGCCGGACTGGCCGACGGCCGCCCTGGCGCCTACGTCAACTTCCTGGGTGACGACGGTGCAGAGCGCATCCGCGAGGCCTACCCGGGCCCGACCTGGGACCGCCTGGTCGAGGTCAAGCGCCGCTACGACCCTGGCAACCTCTTCCGGCTCAACCACAACATCGCCCCGGGCTGAGCCGGGTCGGCGGCGGCCTCGGACGAGTCAGGTCACGTTCGGCGGGTCGCTGCCCCGTTCCGTGCGCGTTGCGCTCCGGACCTCGTGCGGCGCAGGGTCGGTGCGAGCGGCGTCCGCGATCTCCTCCTCGGGCCGGGCCGCCCGGTCATGGTCGGGCCGCAGCTCCTCGAGCTCGTGGTCGGGCTGCTCGGTCATGCCTCGCCTCCCACCTGTCGGCCAGCTGCTCCCAGTCTGCTCCGGTCGGCCGCGCGGGTCAGCGGGCCGAGTGTCCCGGCTGCCCCAGTCCCTGTCATGATCACCGTGACCTCGGCGTCCCGGGTCGCGGGAACTGACCGACACGGTGATCACCCCTCGCGGGCCGTCCCCCGCCCGGAGATCACCGTGTGGTCAAGGTCCCGCGCCGCGCCACGCAGGACCCACGGCGATCAGTGCCCGAGTCATCTCGAGGCGCGAGGGTGGGCTCGTCAGACCGGGGGCACCCCGTGCCGCCGCGCGGAGAAGTGCCGGTCCTTGGTGGCCGCGGCGGCGAGCCGGGCGACCAGCTCGTCGCGCAGCGCCTCGGGCTCGACGATGCCGTCGATGACGAGGTCGGAGGCGAGCCGCAGGATGTCGATGTCCTCCTCGTACTCCTCCCGGAGCCGGGCCACGTAGGCCTCGCGTTCGGCCGGGTCCTCGATCGCCTGGATCTTGTTGAAGTAGACGGCGTTCACGGCGGCCTCCGGACCCATCACGGCGATCTTGGCCGTGGGGAGGGCCAGGCACGCGTCGGGGCCGAAGCCCGGGCCGCACATCGCGTACAGACCGGCACCGTAGGCCTTGCGGACGATGACCGAGACCGTGGGGACGGTCGCCTCCGAGACGGCGGTGATCATCTTGGCGCCGTGTCGGATGATCCCCTGCCGCTCCACCTCGGAGCCGATCATGAAGCCCGGGACGTCGGCGAGGTAGACCAGGGGCAGGTTGAAGGAGTCGCAGAGCCAGATGAAGCGCGCGCCCTTGTCGGCGGAGTCGACGAACAGGACCCCTCCCTTGACGGCCGGCTGGTTGGCCACGACCCCGACCGGCTGACCCTCGAGCAGCCCGAAGCCGGTGACCAGCTCCGGCGCGAAGAGCGGCTTGACCTCGAAGAAGCTGCCGTCGTCGAC
>DASTQL010000107.1:0-5178 GCA_035761805.1 Jiangellales bacterium | reverse complement strand
ACGGACGCCGCCCGCCAGCTGCTGGAGCAGGTCGACGCCGGCGTCGACGACGGGGGGCTGCACCGACTCGTACGGGGGTTCGAGGGCGCCTGGCCCTACCTCGAGCTGATCGCGCGGGCCACGGGTCTGGACCCGCTCGACCGGAGGGTCGTCGAGGCCTACTGGCTGGGGAACGACCTGCTCCATCGGGTGGACCGGGCGGCGCTGGGCCGCTCCCTCGAGGACCGCTTCCACCCCCGGCTCGGCCGGGGTGACGGGTCGGCGTTCGTCGATGCCGTCCCGGCAGCGGCGGTCCCCCACCACAGCTTCCACGTCTTCGTCGTCTACCCGTGGCTCGGCCTCCTGCGGACCGGGCTCGTGGACGAGCCGCTCCGCGTACTCGACCGGTGTCGCATCCGCTGGGGTCGGGTCGTCGACGTGGACGGCGTGACCGCACTCGTACGCTCGCGACCTCTGGTCTGGGAGGGGCGTTCCCTCCGGCTGGGGGTCCCGCTGGTCGAGCGTCTCGCCACGGGCGGGGGCGGGCTGCGTCTCACCCGGCCGCTGGCACCCGGGGACTGGTGCTCGATGCACTGGGACTGGGTGTGCGACCGGCTGACGCGTCGGGACGCGGTGAGGCTGGCGTCCTGGTCCGCACGCCAGCTCGCGGCCGCGCAGGGACAGCCCCGGCCTTCTCCTGCCATGCTGTTCTCCTGAGCTTCGACGCCCGTGCGGAGCGGGAGGTGGTGGAGCCGATGTCCCACGCCGGACGCGTCCGGGACCAGGTCGCGGAGCGCGGCGGGCGCCTCCGCCGGTGGGTCTCCCCCTATTTCGCCGACGACGCGGACGTGGCTGCGGACGCGATCTACGGGGTCGTCCTGGTCACCGCGGTCATCGTCGCCTCCTCCACACACGGCGAGTCGGTGGGCTTCGTGACGGCCGTCGCCGCCGTCTCGGTCCTGGTCTTCTGGGTCGCCCACGTCTACTCCGTCATGCTGGTCATGTACGCCCACCACGGGCACTCGTTCGCGGCCGCCGCCCGGCACGCCGCGCGCGACGAGATCGGGATGCTCCAGGCCACAGTGGTGCCATTGGCCTTCCTGGTGGCAGGGGCGCTCGGCATCCTGGAGGATCAGCGAGCCGTGTGGACTGCCCTCTGGAGCGGAATCGTGGTCCTGGTCGCGGTTCCGACCCTGGCGCTGCGGCGGCGGGAGCGGCCGTGGGGCGCCAGCCTGCTCGCCGGCCTCGGCGCCGGAGCCCTGGGGTTGGCGCTCATCGGACTCAAGGCCCTGCTCCACTGACGTCGGGCTCCGTCACCCTCACCGCGTGCCCGACGAGCGCGGCCCGGCTCGGGGCCGTACCCTGCTCCGCGCGAAAGACGGACCTCTGGGAGGACGGATGCCGCAGGTCGACTCCGCAGCGCGCCACCGGGCGGCGGCGGCGGGCGCCGTGGGCAACGTCGTCGAGTGGTACGACTTCGCCGTCTTCGGTGCCGCCGCGACCCTGCTCGCCGACGTGCTCACCGCCGGTGGTGAGGGCAGCCTGACCGGTGTCTTCGCGGTCTTCGCCCTCTCCTTCGCCGTCCGTCCGCTGGGTGCGCTCGTCATCGGCGCGAGAGCCGACCGGACGGGCCGGCGCGGCCCGCTGGTAGCGACCCTGGGGTTGATGACGGTTGCCACGGCGGCGATCGGGCTGCTGCCTCCGTGGGCGGCGATCGGCACGGCGGCCACCGTGGCGCTGTTGGTCCTCCGTGCGGTCCAGGGCTTCTCCTCGGGTGGCGAGCTCGTCGTGTCGGTCACCTACCTCGTCGAGCACGCGCCGCGTCAGCGTCGCGGCCTGCTTGGCGGCCTGCACCTGGCCACGATGGCGCTCGGCTTCGCCGCCGGCATGGGTGCTGTCGCGGTCCTGCAGCGCGCGCTCGGACCGACCACGATGGCCGACTGGGGCTGGCGGCTGCCCTTCCTGCTCGCCGCGCCGCTCGGGTTCGTCGGCCTCTACCTGCGCTGGCGCACCGACGAGACGCCGGACTTCCGCAGGCAGGTTTCCGAGTCGCGCAGCCGCTTGGCGCCCTTGGCCGAGGTCGTCGGCCGCCACCGCGACACCGTGTCCGGCGGATTCCTCCTCACCGCGGCCCTGGCATCCTCGTTCAACCTGTGGTTCGTCTACCTCCCCAACCGGCTCGTGAGCGACGGCAGGCACGACCTGCAGACGGTCCTGTCCGGCGCGCTCGCCGGCCTCGTGACCCTGGCGGCGTCAGCGGTGGTGTGCGGGCACCTTTCCGACCGCTGGGGTCGCCGCCCGGTCCTGCTGGCCGGCGTCGGCTCTCTGGTCGTGCTGTGGGTCGTCGCACCGCCCCAGGTGGCCGATGGCTCCCTCGCCAGCCTGGTCGTCGCCGACGTCGCGATGGGTGCCGCTCTCGGCGCCTTCGTGCTCCAGTCGGCGCTGGCCGACCGCCTGCCCGCACGAGTCCGCACCTCCGGGATGGCGGTGTCCTTCGGGTTCGCGAGCGCACTCGTCGGTGGTACCGCACCACTCGTGGCAAGCCTGCTCACGGATGCCGCTGACATCTCGCTCTACGCGCTGGTGTGGGCCCTGTCGGCGTCGGTGGTCGCGTCCCGCTGGTCGGGCAACTCGGAGGTATCGGAGTCTGAGGTACCGGAGTCGGGCGTCAGTGCAGGTGGCTCGGGCCCGGCATCGACGGACGACGTCGCGGTTGCCGAGGGGTAGTCCCCGGCTGCCAGCACCTCGATCACCGCGAGCACGGCGAGGAGCACGAGCACGACACCGACGAGCACCGCGGGCGACGGCCGGTCCCAGAAGACCAGGGTCAGCCCCGCCAGGGTCACGGCGAGCACCTGCAGCGGCCGCCGCGCCGCCCGCACGACGTGCCCGACCCGCGCCCCGGCTAGGCCGGCGCTGCCGCCGCCAAACCCACGGACGGCCGCGGTCCCGCGCCGGAGCGCCGCACGGGTGGCCACCGCGGTGCGGGAGGGACCGGCGAGGTACGCGGCCGCGGCGACCAGCAACCCGAGCAGCAGCACGCCACGCAGAGCCGTACGCAGGTAGCGGACGAGGGTGTCGAACACGACGGACGCCGCGTCACGGGGCAGCAGGTCCGTCGGCACCGCGGACAGGTAGCCGGCGCGCAGGAGAGCGAGCGCCACGCCCAGCAGGACCATCGACGCGGCGACGCCCAGTCCGGCGCCCACCAGGGCACGGCGTCGGTCGTTGGCGATGAGGATGCCCGCGGCGAGTACGGCGAGCACGAGGAAGGGGAAGACCGTGCCGAGTGTGTCCAGGACCGCGAAGAGCGACTGTGCCCGGGAGAGGTCGGCCGACTGGAGGACGACGAAGGACGCCTGGACGTCCGGGATCCGCTCGGCGACCTCGAACCCGCGGTCGACGAGCCGCTGCTTGACCACCTCGACGAAGGGGGCGATGTTGACCGAGACGGTCCCCTCCTGGACCTGGATCGCCCCGTCCTGCGTGCCGGTGAGGGTGGCGACCAGTTCCTGGTGGGCCACCCGGTTGGCCTCCACCCAGGCCGTCTGGAAGTCGTCGCTGGCGACCAGGGAGTCGACCTGCTCGGTGACGAAACCCTCGACGCCGTTGGTGATCGGGACCGACAGCCCGACGAGCCGCTCTTCGATCAGCGGCGGGAGCTCGGTCCGGTCCACCAGGGCCTGAAGGGCCTCGGCGGTGGTGTCCTGGACGTCGAGCTGGCGGAACACCTCCGTCGTCACCGCGTTGGCCAGGGCGTCCTGGACCGCGGGGTCGTCGATGAGGGGGGCAACGGTATCGATGTACGCGTCGGTGTCGGTGACCTGGGAGTCGAGCCAGACCGACAGGACCGACAGGGGTGCCAGGAGGCAGCCGAGGGTGATCACGAGGACCCCGGCCACGGCCCTGAGCCGGTGCCGACGCCGCGGCTCGGCGGACGACGGTGGCGCGGTGGCGCGAAGCGTCACCACCTCGGCACGCAGTCGCTCGAGCTCGCGTCGCTCGTCGTCCGACAAGGGCAGCGGCCGGGTGTCGCTCATCGCGGGCTCACGCCCGGGTGATGTCGCGTCCGTGGGCCGTCAGTGCCCAGATCACGAAGACGTTCAGTGCGATGATCGCGATGCTCCAGAACGGGTAGTAGGGCATCCACAGGAAGTTGGCCACCGCACTGAGCACGGCCAGCGCTACGCCCACGGTCCGCGCCCACACGGCCCCGCTGAAGAGGGCGAAGCCGGCGACGGCGACCAGGATGCCGAGGAGCAGGTGGATCCACCCCCAGGTCGTCACGTCGAACTGGAACACGTACTCCTCGCCCACGACGTAGAAGGTGTCGTTGACGATGGCGACCAGGCCCTGCGCCGCGTGGAAGATGCCCACCATGATCATCAGCACGGCGGCGAAGACGGTGAGCCCGGCAGCGCCGGCGCTGTAGTCGGTCCGACGTCCGGTCTGCGTGGTGGGAGTGCTCATGGTGGACCTCCTCGGTCGATGTCGAACACAGTCACGGCACGCACGTGCCCGCTGTCGCTCTGGTCTACGCCGGCGTGCATCGTGAGGCATCACCCGCGGGGAGTGATTCGGGCAATCGTTACCGCTGCGACCCGGCCGAGGCCTCACCGCGCGCGAGTCGAACCAGGTAGATGACGACGAGCACGGCCGCGACGCCCAACGACGCGAAGAAGCCGGCCTGGGTGGCGAAGCGCACCCGAGGGTCCTCGGCCTCGCCGAAGACGCTCGAGGCGATCGCCGAGCCCACCAGTGCGCCCGCGACCAGCACGGCGACGACGACCATGGAGACCAGACTGCGCACCGTGGCCATCTGTCGGTCGAGGCCCGAGGTGTCGACATAGACCGTGATCCGGCCCTTCTTGACCTGGTCGCGCCACGACAGCAGGCCGCGCAGGTAGGCCGGGGCCGCGTGCAGCCCCTCCCCGAGTAGCCTGCCGCCCTCCCGCTTGGCGGCGTCGACCACAGCCTCTTCGGTGATGGCCTCACTGGCAAGGTCGACCACGGCGTCCATGGCCGCCTCGGTGAACGGCCGGTCGGGTGGCGCGAGCCTGGTGAAGAAGGCCGATGCCTGCGTCATCGCCTTGAGCGCCAGGGTGAGCTGAGGGTCGAGCCGCAGCCCATGGTCCCGCAGGACCGCCATGGCGGCAGGCATGACCGCCCGGATGTCGGCCCCCGACCCTCGGCCGTAGC
>DASTQL010000106.1:0-26108 GCA_035761805.1 Jiangellales bacterium | reverse complement strand
GTCCTCGACGACCCCTACATCCTCGTGGTCAACTCCAAGATCTCGGCGGTCAAGGACCTGCTGCCGATCCTGGAGAAGGTCATGCAGTCGGGCAAGCCGCTGGTGATCATCGCCGAGCACGTCGAGGGCGAGGCGCTCGCGACCCTGGTGGTCAACAAGATCCGCGGCACCTTCAAGTCGGTCGCGGTCAAGGCCCCCGGCTTCGGCGACCGCCGCAAGGCCATGCTGCAGGACATCGCGATCCTCACCGGCGGCCAGGTCATCTCCGAGGAGGTCGGCCTCAAGCTGGAGAACGTGGGGCTGGACCTGCTCGGCCGGGCCCGCAAGGTCGTCGTCACCAAGGACGAGACGACCATCGTCGAGGGCGCCGGCGACGCCGACCAGATCTCCGGACGGGTCAACCAGATCCGTACCGAGATCGACAACTCCGACAGCGACTACGACCGCGAGAAGCTGCAGGAGCGGCTGGCCAAGCTGGCCGGCGGCGTTGCCGTCATCAAGGCCGGCGCGGCGACCGAGGTCGAGCTCAAGGAGCGCAAGCACCGCATCGAGGACGCGGTGCGCAACGCCAAGGCCGCCGTCGAGGAGGGCATCGTCGCCGGTGGCGGCGTGGCCCTGCTCCAGGCCGCCCAGGCCGCCTTCGAGAAGCTCGAGGTCGAGGGCGACGAGGCGACCGGCGCCAACATCGTCAGGGTGGCCGTCGAGGCCCCGCTCAAGCAGATCGCCATCAACGCCGGCCTCGAGGGTGGCGTGGTGGTCGAGAAGGTGCGCGGGCTGCCGCTGCGGCACGGCCTCAACGCCGCGACCGGCGAATACGTCGACCTGGTTGAGGCCGGCATCATCGACCCGGCCAAGGTGACCCGCTCGGCGCTGCAGAACGCCGCGTCGATCGCCGGTCTCTTCCTCACCACCGAGGCCGTCATCGCCGACAAGCCGGAGAAGGCCGCGCCCGCGACCCCCGGTGGTGGCGACATGGGTGGCATGGACTTCTGATCCAGCGACTCGCGAGTGGCCTGGACCGTCGGTCCGGCGACCCACCGTCGAGGGGCGGTACCCGATGCGGGTGCCGCCCCTCGCGGCGTCCACCGAGGCCCCCCGCCCGGACGGCCGCCGTCGTGAGTGCTCTCGTGGCCGGGCACGCCTCCCCAAGATCACCGTGCCCAGCAGGTCCCGCGTCCCGGCATCGCCGCCGCACGCTGATCATCCGGGCGGCGGGCCACCCCCCCACAAGATCACCGTGACCCCGTGGTGCCGCCAGGGGCGGCGCCACCCAGGGTGCCCAGCGGCGCCACCACGATCCCGGCCTTCTCGCAGGCCCAGTGCGGGTCGGATCCAAGGTCCGGGGTGACCCGCAGCTCGTGGTGCTCGGTCTCGTCGCAGGCGGTGCAGCGGGGCCAGCGGCCGAGTCCCGTGTCCAGCAGCCGGTCCTGGACGTCCTGAGCGACCTGGCCGGCCACGTAGGCCGCGCCCTCCGGCCACTCCTGGACCCACCATCGCCGGCCCTCGATCGCGTCCTCGAGCACGTCCACGCAGGCGGCCGAGTCCATCCCGCGCGCGGCGAGGTCGCGCAGCAGCAGCGCGCGGGTCGCCAGCAGCGGGTCCTCGTCGGTCACGACGCCTAGTCTTGCGCCCGTGGTCCGTCCCGTGCTCGAGGTGGTGGTGACCGGCCCCGGCGACGCCGCCGGGGCGCAGGAGGGCGGGGCCGACCGCGTCGAGGTCGTGGCCGACATCGAGCGGGACGGGCTCACCCCCGGCGTGACGACGGTGCGCGACCTCCGGGCGGCCACCGACCTGCCGCTGCGGGTCATGCTCCGCGCCAACGGAGGTTTCGCCACCAGCGGCTCCGAGCTGACCCGGCTGCAGGGAGCCGCCCGCGCCATGCTCTCGGCGGGGGCCGACGGCTTCGTGCTCGGCTTCCTGGCCCCGAACCTCGACCTCGACACCGACGCGATCCTGGCCCTGGTCGGGCAGCTGGACGGTCTGCCCTGGACGCTCCACCGGGCGATCGACCACGCGCTGGACCACGACCGGGCCTGGCAGCGGACGCGGGAGCTGCCAGGGCTCGACACCGTGCTCACCGCCGGCTCACCTCGTGGCGTCTCGGTCGGCCTGGACGCGCTGTGTGCCCGCGCGGCCGCCGATCCCCGGGTCGCCGGACTCGTCATGGCGGGTGGTGGCCTGGCCCCGGAGCACGTGCCGTGGCTGGCCCGCGCGGGGGTGCGCAAGTTCCACCTCGGCCGGCCGGTCCGGCCCGGCGGTTCCTACAAGGCCTACGTCGACGCGGCGCTCGTACGCTCCTGGCGCACCCTCGTCGACGACGCCGTGGCCGCTGCCCTGTGACCGTGCTCGTCGACCCGCCCGCCTGGCCGGCGCACGGCCGGCTCTGGTCGCACCTGGTCTCCGACGCCTCGTACGAGGAGCTGCACGCCTTCGCCGCCGCGATGGGGGTGCCACGCCGGGGGTTCGACCGCGACCACTACGACGTCCCTGCGGAGATGTACGACCGGCTGGTGGCGGCCGGTGCGGTCCCGGTGAGCAGCCGGGAGGTGGTCCGCCGGATCACCGCGGCCGGCCTGCGCCGCCGGAAGCGCCGCCCCGGAGCCGATCCAGCTCCGCCCTGAGGTTCGCCGCCGCCCGGTCGGCCCACAGCCGACGGGCCGTCGCCGTCCGGTAGAGCGGGTCCAGCCCCAGCAGCCGGTCGAGCACGGCCGCCCGGCCGGCTCGGAAGGCATCGTCCGGCACCGCTGCGTACTCCCGCCGCACCGCGGCCACGTACGCGGCGTAGTCCTGCCGGTCCGACCCCAGCACCGCGAGGTCGGCGTCACAGAGCACCGCCCCGTCGGCGTCCCCCGGCTCGGGGTCGTGGCCCGCCGTCAGCCGGACCAGCCGGGCGACCTCGGCCACCCGGTCGCGAGGCACCCCCACCGACTGCAGCACCCGCTCGGCCAGCACCGCGCTCGCCTCCTCGTCGGTACCCGCCTCGCCCTGGTACACGGCGTCGTGGAACCACGCCGCCAGCCGCACCGCCGCCAGGTCCACGGCGTGCTCGGCGAGCAGGTCCACCGCATCCAGCACCGCGCGGAGGTGCGCCACGTCGTGGTACTCCCTGTGCGGCTCGGACCACCTGGTCATCAGGTCGCGACCGACGGCCTGGGCGCCCGGGCCCACGAGGCCGGTCCACCGCTCGAGCAGGTCCGCCGCCACGGGCGATACCATGGCACGAGCACAGGGCCACGGTGCGCGTCTGATGGGCGGGGAGACGCGCGGTAGACCGACCCTGGAGCTCCCGCCGTGTCCCCTCTCACCACCTACCGGCGTCTCGTCGCACTCGCCGGGCCCGGCTACCTGGGCCTCGCCTTCCTGGCCCGGCTGCCGCTTGCCATGGGCCAGCTCGGCACCCTCCTGCTCGTCTCCTCGGCCACCGGCCGGTACGCCGCCGGAGGGCTCGCCTCCGGTGCCCTCGCCCTCGGTACGGCGGTGGGCGCGCCGGTCGCCGGCGGGCTGGCCGACCGCCGGGGCCAGCGAGCGGTCGTGACCGTCCAGTCCCTCGGCGCAGCCACCGGGTTCCTCGGCCTCGTCCTCCTGGTCACGGCCGGCGCGACACTGCCCACGGTCGTCATCGCCGCTGCCCTGACCGGCCTGCTGGTCCCGCAGGTCGGCCCGCTGGCCCGCGTGCGCTGGTCACCCCTCGTCCGCCGTCGGGCCGGAGGCGACCCGCGACTGGTCAGCACGGCCTTCTCGTACGAGAGTGCGGCGGACGAGGCCTCGTTCGTCCTCGGCCCGGCTCTCGTCGGGGGCCTGGTCGCCCTCGTCGACCCGACCGTGGCCGTCGTGGTGGCGGCGCTCTTGCTGGCCGGCTTCGGCACCGCCTTCGCCCTCCACCCGACCGCCCGGGTCGCGCACTCCCTCCCGGTGCGCAGCGCCGCGAGTGGCCGGCTCCTCACCCACGAGCGGTCCGTCCTGGTCGCCGTGATGGGCGGCATCGGCGTCGTCTTCGGCGGCACACAGACGGGGCTGACCGTGCTGGCGACGGAGGCGGGGATGCCGGGCCTCGCCGGGATCGTCTACGGGCTCCTCGGCCTGGGGAGCGCTGCCGCCGGCGTCGCGACCGCCTGGGTGCCGGCCCGGTTCGGCCACGAGCGCAGGCTGGTCGCGTCCCTCGCCGCCATGGTGATGCTGGCGGCACCGCTGCTCCTCGTCCCGTCCCTGGCCGCTGCGGCCGTGGTGGTCACGGCGCTGGGCCTGGCCGTGGCCCCGGCGATGATCAGCGCCTACTCGGCGGCCGGGCGACTCGTGCCCGGGCACCGCGCCGGCGCCGCCATGACCTTGCTCGCCAGCGGGGCGGTCGTCGGCTACGCGGCCGGTGCTGCCGTCGCGGGTCGGCTCGGCGACCTGGCCGGGCCTACGGCCGCGCTGGCAGTCCCCGTCGGCGGGGCGGCGGCGGGGCTGCTCCTCGCGCTGGCGACCGCCGGGCGGCTGCGGCGGTCGCTGCGGGCTCACTCCCCGACGCCGCAGAGCCGGGTGGCCAGCAGCGCGTAGACCCGGGTCGCCCGCTCGAGGTCGGCCACCTCGACGTGCTCGTCGACCGCGTGCGCGTGCCCGACGTCCCCGGGTCCGTACTGCAGCGTCGGCACCCCCGCCGCCGCGTAGAGCCGCAGGTCCGACCCGTACGGTGCCCCGTGGACCCCCGGTTCCTGCCCCGTGACGTCCAGCACCGCCGACCGTACGGCGGGGAGCAGCGGGTCCCCGGCGGGCATCCGGCCGCCGGCGAAGACCCCGCCGGGCCAGCTCACCCGTACCGGAGAGCGCGCGAGCCACGGGTCGCCGGCGCAGGCCTGGGCGACGGCGGCCTCCAGCTCGGCCCGGGCCGCGGCGACCGGCTCGTCCAGACGCACGCCGTACCGTCCCTCGGCCACGAGCAGGTCGGGGACGGTCGAGGCCCAGTCCCCGGCCCGGACGGTGCCGACGGACAGCGGGTACGGGAGGTGGGTGCCGGAGAAGACGTCCGGCACGTCACGGTTGCGCCGGGCCTCCAGCTCCCGCAGGGCCGCCAGGACGGGGACGAACGCGTCGACGGCCGACACACCCCGGGTCCGCGTCGAGCCGTGCGTGGCCAGCCCGGGGACCTCCAGGCGGAAGGTCAGGGAGCCGGCGTTGGCGGTGACGACCGCTCCCGCCGTGGGTTCGGCGATCACACAGGCCGAGCCGGTGTGCCCGCGGCGGAGCGTCGCGAAGGCCCCGAGCCCACCGTCCTCCTCCGCGACCACGCAGTGGACGGCGAGCGGTCGCCGCAGGCGGACACCCAGAGCGCGGACGGCAGCCACGGCCCCGAGGACCGCGGCCAGCCCGCCCTTCATGTCGCACGCCCCCCGCCCGTACGCGACCCCGTCCCCGACCCGCAGCTCGTACGGGTCGGTCCGCCAGGCGGTCGGGTTGCCGACCGGGACGACGTCGGTGTGGCCGCCCAGGATCAGCGCCGGAGGACCGTCCTCGTCGCCCGGCCAGGTCGCCACGCAGCCGTACGCCGCCACGCGCTCGACCTCCTCGTGGGGGTAGTCGGGCTCGGCGCGGAGCGCGGGCAGGTCCAGTGGCCAGAGGTCCACGTCAGCGCCGAGACCGGCGAGCCGGTCGGCGCACCAGCGCTGGACCTCCAGCTCCGCGGCCGACCCGCCGGTGCTGGGGAAGGCGACCAGCTCGCGCAGGTCGTCCAGCACCCGGCGCGGGTCGACCGCGTCGGTGATCTCGGCCTCGGGCCCGGCGAGCTCCGTGCTCACGCCCCGGAGTCTGGCGCAACCCCGCACCGCGCCCGGCGCCCCCGTCCCGGCCCGCGCGATCCTCCCCGTTCGGGCTACAGCTCCTGGCGGGTCAGCCGCCAGATGCCCACGCCGGTGGCCACGACGACGGTCGTCAGGTTGGCGGCCACCACCACCGGGATGGACACCGGTACGGCGTCGCCGTGCGCGACGGCGCTCGCGAGGTCGGGCAATATCCAGGGCAGGACGGTCACCACCGGGAGCGGGACCATGCCGCCGAAGAACTGGCCCGCGAGGATGGTTCCCACGCCGACCGCGGCCACGGGTCCGCGGCTGCGGAAGAGCGTTCCCAGGGCGAGCACGAGCGCCAGGTAGACGAGCACGTGCAGGGCCCACAACGCCAGGGCGGCGAGCAGCGGGACCCCGGGGCTCGAGCCGGTGATGGCGAGACTCTCGACGACGTAGACCACGGCCGGCAGGGCGACGGCCAGGGCCCAGAAGCCGGTCGCGTAGCCCCCCAGCTTGCTCAGCAGGAACGACGAGCGGGAGATCGGCTTGGACATCAGCCAGGCGGCGGTGCCGCGTTGCTTCTCCCCCACGATGGCCCCCTGCGTCGTCACGACGACGCCGATCGCGGTGGTCAGCATGCCGAGCAGCAGGAACAGGGTCACCGGGTCCTCGCTCGGATCGGTGAGCATGACCATCCCGACGACTCCGTTGATCAGGACCAGCCAGGTCACGGCCTGGACCAGCCACTGGCGGGTGCCCCACCACTGCCCGAGCTCCTTGCGCAGCAGCGGGGCGAAGCCGCGCCGCCACCCCTGGGTGGTGATGGACCGCAGATGTGGGCGGCTCGCTCCGGCGGGGGAGCGGGGGGTTCCGGTCTCGGCGCTCATCGTGCTTCCTCCTGGACGAGATCGATGAAGAGGTCTTCCAGCGACCGGCGACTGCGCGCGAACGAGGTCACCGTCGTCTGCCCGTCGGCCAGTACCGTGCGGAGCAGCTCGCTGTCGGCTGCGCCCTCGTCGTCCACCGCGACCGTGAGCGTCGCCAGGTCGTCGGTCGTTGCGATGCTCACTCCGGTGACCCAGGGCCGGGTACGCAGCAGCGACGCCTGATCGTCCCCCGACCCGTGGACCGTGAGCGTGTACGACGTGGTGTCGCCGTGCAGCAGCCGGTCGACCGGCGCCTGGGCGATCAGGCGACCGCCGTCCAGGATCGCGACGGTGTCGCTCACCCGCTCGACGTCGTCGAGGATGTGGGTGGAGTAGAAGATCGTCGTCCGGTCGCGCAGGCGCCGCATGACCTCCAGGACGTCACGCCGCCCCAGCGGGTCGAGCGCGGCGGCCGGCTCGTCCAGGATCAGCAGCTCGGGGTCGTTGACCTGCGCCTGGGCGATCCCCAGCCGCTGGCGCTCCCCGCCCGAGAAGCCCCGGACCGGCCGGTCCGCCATGTCGTCCAGGCCGACGAGCTCGAGCATCTCGCCCACCCGGTTCTCGATCGCGTCGACGGGTCCGGTGAAGAACAGCCGGGCCGTGAACCGTAGCGTCTGCCGGGCGGTCATGTGGTCGTAGAACTGCGGTTGCTGGGCCAGGTAGCCGACCCGCTGACGGACCCCCAGGCTGTCGGCCACCACGTCACGCCCCGCCACCGTGGCGGAGCCGTGGCTGGGCCGGGTCAGGCCGAGCAGGAGCTTGATCGTCGTGGTCTTGCCGGCACCGTTGGGGCCCAGGAAGCCGAAGATCGAGCCCTTCGGCACGCGCAGGTCCAGGCTGTCGAGACCCGTCACGTCCCGGTACACCTTGCTCAGTCCCCGGGTCACGATCGCGTCGGTCCAGTCGTCGTTGGTCATCGGTCGGCTCCTTCCAGCAGGGCGTCGTCGAAGAACCCGACGACTCGGCGCTCGTACTCGGCCGGGCGGGTGCTGAGGCCTGTGGTGTGCCTGGCCTCGGGGATCTCCCACCAGGTCGCGTGGCTGCCGGCGGCCGCGGAGTACAGGGCGTTGAGCTCCTCCCCGCCGACACCGTGACCGGCGCTGATCAGCAGGAGCGGCCGCGGCGCGATCCGGGGCACGAGGTCCTGCAGTGCGGGCGGCGGGCGCTGGCCCGCGAAGACCGACGTCGCCGCCATCGCCACCGCGACGGGGGGCAGCTCCACCCACCGCTTCGCGCCTTCGACGGCGTGGTGCTCGCCCAGGGTGCGGATCCCGGCGCCCTCGGAGACGACGGCCCGGAGGTCGGCCGACTCGGCCGCCGCCTGCAGCAGCGTCTCACCGCCGACGGACAGGCCGATCCCGCCGACGCGTCCGGCGTCGACGTCCGGCCGACCGCGCAGGAAGGCCACCGCGGCGTGCACGTCCGGGCTGCGGTTCCAGCCGAGCAGGTTCGGCGCCCCTGGGCTCTCGGCCGTGCCCCGGTGGTCGAGGAGCAGGACGCCGTAGCCGTGCTCGACGAGCATCCGGGCGTGTCGGGGGGTCTCGGACGCACCCGGAACCGCGATCACGGCGGCTCCGTTGCGCGACGGGACGTACCACGCCTGGAGGTCGAGCCCGTCCGTCGTGGTGACGGTCACCTGCTCGTGCGGGACGCCGAGGTCGACGTCCCCCGGAGACGGGAGCGTGACGTGGGTGATGACGTACGCCGCCCCGACGGGGACCACGACGACGACCGCGCCGACCACGCCGCAGACGACGCCCAGGGCTCGGCGCCCCAGGCGTCGGGCGCGGCCTCCGTCGCGCCGGCGGGACCGCCACAGCGTGGCGGCGCCGACGCAGAGAAGCACCAGCCCGGCTGATCCCGCCAGCACGCCGCTGTAGTCGTCCCGCGCGAGGACGCCCTGGGTCATGGCCAGCAGTCCCTCGGCAGCGACCGTCAGGCCCAGGACGCCCAGGGCCAGGGTCACGGTCCCGCGCATGCCGGCGTGGCCGCGATGGAAGCAGGCCAGGCCGACGAGCAGGATCGCGATCAGGGCGAGGCCGCCAAGCGCGTGGTCGGCGGCCGTCGTCCCGGGCTCGGGCTGCAGGAACGCGTCGTCGACGACGTGGAGGGCGATCAGCGCGATCGCCGTCGTGGTGAGACGGGTCATCGCGGTGCCGCTGCGTCCCTGGCGCGACTCGGTCGACGACCTGTCGACCGGGCGAGGCGCGCCCGTGCCGCCTCGGCGGCCAGCTCTGCCGAGCGGTGTTCGTGCAGCAGCAGGTGTGTGTACGTGGTCATGACGGGCTCCTCCGTGTCCAGGGGTGTCGGTGCTGCGGTCGGTCGGCGTCATCGCCGGACGCCACGGACGGGGGTGGTGCGCTCGCGGTCGTGACGGCCGCGGGTGTAGCCGCGCTCGAACTCGACCGACCCGAGCGGGCCGTTGCTGCCGTGCCAGCCGGCCGCGTAGCCCCGCTCGTACGCGGTCTCGCGGAGGGACTCGGCCTGCCTGCGGTGTCCGTACGTCATGTCTTCGACGCTAGGCACGGAGGACGGCGTCGCCGATCGGGCGAGCCGCAGGGCAGTGGGCTCCCCGGCGCACGTCACTGTGGTGGCCGTCACACTGGTTCGGCGGGTCGGGGGTGGGGCTGACCGCCCCTCGCGGTGGGGACGGACCGCACCGGTCGTCACAGGTGGCCCCGCCGCTGGAGGCCGCGGAGGGCGAACCAGCCGAGGGGGACCGGCAGCCAGACGGTCACCAGGCGGAACACCAGGACCGCCGGGACGGCGACCGCCGCCCCGTGCCCGGCGGCCGTCAGCCCGGCCACGAGTGCAGCGTCCACGGCGCCCAGGCCACCCGGGGTCGGGACGAGGGAGCCCAGGGCGGTCCCGGCGAGGAGCACGACCGCGACGGCCCGGAGGTCGGGCGCCCCACCGAAGGCGGCGACGCTGGCGGCGAGGCACAGGACGAGCGCCCCTGTGAGCACCAGCGACCCGGTCGCGGCCAGGAGCAGCCGACGTACCGCCTCCCGCAGGCTCGTGCCCATCGGGCCCAGCCCCTGCCGCATCGGGGTGAGCCGACTCCGCAGCAGACGACGGACGGGCGCGAACCCGAGCGCCGTGGACCCTCCCAGCACCACCGCGCCCACGGCCACCCACACGGCCGGACCGGGCAGGACCCGGGGCAACGCGGTCTGGCCGCTCGTGACGCCGACCAGCACCAGGAGCAGCACGGTGGTCGCAAGCTGGACCAGCTGCGCGGCACCGACGGTGGCGACGGCTCCAGGTGTCGGAGCACCGGCCCGCTGCACGAAGCGGACGTTGAGGGCAGCGGCACCGATCGCGGCCGGGCTGACCAGCTTGGCGAAACCGCCGGCGAGCTGGGCGGCGACGGTACGACGGACCTCGAGCCGCACCGGGCTCACCGCCATCAGGTTCACGGCCGCGCCGGCGAGCGTCAGGGTGCTCAGACATCCCGCCACCAGCACCCACCCCCAGCGTGCGGTGGCTGCCACGGAGCCCAGGTCGGTGCCCGCGACGTGCCGGTGGAGGAGCCACGCCGCAACTGCGGCCGCGGCCCACCGGACGAGGGTGCCCATGCGGCCTCCGCGGGTCGAGGTGGGGGAACGCCTCGAACGTACGAGCGGCGTGGCTCAGCGCCGACCGTGTCAGCCGCCCTCCTCCGGGCGTGGCCACGCACGGCGGCTGACGTCACCCGGGTGGTCAACCCCACCCCGGTGGTGGGGCCAGCACGGTGGTCGCCCCGGACGACGCCCGGTCAGGCTTGAGGTATGCATGGCGCGGCGAATGGTGTCCGGGTCCTGGTCGTGGACGACCAGGAGCCGTTCCGCCACGCCATGGCCGCGGTCGTCGACGCCACGGAGGGCTTCGTCCTCGTCGGCGCTGTCGCGTCCGGCGAGGAGTCGATCGAGGCGGCCGCGGAGCTGCGCCCCGCACTCGTGCTGATGGACGTCAACCTGCCGGGCATCGACGGCATCGAGGCGTCCCGCCGACTCCGCTCGCATTCGGAGCGACCGGTCGTCGTCCTGCTCTCCACGTACGACGAGGACAGGTTCGACCTGGCCGGTAGCGGGGCCGCCGCCTACATCGCGAAGGCGGTGTTCGGTCCGGACCGGCTGGTCGAGGTGTGGTCCACCGCCACGGCCTGACCGGGACTCATCGGGGTACCGGCGCAGCCGGGCCCGGTGCCAATCTCCGGGTGAGCTCGCGTAGCTCCTCGAGTGCTCTCCCGACCTCCTCGAGGTGACGTCGGAGCACCTGTGCGGTCTCCCCGGGAGCCTGCTCCACCAGGACGGCGAGCCGGGCCAGGTCCGTCGGCAGGGTGGCCAGGTGGGAGACCACGCGGCGGTCGAGGGCGATGGCGAGCCGGGCCCGCTCCCCGTCCCGCGCGGCGAGCAGGTCACGCCGGGCCTGCTGGAGCTCGTCCGCCTGCCGGGACAGCTCGGCGACCCTGGCCGAGAGCTCGGCCTCGAGGTGAGCGTTCCGCAAGGCGGCCGCGGCCTGGTGGGCGAGGTGCTCGACGAGCCGGCGCCGGTCGGCCGTCAGCGGGCTGTCGGTCACCACGGAGACCCAGCCGACGTGGTCGTTGCGGTCGCGCAGGGCGACCCGCGTCTCGACGCCCGAGCTCGTCCGGCCGGGGCGATCGCGGGTCCACCTGGCACCGGCCTCCGCGAGGTCCGGGAGCTCCAGCTCGACCACGACCTGCCGCGCCGCCACCGCGAGGCCGACCGCATGCGCCAGTCGCGACGTGAGCTGGCCGGGTGACGGTGCCCTGTCCAAACCGGCGCTGAAGTCGGCCAGCGCCTCGTACGGGGCGGCACGTGGCCCGTACACGAGGCGGTCGGCGAAGCGGAGCACCCCCCGACGTACGGGCTGGAAGGCGAGTGCGACGGTGGCCGTGGCCAGCAGGGACGGCCAGAAGCGTCCTTGCGCCTGCGCTCCGACGAGCCACCCGATGGCCACGACGACGACGACGTACCCGGCGGCGACGAAGGCGGTGAGCGCGGTGAGGACGATCGCCCGGTTGAGGACGACGTCGAGGTCGTAGAGGCGGTACCGGAGGACCGCGAGGCCGGCGGCGACGGGGACCGCGACCACGGCGAGGTGGAGAGGCAGCGTCCGGAGGCGGTCGTCGATGACGTCCCCGAGGCCGAGCGGCTCCACCGCGATCGCCACGGCCAGACCGACGGCCACGAAGAAGGCTGCGGAGCAGATCCACAGCAGCTGCTGCCGCTCCTCTCCCTCGGCTCGTCGCAGCCGCAGGAACACCGAGACAGCCGCGACGAAGACCTCCAGGAGGAGGGCGATGACGAGGACGCCGTACGCCACCGGCGCGTACGGAGCCATCGTTTCGGCGGTGGCCTCCTCGTAGAGGTGCAACGGTCGCACGTTGGCCACGACGGCGAGGACGAACAGCGTCAGCGTCGCGACCACGGCCCAGAGCAGCGGGCGCCAGCGTCGCGTCGGGAGGCTGCCGTCGGGGAAGAGGAGGAAGGTCAGGACCAGCAGGGTTCCCGGCACCGCCAGATCGAACAGGGTGATCTGCCAGGCCAGGATGTGCTCGAGGGACGCCGGCGCGACGTACCCGTCGGCACGGAGCATGACCGCGTACGCGTCCAACGGGGCCCCCAACGCCAGCGAGATGCCGCCGAGGACGAACAGCCAGCCGATCCGGTGACCGGGCACGCGGGTGACGATCAGCGATCCAAGCACCGCCATCAGCACCGCTCCGGTGGTCAGGATCGGCCATCCGCTGGACGCCTGCCGTACGGTCGCCCACCCGAAGAACAACCAGGTGTGGACGCCCCCGAGGACGACCACGAGCGCGGCCAGGCTCCATGCCAGTCGAGCCCGGGTCGTCACGCGGGCACCCCGTCCGGCACCGGTGACGACACGGGGACCGTCACGTGCAGGGAGGTGGACCCGCCACGCTCGGCGAGGGACACCGAGCCGCCGATGGCCTCCACCCGGTCGACGAGGTGCTCCGTGTCGACGGTGCCTGCGGTCTCGCCGACCACCTCAAGCTCGAGAGCACCGTGCTCGTGCGCGATCCGCACGACCAGCGGGCCCCCGAGGTCGCGAGCCGCCTGCTGGCAGCAGTCGTGCACCGCCGCCTCGACCTGAGGGGGAAATCGCCGTCCGGCCATCGACGCGTCCACTTCGACCGTCCCGCCGCGGCCGGCCGTGGCGACGACGGTGCGCAGCGCCGCGGCCAGCCCACCGCGGGCCAGGGCCGCCGGGTAGACCCCGTTGGTCAGCGCTCGCAGCGAAGCCAGCGCGCCCACCACCTCCTCGACGAGCTCGTCCAACTCCTCCGCGACTCCGACCAGAACCGCGGTCCGGGACGGCGTCTCGCTCTGGACTTGGCCGAGGCGGGGTAGCTGGTCGAGGCGGGTCAGCAGCCGCTGCAGGGGGGGAAGGACCTCGCGGCGGATGGCGGACTCCAGCCGCCGGCGCTCCCGGTCACGGGTCTCGATGAGCCGCTGCCGGGAGGCCGCCAGCTCCCCCGTTCGACGGTCGAGGTCCGCCACGCGAGCGGTGAGCTCGGTCTCCAGTGCGAGGTTGCGGAAGGCGAGCCCGGTCTGGCCGGCGAGGCCGGTCAGCAGGCGCCGCTCGTCGGCGCGGATCGTCCGGCCGGGGGGGACCTGCACGGCGATGGCGCCGAGCTCCTGGCCCCGCTCCGTGACCGGCTCGACGACGTTCGGCTCGTCCGTCACCGCTCCGGGTGGCCAGCCGGCCGACAGCCGAGGACCGGCCTCGACCTCGAGCGTGACCCGGGCCGGCGCCGACACCTCCCGCCCCACGGCCTCGGCCACCGCGGGGAGGAGGTCGTCCGGGGACGGCGCGTCGCCGATCCGACGGCTGAACCTCGACAGCGCTTCGTACGGTGCAGCGCGGGAGCCGTACGCGATCCGGTCGGCGAGGCTCACAGCGCTGCTCCTGACCGGCTGGAACGCCAACGCCACGGCTGCCGTCGCCAGCAGGGACGGCCAGAAGCCCTGCAGCGGCGCGCCGATCGTGGCACCGAGGACGACGACCCCGGCGACGTACACAGCCGCGACGAAGGCCGTGGCCAGTCCCAGCAGGACGGCACGGTTGATGACGACGTCGATGTCGTAGAGGCGGTAGCGGAGGACGGCGATCCCTGCGCACACCGGCAGGCTCGCGTAGGCCAGGAAGAACGGGACCACCAGGGCCGACGGCGTCGGGGTGTCCGTGCCCACGAGGAGGCCGCCGAGGACGGCGATCAGCAACCCCACGGCGAGCGCGACGGCCGGTGCCGCGACCCACCGCAGCTGCTGGCGCTCCTCCCCTCGGGCCCGGCGGATGCGGCGCACGAGGGACGTCGCCGCCGCGATCATCGCGACCGCGAGACACCCGATCGAGGCGTTGAACAGCGATTCGGCCCCGGGGCCGACGTCGGACCGTCCGGAGACGCCGATGCCGGCCGGGCCGACGACCACCACGGCCGCGACGTGCAGGGCGACACCGGCTGCGCACAGGGCCAGCGCCACTCGCCACCGTCGTGAGGGCAAGCGACCGTCCGGTGCCAGCAGGAAGAGCGTCGCGACCAGAGCGAGCGCATAGGGGGCGCTGACGAGCTGGGCCGTCCAGAGTGCCCAGTGCCCGACCGTGGACGCCGCGTCGCCGTCTCCGTCGAGCACACGTGCCCCGAACGCCTGCAGCGCCAGCCCGACGGCGACGCCGAACTGCCCGGCGCAGAGCAGCCAGCCGATCCGGTGGCGAGGGGAGCGGGAGACCACGAGGGCGCCCAGCACGGAGCCGGCGACCGCGGCTGCGGTGATGATCGGCCACCCGTGGTCGAACGTCGCCGCTGACAGCAGGGGCTGATGGGACGCGAGCAGCACCGTCTCGGCGACCGCGGCCGCACCGGCGGCAGCGGCGAGCGACCAGGCGATGCGGGCGTGCACGTCAGCCGGCCGTCCTCGCGGCCGGGACCAGCGCTGCGGGTACCCACGCCCGCACGGTCACACCCCGTCCCGGCTGCGAGTCCACGGTCAGGGTTCCGCCCACGGCGTCGATGCGGTCCCTCATGTTGGACAGTCCGGCCCCTCCGGCGACGCGCGCGCCGTCCATGCCCGTCCCGTCGTCCTGCACCGTGGCAGTCAGCCCGTGGTCGTCCCCCTGGAGGCGCACGTCGACGTGGCGCGCGCCGGAGTGCTTCGCCGCGTTCTGGAGGGCCTCGAGGCAGCAGAAGTAGACCGCGGCTTCCACCGGGGCCGGGTAGCGGCCGACGCCGGTGGACGTCACCTCCACGGGGAGCGCGCTCGTGCCGACCACGGCCTGCAGTGCGGCGGTCACCCCCTCCTCGCGGAGGGACCGCGGGTAGATACCGCGAGCCAGGCTGAGCAACGTCTCGATCGTGAGGCCGGCGGCGTCGCGCTGGGCACTGATCACCGCCGCGGCTCGCTCGGGTGCACGCTGCACCAGCGTCTGCGCCAGCCGGAGGTTCACCGTCAGGGCGACCAGGTGCTGCTGTGCACCGTCGTGGATGTCGCGCTCCAGGCGACGGCGTTCGTCGTCCTGCATGTCGACCAGGCGGCGGCGGGACAGCCGCAGCTCCTCGGCGCGCACCGAGAGCTCGGCCAGCCGCTCGGCCAGCTCTGCTCGCAGCCGGGCACCACGCAGGACCAGACCGGACTGAGCGGCCAGACCGGCGAAGAGCCGCTCCTCCACCGGCGTCAGCGGCCGGCCTTCGGACGTCCGCAGCCGGAGCACGCCCAGCAGGTCCCCGGCGTGGCGCACCTCGTGCGAGCGGAGACCGGGCGGGTCCTCGGGTTCGGGCGGGGTCTCGTCGGCCCCCGCGCCGCGGGGCCAGGTGGCTGCAAGCGCGAGCCGGCCGTGGACGACGAGCCACACCTGGGCCCACTCGGCGCCCGTCCCCTCGGCGAGCACCTTCGCCATCCGGCCGGGCAGCTCCTCGCTCGGGTAGGAGCCGGTGACGTCGTCGGAGAACCTGCTGAGCACCTCGTACGGGGAGGGCCGGCCGCCATGGACGACGCGGGTCGCCAGGCGGTCGAGGCGTGCGCGCACCGGCTCGAAGCCGAGCGCGACGATCGCCGTGGCGAGCACCGACAGGCCCACGTTCGGCGACCGGGTCTGCCCGATCAGTGCGCCGCCGCCGAGTACGACCGTGACGTAGACCACTCCGACGAAGCCGACGAGCCCGGCCAGCACCAGCAACCCGGCCCGACGGTCGCGGGCGGAACCGCGCCACCAGCGCAGACGTGCCACCCCCGCAGTGTGCTCCTCCTCACCGCCACCGGCTCAGGGGCCTTCCCGTACCCCGGGGGTGGGGCTGGCCCCACCCCCCGCTCGTACCGGTGGCGCGGGCAGCACCGCCGACCCCGCGGCCAGCACCGGCGGGTCGTGTGCCACGCCCGCTGGGGGAACGGGCTGCCGGCGCCTTTCCTGGCAGCAGGGCCCCCGACCGGGTGCCGCCGAGAACCCAGGAGCCGCCATGACCACCACCCTGACCACCCCGTCGACCGCCACGAGGGCTGCGGCCCGCACCGTCGCCGTGACGAAGAAGTACGGCGACGGCGACGCGGCCGTCCTCGCGCTCGACGACGTCACCGTGTCCGTCGACGCCGGCCGGTTCACCGCGATCATGGGCCCGTCCGGGTCCGGCAAGTCGACCCTGCTGCACTGCCTTGCCGGGCTCGACCGTCCGACCTCCGGCGAGATCCACCTCGGGGACACCGAGCTGGGATCGTTGAACGACCGGCAGCTCACCATGCTCCGGCGGGACCGGATCGGCTTCATCTTCCAGTCGTTCAACCTGCTGCCGACCCTCACGGCGGCCGAGAACATCGAGCTGCCCATCCGCATCGCCGGCCGCAAGCCGGACGACTTCTGGGTGCGTTCCGTGGTGGAGACCGTCGGGCTCACCGAGCGTCTCTCGCACCGGCCCACCCAGCTCTCCGGTGGGCAGCAGCAGCGGGTCGCCGCGGCCCGGGCCCTGGCCAGCCGGCCGGACGTCGTCTTCGCCGACGAGCCGACCGGTGCGCTCGACTCGCGGTCGGGCGGCGAGCTGCTCGGCTTCCTGCGCCAGGCCGTCCAGGAGCTCGGCCAGACCGTCGTGATGGTGACCCACGACCCGAGTGCCGCCGGATACGCCGACCGGGTGCTCTTCCTCGCCGACGGCCGGGTCGTGGACGAGATGGCCGACCCGACCGCCGACGCCGTGCTCGACTACATGAAGCACCTGGGGGCGTGACGTCGTGTTCACCGCAACCGTTCGCGGGATGCTGGCGCACAAGCTGCGCCTCGTCCTCACCACCGCATCCATCGCTCTGGGGGTCGCGTTCCTCGCCGGGACGCTGATCCTCTCGGACACCATGCAGCTCGCCTTCGACCAGCTCTTCGGCAAGGTCTCGTCCGGCACCGACGCCGTGGTCCGGCAAGAGGCCCCGTACGCCGCGGCGGACGGGGTCGGGACGGCGCGCCCGCCGCTCCCGGAGACCGTGCTGGGCGCCGTACGGGGCGTCGACGGGGTCAGCGCCGCCGAGGGCAGCGTCAGTGGCTACGCGTTGCTCACCGACGTGGCCGGCAAGGTCATCCTCTCCGAGGGCGGCGCCCCGACGATGGGGTACAACCTCCCCGTCGACGAGGGGCTGCGCGGGGACGTGACCATCCAGTCCGGCCGTGCTCCTGCCGGGCCGGGCGAGGTCGTCATCGACGCGACCTCCGCCGAGAAGGGTGGGGTCGACCTCGGCTCCACGATCACGGTCCTGTTCCACGGGCCGGCCGAGGACTTCACCGTCGTCGGTACCGTGGACTTCGGCGGTGAGCCGGACCTGGGAGGGACGACCTCCGCCTACTTCGAGACCGAGACGGCCCAGCGCGTCCTGGGGATGCCGGGAGCCTTCGAACAGATCACCGTCGCCGCCGAGGACGGGGTCAGCGAGGAGACGGTCACCGAACGGGTGGACGCAGCCGTCCCCGACGGCGTCGAGACCATCACCGGGGCCGCCCTGGCGAAGGAGTCGTCCGACGCCATCAAGGCGGACCTCGGGTTCGTGACGATGATGTTCATGGTCTTCGCGGCCATCGCCCTCTTCGTCGGTTCGTTCATCATCTGGAACACCTTCGCCATGATCGTGACGCAGCGCTCGCGGGAGATCGCGCTGCTGCGCGCCGTCGGGGCCACCAGGCGCCAGGTGCTGCGCGGCCTGCTCACCGAGGCGCTGCTGCTCGGCCTGGGCTCCTCGGCGGTCGGTGTCGGCCTGGGTGTCGGCGTTGCCTACGGCCTGACCGCGCTCATGGACGTCATCGGGGTGAGCCTGCCCAGCACGTCCATGCAGGTCGAGCCCCGTACGGTCTGGGTGTCCCTGCTGGTCGGCACGGTCGTCACCGTCGTGGCGGCGATCAGTCCGGCCCGCCGGGCGACGAAGGTGCTGCCGGTCGAGGCGCTGCGCGACGCTGTGCCCGGGTCCGGACGGCCGTCCCGTTCCCGCGCAGTGGCGGGTGCCCTGCTCACCGCCGCGGGCGTGTCGTCCCTGCTCGCCGGCCTGTACGCGGACGGTGGAATGGTCCTGGTGGGCCTCGGGGTGCTCGGCAGCGTCCTCGGCGTGACGACGTTGGCCCCCCTCGCGGCCCGGCCGTTCTCGGCCGTCATCGGCTGGCCGCTCCGACTGCGCGGTGTCCCCGGTGACCTGGCGCGTCAGAACGCGATGCGCAACCCCCGCCGGACCGCGTCCACGGCGGCCGCCCTGATGATCGGCCTGACCATGGTCGTGAGCATGGGGGTCTTCGCCGACTCGCTCAAGACGTCCTTCGGTGACGTGCTGGCCGGGTCGACCGACGCGGACCTGTTCGTGACCACCTCCAGCCGTCAGGCGGAGGGATTCAGCCCCGAGGCGAGTGCCGCGGCTGCCGAGGTCGAAGGCGTGGCCACGGTCTCGTCCCTGGGTTGGGGCGAGATGCGGGTCGACGGCGCCGACACCAACTACTCCTCGGTCGACCCGTCGACCGCCGAGCAGGTGCTGAACCTGGACGTCTCCGCAGGTGAGGTCGCCGACCTCGCCGGCGGTGGGGTCATGGTGGCGAGGAAGGCGGCCGACGAGCACGGCTGGGACGTCGGGGACACCGTCTCCGCGGAGTTCCCGGCGACAGGCGTCCACGAGCTGGAGGTCGTCGCGGTGTACGACAGCAAGGGCTTCGTCGCCAGTGACTTCGTCCTCGCCGACGACGCCCAGCTGGAGTACGCCGGGAGCCGGCTCGACACCAACGCGCTCGTGCTCGTGGAGGACGGGGCCGACCTGGCCGAGGTCCAGGCGCGGGTCGCCGACGCCCTGGTCGAGCACCCGGACGCCGTGGTCCTCGACCAGGACGGCTACGAGGAGGTGGCCGGCGGCTTCGTCGACAAGCTGCTCGCCTTCGTGACCATCCTGCTGCTGCTCGCCGTGGTGATCGCGCTGCTGGGCATCGTGAACACCCTGGCGCTCTCGGTCCACGAGCGGACCCGTGAGCTGGGGCTGCTGCGGGCCGTCGGCATGACGCAGAGCCAGGTGCGGGCGATGGTGCGCTGGGAGTCGGTCGTGATCTCCGTGCTGGGCGCGTCCTTCGGCGCCGTGCTCGGGATCGGTCTCGGCGCGGCACTCGCCAAGGCCATGGCCGACCAGGGCATCACCGCGGTCTCGGTGCCGGGTCCGCAGATCGCCCTGTACGTGGGGGCGGCGGCGGTCGCGGGTCTGCTGGCAGCGGTGGGTCCCGCGCGGCGGGCGGCCAAGGTCGACGTCCTGCGGGCGGTGGTGACGGACTGACCACTCATCACCGGACGGCCACCCTCCCCCGCGGGAGGGTGGCCGTCCGGCGTCACCGGTCGGGGCCTGCGGCCTCCAGGAAGGTCAGCACGGCCTTCACCCGGCGGTTCATCTCACCTTCGTCGGTCAGGCCGAGCTTCTGGAAGACCGACCCGATGTGCTTCTCCACCGCCCGCTCGCTCATGAAGAGCGTGCGCGCGATCGTCGCGTTGGTGCTGCCGGTGGCCATCTCCTGCAGCACCTCGCGCTCCCGGTCCGTGAGGCCGAGCAGCGGGGACCGGGCCTGAGCCGAACGCCGTGCCAGGAGCCCCTCCACGACCTTCGGGTCCAGGGCGGAGCCGCCGCGGGCGACGTCTTGCAGGGCCCGGACCAGCTCGTCGACCTGGGACACCCGCTCCTTGAGCAGGTAGCCGAGTCCGCCGACCCCGTCCTCGAGCAGGGAGACGGCATCCTCCTCCTGCACGTACTGGGAGAGCACCACGACGCCGATCGAGGGGTGCTCCGCGCGGATCCGCTTGGCCGCGTCGATGCCCTCGGTCGTGAAGGTCGGCGGCATCCGGATGTCGGTGAGCACGGCGTCCGGCTGGTGCTCCTCCACCGCCTTGATCAGCGAGTGCGGGTCGGCGACCGCCGCGACCAGCTCGAGCTCGTCGACCTCGGCGAGCAGGGCGACGACCCCCTCCCGTACGAGGTAGTTGTCGTCGGCCAGGACGACGCGCAGGGCCATGGCCCGGACTGTAGACCCGCGAAGGGCGGCCGCGGGCCGTGGCCGCTGCGTCAGCCCAGGGGCCCCCAATGATCACGGCAGCCGCGTACATGGGTGCCCGCCTCGGTGGATGCACCTGGCTCAGCACCCAAGGACGCGGCTGCCGTGATCACTGGATCGGGACGAGCACGTTGTCGATCACGTGCACGACGCCGTTGCTGGCGGAGATGTCGGTCGCCACGATCGCGGCGTCGCTCGTGGCGGGCGAGGCGTCGACCAGGGTGCCGGAGGAGGTGGCGGTCAGCGATGACCCGAGCAGGGTGCTGATCGGCTTGTCGGTCCGGCCCACCACACTCTTGGCGATCCGGCGGCCGTCGGTGACGTGGTAGAGCAGGACGTCGTCGGCCAGGTCGTTGGCCACCAGGAAGCCGAGCAGGGTACCCACGGTGCCGTCGCCGACGCCCGCGGCCCCCAGCTCGTCGGCGACCTTCTCGAAGGCCGCGTCGGTCGGCGCGAACACCGTGTACTGGTCGCGCCCGTCGAGCGCGGCGTCCAGACCGGTCGCTTCCAGTGCGGCGGTGAGGTAGGTGAAGTCCGGCGAGCTCGAGGCGATCTCGTAGATGGTCTGGCTGCCCGGCCGTGCGCCCGCGGCCGCCGGGGCGGCGAAGGCCGTCGCGGTGAGCGCGGCGGCTGCGGTCGTGGCGAGGGTGGCGCGGAGGCGGTTCGACATGCTGTCTCCCTCTCTCGACGGATCCGGCCCGGTCGGGGTCCGAGCCGGCTGCACCCGGTCCTTCGGCTCCGGGCGGGCCGACGGATGCACCCCGGGTGCGGGAAACTGCGGCCCGTGCCCGACGAGGTCGACCTGGAGGAGGCGGTGCGGCGGGCGGCGTCGCTGGCCGACGCGGGTCGCCGGGTCGTGCTCGGGGTTGCCGGCCCGCCGGGTGCGGGCAAGTCCACGGTCGCCGCGGCCGTGGTGCACGCGCTCGGCCCGGCCGCCGCCGTGCTCGTCCCCATGGACGGCTTCCACCTCGCGGGGGCGGCGCTGAGGCGGCTGGGGAGGGCGGAGCGCAAGGGGGCTCCGGACACGTTCGACCGGGCCGGCTTCGTCGCCCTGCTCGCCCGGCTGCGTGATGCATCCCGGGAAACCGTGTGGGCCCCCGAGTTCCGTCGCGAGATCGAGGAGCCGGTCGCGGGCGCGATCGCCGTGGACCCGGCGGTCCCGCTGGTCGTGACGGAGGGCAACTACCTGCTGCTCTGGGCCGAGGTGCGCCCCCTGCTGGACGAGTGCTGGTGGGCCGCGGTCCCCGACCCCGTACGACTGGAGCGGTTGACCGACCGCCACGTGGCGTACGGGAAGGAGGCGGCTGCGGCCCGGGCGTGGGCGGAGGGGCCCGACGAGGCCAACGCCCGGCTGGTCGCCCCCGGTCGGGTGCTCGCGGACCTGGTCGTGCGGGTGCCGTGAGGCGGGTCGACGAGGGATGGGTGGGTCGGCGGGGTGAGGTGGGTAGTTGTCTCCGACGTATCCGGAGCGGGCCCTCGCGACTCTTCTGTTCATGACCACGACCACCACGAGCGGGTCGCCGCTCACGGACGTCCGCGAGCTGGGGACGGTGCTCGGGATCTGGGCGCACCCCGACGACGAGGCCTTCCTGTCGGCCGGGCTGATGGCCATGGCCCGCGCCGCCGGGCAACGAGTGTCCTGCGTGACCGCGACCTGGGGCGAGCGGGGGACACCTGACCCGGAGTCCTGGCCGCCGGCCCGGCTGGCGCAGGTGCGGGCGGCCGAGGTACGCGCGTCGCTGGCCGTCCTCGACGTCCGCGAGCACCACCACCTCGGCGTCATGGACGGGACCTGCGCCGACCAGCCGTTCGACGGGATGGTCGACCGCCTCGCCGCGATCGTGGAGGCCGTCCGTCCGGACACGGTGGTCACCTTCGGGCCCGACGGGATGACCGGCCACGAGGACCACCAGACCGTCTCGGCCTGGGCGACCGCCGCGTGGCGCGAGGCCGCCCCCGCGGCTCGACTGCTCTACGCCACGACCACCGAGGAGTTCGTCGACGAGTGGGCCGACCTGCACTCGCGCCTGGACGTCTTCCTCGCCGAGGGCCTGCCGCTGCGGACCCCGCGGCACGAGCTCGACGTGGAGCTGGAGCTCCCCGACGAGGTCGCCGACCTCAAGCTGGTCGCGCTGCGGGCGCAGGCCAGCCAGACGACCGGCCTGGTCGAGGCCGTCGGCGTCGACGTGCTGAGGGAGTGGTGGGGCACGGAGGCGTTCGTCCGCGGGCCGGTCGTCTCCGCCGGGGCGTGGGGGACATGGTCGGTGGCCGCCTGACGGCCGTACGGTCGGCCTCGTGGATCGCGGATGGACCGAGCCGGACCGGGTGCGGGTGCGTGACCGCCTCGTTGCGCTCGTCGCCGACCTCCCGGGCGTGACGGTCGAGGACGGATACGGTCACACCGGGTTCCTGCTCCGAGGTCGCAGGATCGGCTGGCTCCTCGTCGACCACCACGGCGACGGGCGGCTCGCGCTCACCGTGAAGGCGCCGCTGGGGGAGCAGGAGGGCCTGGTGTCCGCCGATCCGAAGCGGTACTTCCGGCCCGCCTACACCGGCGCCTCCGGGTGGGTGGGGGTCATGCTCGACCCCGCCTCCCGGCCGGACTGGGACGAGGTCGCCGGCCTGCTCGAACAGGCCTGGCGGATGTCCGCGGGGAAGCGGGCCGTGGCGGTCTACGACGCCGCCCGGGGCGCGCCCGGGACCGAGACCTCACGGTGATCTTGGCCAGCGCTCGCGCAGCCGATGTTGGAGATCACTGTGTGGCCCAGGTCCCGGCGCGCGGGACGTGCACCGCACGGTGATCATGCATCGCCGGTCTGCCCGGGTGCTAGAGATCACCGTGTGGCTCGGGGCCCGCAACGCGGGACGTGGACCCACGGTGATCAGGCGCCTCGTCGGAGCCCTGGCGGTGCCCTCCGGGCGACGCTCTGACCGCCGAGGCCGGCAGCTGTGACGGCATCGCCGGACGAGCCGACGCCGAAACGTTGGCGCAATGTGCCCGTTGACACCCTGACCCGCGTCACACAACGCTGGGGCCTCGTCACGCGCCGTCTGGCCTGGGAGCCTGCTCATGCGTCGAGTGTCCGCCGTCCTGATCTCCGTACTCGCGCTCGTCGCCGGGCTGCTCGGCGCTGTCGGAGCCGCCAACGCGGCGCCCACGCCGACGCCCGGTGGTGTCGGCCCCGACGTCTACACGGGCGTGATCCAGCGCTCGCAGATCAACGACATCGTCGACCTCGGAGTCGACCGGCACGAGCTCCTGCTGTCAGGGGTCCGGGGGCAGGACGCGGCGAAGGGCAGCGTCCGGGTCGAGGCGATCCTCACCGAGGAGCAGGCGGACGGACTGCGCGAGGGCGGTGTCGACCTCGAGCCCAAGACCGTCGACGGCATGACGGCGACCGAGCGGGCGACCCTGCAGGCCGCCGAGGGGTACGAGGTGTTCCGGACGTACGGCGGCGACGGTGGCCTCAGGGAGGAGTTCGAGCAGGCGGCCGCCGACAACCCCCACGTCACCAAGCTCGTGACCATCGGGCAATCGGTCAACGGCACCGACATCGTCGCTCTCAAGGTGTCGCGCGACGCGCAGGTCCAGCCGGACGGTCAGAAGCCCGCCACGGTGTACGTCGGCGCCCAGCACGCTCGTGAGTGGATCACGCCGGAGATGATCCGCCGGCTCATGCACCTGGTGCTCGACGGCTACGGCAACGACCCGCAGATCACGGATCTCGTCAACACCACCGAGCTGTGGTTCGTCCCCGTCGCCAACCCGGACGGCTACGACTGGACCTTCGAACCGGGGCAGCGGCTGTGGCGAAAGAACCTGCGCGACAACAACGGTGACGGCGTGATCATGGGGGGCGACGGTGTCGACCCCAACCGTAACTTCGCGACCAAGTGGGGCTACGACAACGAGGGCTCCTCGCCCCTGCCCGGCAGCGAGGTCTTCCGGGGGACCGCTCCAGGGTCCGAGCCCGAGACCCAGGCCCTCGACTCGTTCATGGAGCGGCTCCGTCCCGAGTTCCTGGTCAACTACCACTCCGCGGCCGAGCTGCTGCTCTACGGCGTCGGGTGGCAGGTGGCCACCCCTTCCCCCGACGATGTCATCTACGAGGCCCTGGCCGGTGACGACGTGAACCCGGCCGTCGAGGGCTACGACCCGGACATCTCCGCCGAGCTCTACACCACCAACGGCGAGACAACGGAGCACATGCAGTCGGCCTACGGGGTGCTCGGCTTCACGCCGGAGATGTCGACCTGCCAGACGGTGTCGGCTCAGGACCCGGACGACGAGTGGGAGCCGCTGGACTGCGACTCCGTCTTCAACTTCCCCGACGACGAGGAGCTCGTCCAGGAGGAGTTCGAGAAGAACATCCCCTTCGCGCTCTCGGTCGCCGAGTCGGCCAAGGATCCGGCCGACCCGGTGTCCGTGGTCGGGCGCGCTGCCGAGGACTTCCGGCTGGACACGTTCGACGTCTCGTACGGGGATCCGCAGACGGTCGCGGTCGTCGCCAAGCGCGAGCTGCGGAACCTCCGCCTGCGCTACCGCGTCGCCGGCGGACCGGAACGCTCCGTGGCGGTCCAGGAGTGGCAGGGCGGTGAGCGGTACGGCGGGAGCAACGACCGCTACTACGCCGAGTTCCGTGGCCAGGTCATCGGGGTGCGGCCGGGACAGCAGGTGCAGGTCTGGTTCACGGGCGTGAAGCCAGGGACGGGTCCGGTCGCCAGTGAGCGGTTCACCTACCGGCTTGCGCAGGACACCGGGAACCGGGTGCTCGTGGTCGCCAACGAGGACTACACGGGATTCAACCCCGACTACCCGCCAGGGGTCACCGCGCCGCAGTACCTCGACGCGCATGTCCAGGCGGTCGAGGACGCTGGCTACGCGGCCGACAGCTGGGACGTCGACGCCCAGGGTGTGCCGCACGACCTCGGCGTGCTCGGCCACTACGACGGAGTGCTCTGGTACCTCGGCGACAACCGCATCACCCAGGACGACGAGGACCAGCTCACCAGCACGCCGTTCGGTCAGCTCCCGGACATCTCCGTGGCCGAGCGTCAGCAGTACCTCACGATGGCGGTCCGCGACTACCTCAACGCCGGCGGCAAGCTGCTCCACGCCGGCGAGACGGCGCAGTTCGAGGGACTGCCGGGCATCAGCGACGCCGTCGGCGGGCTCTACTACGGACTCAACGGCGACCCGAGCGCGGAGTGCGTCATCTCGCCTCGGCCCGACGGCGGCGTGGAGGGGTTCTTCGAGGACTGCCTGATCCTCGCCGACGACTTCCGGCAGTACTGGCTCGGTGGCTTCACCCGGACCAGCACGTCAGGCCCGGAGGCGGTCCTCGGCGTGGCCGACCCGATCGAGGGCTTCGAGGGCACCTTCGGAGGGCCGGTCGTGGGGGGTGCGAACCCGCTGGACGAGGCCGGCGTCTTCGTCCCCACCAGTGACGTCCTGCCCGAGGACCAGTTCCCGCAGTTCGCCAGCCAGGGGGCTGCGGAGTACGCCTCCACGAGCACCGCGAATCCGTACGCACCGATCGAGGGCGAGCGGTACGCCGGAGCCCTGCACGCGGACTCGTCGTACATGCGCCTGACCCGCACCGTCGACGTGCCGGCCGCCCCGGCCACCACCCAGCTGCGCTTCCAGCTGTCGTACTCGGTGGAGCCGGCATACGACCACGTGATCATCGAGGCACGCACGCCGGGGCAGGACAACTGGACCACCTTGCCCGACCTCGAGGGTGGCACGTCCACGGCTCCGCCCGCGGAGTGCGCGGCGGGCGGGTTCCTACTAGCCCTGCACCCGTTCCTGGCGAACTACCTCGGCGGTGCGGATTGCACCGAGCCAGGGGACACGGGGACCTGG
>DASTQL010000105.1:0-8505 GCA_035761805.1 Jiangellales bacterium | reverse complement strand
ACCGGGCCCTGCTGCGGGACCGGACCTGGGCCCGTGGGCCCGGCGGGTCGCTCGCGCGGGCTCTCGCGGGCGGACTCTCCGCCGCCTCGGCGCGCGCCGACCTCACGGTGGTCGCCGACGACCACGTCCCCCCGCGCCGGGCGCGGCACCGTCTGGTCGTCGCCAACCTCCCCGCCCGGGACCACCTGCCGGGCCCCGGCGCCCTGTCGCCCGAGCCGCGGGCGGTGTACGTCGGTGACGTCCGGCGCTCGCGGGGCCTGCAGGACATGCTGGCGGCGGTCGAGGGGGCTCCGGGGTGGCGGCTCGACGTCGTGGGTCCGGTGGCCCCCGAGGACCGGGAGTGGCTCGACGGGTGGCGCGCGTCGTCCCCCGCCGCGGACCGGGTCGTCTTCCACGGGCGGCTGGCGCCGGTGCAGTCCTGGCAGATCGCGGCGGGGGCCTGGTGCGGGTTCGTCATGCTCGCCGAGACCCCGGCGTTCCGCGACGCTATGCCCAGCAAGGTGCTCGAGTACCTCGCTGCCGGCATCCCCGTGGTGTCCACGCCGCTGCCCAGGGTCGCCGCCCTGCTCGAGGCCTCCGGAGGGGGGGTCGTGGTCACGGGGCCCGTCCAGGCATCCGCTACCCTGCGGCGGTGGACCGAGGCCCGAGGGGTCGTCCACCGTCACCGGCGCGCCGCGCTCGACTGGGCCGCCGAGAACCTGACCGGTGAATCGCCGTACGACGCCATGGCCGACGAGCTCGTGCTGCTCGCTGGCAGCGAGCGTGCGAAGAGGGAGAAGACGTGACGGTTCGGATCGAGCCGAGCGCCGACGTCGACGACAGCGCCGAGATCGGTGAGGGTTCGTCGGTGTGGCACCTCGCCCAGGTGCGTGAGGGTGCCCGGCTGGGCCGCCGGTGCGTCGTCGGCCGCGGCGCCTACATCGGTCCCGGTGTGACGTTCGGGGACAACTGCAAGGTGCAGAACTACGCGCTGGTCTACGAACCCGCCCGGCTCGAGGACGGGGTCTTCGTCGGGCCCGCGGCGGTGTTCACCAACGACACCTTTCCCCGGGCCGTCAACCCCGACGGCTCCCCCAAGACCGGGACCGACTGGGAGGCGGTCGGGGTGACGGTCCGCACCGGGGCGTCGGTCGGCGCCCGTGCCGTGTGCGTCGCACCGGTCGTCGTGGGGCGCTGGGCCACGGTAGCGGCGGGGGCCGTGGTGACCCGCGACGTGCCCGACTTCGCGTTGGTCGCCGGGGTGCCTGCACGACGGCTCACGTGGGTCGGTCGGGCGGGGGTGCCCCTGGAGGCCGTCGGCGGGGGTCGCTGGCGGTGCCCGGTGACGCAGGAGAGCTTCCGAGAGATCGACGGCACACTCGTCGAGGACGACCAGCCAGAGGAGCACCCGTGACGTTGCCCATGGTTCCGGCTGCCAAGCCGCTCATCGGCGAGGAGGAGCGCGCCGCCGTCGACCGCGTCCTGCGGAGCGGTGTCATCGCCCAGGGTCCGGAGGTCGCGGCCTTCGAGCACGAGTTCGGCGACTCCCTGGCCGGGGGCCGCGAGGTGGTCGCGGTGAACTCCGGGACGGCCGGCCTGCACCTCGGGCTCCTCGCCGCCGGGGTGGGCCCCGGCGACGAGGTGATCGTCCCGTCCTTCACCTTCGCCGCCACCGCGAACTCGGTCGCGCTGACCGGCGCCACGCCGGTCTTCGCCGACATCGAGCCGCGCCACTTCTGCCTCGACCCCGACGCCGTCGAGGCCGCGGTCACCGACCGTACGAGGGGGGTCATGCCGGTCCACCTGTACGGCCACCCTGCGGACCTGACCCGCCTCCGGCAGGTCGCCGACCGTCACGGGTTCGAGCTCTACGAGGACGCGGCCCAGGCCCACGCCGCCACCTGGCAGGGCCGCCGGGTCGGCACGTTCGGCACGTTCGCGATGTTCAGCCTCTACCCCACGAAGAACATGACCTCCGGGGAGGGCGGGATGGTGGCGTGCGCCGGGCCGGAGCTGGCCAGGATGGTGCGGTTGCTGCGCAACCAGGGCATGGAGCGGCGGTACGAGAACGAGGTCGTCGGCTTCAACTGCCGCATGACGGACGTCCACGCCGCCATCGGTCGCGTCCAGCTCGCCAAGCTGCCGGCGTGGACCGCCCAGCGGCAGGCCAATGCGGCCCTCCTCGACCGCCACCTCGAGGGGGTCGTCGTCCCGCCGGTGGCGGCCGGTGCGACCCACGTCTACCACCAGTACACCGTGCGGGTGACCGACGACCGGGACGGCTTCGCCAAGGCCCTGGAGCAGGAGCACGGTGTCGGCACGGGGATCTACTACCCCACGCCGAACCACCGGCTCCCGTCGTTCGCACGGACCCTGGACCTCCCCGAGACCGAACGGGCCGCCGCCGAGGCCCTCTCGCTGCCGGTGCACCCCGCGCTGAGCCACGACGACCTCGAGCGGGTTGCCGCCGCCGTGAACGCGGTGGCCAGGGCGGGATCCTGATGGCAGCGCTGCGGGCGGGCCTGATCGGCCTCGGGATGATGGGCCGCAACCACGCACGCGTCCTGCGGTCGATGGCCGGGGTGGAACTCGTCGGCGTGGCGGACCCTGGTGGGGACCAGCACGGGGTCGCTGGTGGGGTGCGCGTCCTGCCCGACATCGAGTCGCTGATCGCGCTCGGCCTCGACCTGTGCGTCGTCGCCGTCCCCACGGCATTGCACGAGGAGGTGGGCCTCCGGCTCGCCGACGCGGGCGTGCACGTCCTCGTCGAGAAGCCGCTCGCCCCGGACGTGGAGTCGGCGTCCCGGCTCGCCGAGGCGTTCGAGACGCGCGGACTCGTCGGTTGCGTCGGCCACATCGAGCGCTACAACCCCGCACTGCAGAGCCTGCGCTCCCGGCTGGAGTCGGGCGACCTGGGCGAGGTCTACCAGATCGTGACCCGCCGGCAGGGCCCCTTCCCGAACCGGGTCGCCGACGTCGGCGTGGTCAAGGACCTCGCGACGCACGACATCGACCTGACCGGGTGGGTGACCCGGCAACCGTTCGTCTCCGTCGCCGCCCGGACGGCGCACAAGAGCGGGCGTGAGCACGAGGACCTGGTGGCCGTGGTCGGCCAGCTCGCCGACGGCACGGTGACGAGCCACCTGGTCAACTGGCTGTCCCCGATGAAGGAGCGGGTGACGGTCGTCACCGGCGTCAAGGGCGCCTTCGTCGCCGACACCCTGACGGCGGACCTGACGTTCTACGCCAACGGGCTGGTCCCCATGGAGTGGGACGCGATCGCCAAGTTCCGCGGGGTGGCCGAGGGCGACATGGTCCGCTTCGCCATCCCGAAGCCGGAGCCACTGCGCACCGAGCTCGAGTCCTTCCGCCATGCCGTGCTCGGCAAGGACGCCGACGTCGTCACCATGCGCCAGGGCCTGGCCACCGTGGCGGTGGCCGAGGCCTGCCTGGCCTCGGCTCGCGACGGGGTGACGGTCGCTGTCAAGGATGTGGCGCATGTGACCTGAGTTACTCCTGTGGTATAACGGGCCGGCCGAGCGGCCCGTTGACCCAGGGGGGATGCGCCATGCGAATGGTGCGGCTGGTCCTCGCCGGCGCCGTGCTCCCGGCGGCCGTCGTGCTGGTGCCGGTGGCGGCGGTCCCGACCCCCACGCCCCGTCCCGTGCCCCCCGACCTGACCTCGGCCCCGCTCGACGGGTTGGACCCGTCGGGTCGGCGGGAGGCCGGCGCCCACGACCCGGCGGACACCCGGGACCTGGCAGCCGGCCCGACCGACGCCGCAGGACCCGAGCGGACGGGGACGCCGGCACCGACGGCGGCGCCGGGAGACCCCGTCGTGGCCATCACCGCGGCACTCGAGGTGCCCGACGTCGCCGTGCTCGGCGTCACCTGGGACCCTGGTGCCTCGCCGGCCGAGGTCGCGATCCGCCTCAGGGAAGGGGCCGTGTGGACGCCGTGGACGCCGCTCCCCCTCTCCGCCGAGCACGGGCCTGACCCGGGGGCGGCCGAAGACGTGGGGGCACGCCCCGGCAGCGACCCCGTGGTCGTGTCCGAGGACGAGGTCGACGTCCAGGTGCGGGTGTCCGGCGAGGAAGGCGGCGAGGTCGACGGCCTCCGGCTGGAAGTCGTCGACGCGGGCGAGTCCGCGGCCGACGCCGCCGTCGGGACAGCGGCACCCGGGACGGCGGACGCCGCGCCCGCCCGCCCGGCCGTCCTCACCCGGCAGCAGTGGGGGGCCGACGAGTCGATCCGGGGAGCGCCGTCCTACGGAAGGGTCCGGGCGGGCTTCGTCCACCACACGGTGAGCTCCAACTCCTACACCGCTGACCAGGTGCCGGCGATCATCCGCGGGATCTACGCCTACCACGTGAAGAGCCGGGGCTGGAAGGACATCGGGTACAACTTCCTCGTCGACAGGTTCGGCCGGATCTGGGAGGGCAGGTACGGCGGCGTCGACCGGCCCGTGATCGGCGCCCACACGTCGGGGTACAACGGCGAGGCCTTCGCCATGTCGGCGATCGGGGACTTCACGTCCACGACCCCGTCGGACGCCGTGATCGACGCCTACGGCCGGCTCTTCGGCTGGAAGCTGGCCCTTCACGGGGTCGACCCGACGGTCACGACGCGGCTCGGCGGCACGGCCTTCCGCACCGTCTCCGGTCACCGAGACGCCGGGTCCACGGAGTGTCCGGGTCAGCGGCTCTACGACCGGCTGGGGACCATCCGCAGCCTGGCGAAGGCCCACCAGGGCAGCTTCTCCGCCCGCGACCCGCAGCGCGTGGCGGCGCCGAACGGCGCCCCGGACCTCGCCGGTCTGGGCGGGACGCGTGACCGACTGCTGCTCTCCCAGGGCGACGGCGGCCGTGGGTTCCTGGCTCCGGGCGCGGTGGGCCGCGGCTGGTCCGGGTTCGATCCCGTCGGAGCAGGCCGCTGGGACGGCGACCCCCACCCCGACCTGCTGGCGGTCGAGCGTGCCACCGGACTCCTCTGGCTCTACCCGGGGAACGGGACCGGAGGCTGGCAGCCACGGCGGCAGGTCGGCACCAAGTGGACCTCGATGCGTCACGTGGTGGGGATCGGGGACTGGGACGGGGACGGCCGCCGCGACCTCCTGGCCGTCGACGGGGCACACCGGCTCTGGCTCTACTCCGGCAACGGCAGGGGAGGCTTCCTCGCCCGCCGGCAGATCGGTTCCGGTTGGGGCGTCATGGACCTGCTCGTGTCCGTGGGCGACTGGGATCGCGACGGGAGGCCGGACCTCGTCGCCCGGGAGGCGGCGACCGGGGTCCTGTGGCTCTACCCGGGCAACGGGGTCGGGGGCGCGCTGCCCCGACGCCAGATCGGTTCCGGCTGGGGTGGCATGCGCTCGGTGGTGGGGCCCGGTGACTGGGACGGCGACAAGCGACCGGACCTGCTCGCCGTCGACCGCGCTGGGGACGTGTGGCTGTACCCGCGGACGTCGAGCGGGTCCTTCGCCACTCGAGTGCGGGTGCGGTCGGGATGGCGCGAGGTGGACGCCGTGGCCGCCGTCGGGAACTGGGACGGCAAGGGTGGGGCCGACCTGCTCGCGCGCTCCGGCGCCGACGGACGGCTGATCCTGCACCCGGGCAGCGGCGGTCGTCGCTTCGTCCCGGGGCACGTGGCCGCCCCGCCCGGCGGGCGCATGGACGCCGTCGTCATCGTCGGCGACTGGTCCGGTGACGGACGGGTCGACGTGGTCGGCCGCGCGGTCAACGGGGCGCTGAACCTCTGGCGCGGCCGGGGCGACGGCACCTTCCAGGCGGCATCTGCCATCGGCGCCGGGTGGGGCGGGATGTCCTCCCTGGCGGCGGGCGGTGACTGGGACGGTGACGGGCGCCCGGACCTGATGGCCCTGGAGCGGTCCTCCGGCAGCGTGTGGCAGTACCGCGCGAACGGCTCGGGTGGCTTCCTGGCCCGGCGGAAGATCGGGGCCGGCCTCGGCCGGTTCGACCTCCTCGTCGGCGTGGGCAGGTGGGACGCCGACGGTGCCCCGGACCTGCTGGCGCGCGAGGCATCCACGGGCGCGCTGTACCTGTTCGCCGGCAACGGCCCGGGAGGCCTCCTGCCCCCCCGGAGGGTCGGGAAGGGCTGGCAGACCATGGACCTCGTCGTCGGTGTCGGCGACGCCGACGGCGACGGCCGGCGCGACCTCGTCGCCCGGGAGCGGGCGTCCGGCGCGTTGTGGCTGTACCCCGGTGACGGCATCGGGGGCTTCCGACCGCGGGTCGCCGTCGGCCCCGAATGGGCGTCGTGGGGAGCCCTGGGGTGAGAGCCACCAGGCGGGCGGGGCGCCTGCTGGTGGCGGGCGTCGGGACCGTCGCCCTGGTCGCGACGTCGACCCCGCCGGTGACCGCCGGGGTCCGGGCCGCGGAGGTGTGGCCCATCCCCGTCTCGGGCTCCTTCGTGCTGGCGGGTCAGGGGTACGGGCACGGGCGCGGGTTGTCGCAGTGGGGGGCGCACGGTGCGGCGACTCGCGGCCTGGACCACCAGGCCGTCCTCGACTTCTACTACCCGGGCACCGAGCGGGCCGTCCAGGCGGGCGCTCCGATCAGGGTGTGGATCAAGGCGGACAGCGACTCGGAGACCCGCGTCGACGCCGCGTCCGGCCTGCGGGCGTCGACGGGTGGGGTCAGTAGGACGCTGCCGACCTCGGACCCGGCGGGAACGCTCCGTGGCTGGCGGGTCCGACGGGACGCGGCGGGTCTGCTCGTGCAGTACCTCGACGCCCTCGGGCGGTGGCGGCCGTACGACCTCACGGGGACCGGACGGTCCGCGTCGCCGGTGACCTTCACTCGGAGCGGGGGGCTGGTCCGGCTCGTCCTGCCCGACGGTACCCGTCGGGAGTACCGGGGCGGGATCCGCGCTGTGGCAGCCGGCGCGTCCCCCGGGCTCCGCAGCGTGGTCGTCCTACCCATGGAGGACTACCTGCGCAGCGTCGTCCCCGCCGAGATGCCCTCGAGCTGGCCGCCGGCGGCGCTGCGTGCGCAGGCCGTGGCGGCGCGGACGTACGCCTCGTACGAGCGCAGGGCCGCCGGGCCGTCGGCTGCGTACGACACCTGCGACGACACGGCGTGCCAGGTCTTCCGCGGTACCGCCGCGTACCGGCCGGACGGCTCCCTGCTGGCGAGGTACGAGGCACCCGCAACGGACCAGGCGGTCACGGCGACCGCGCACCAGGTCAGGCACCATGCGGGCGCTCCGGCGTTCACGCAGTTCAGTGCCGCCAACGGTGGCTGGACCGTCGCCGGCGCCCGGCCCTACCTCGTCGCGAAGGAGGACCCGTACGACGGCATCGTCGCCGGCACCGCCCACGCGTGGCGCACCACCGTCTCCGCGGCGACGATGCGAGCCCGGTGGCCGACGGTGGGGGCCGTCACCGCGGTCCTGGTCCCAGAGCGTGACGGTCGCGGTCGGTGGGGCGGTCGGACGGGCAACGTCGTCGTCCGTGGCACGGCCGGCTCGGTGACGGTGGCACCGGAGCAGTTCCGCCGCGCCCTGGGGCTCAGGAGCACCTGGTGGACACCCACCAACACGGTGCGGCGGGCCGGGGACTGGCAGGGGGACGGCCGGTCGGACCTCCTGGCCCGGGACGTGCGGGGGGACCTCTGGGCCTCCGTCGGCAACGGAACGGGGGGGTTCTCGTCGCGGTTCAGGGCCGGTGTCCGCTGGTCCGGCCTGCGGATCCTCCGTGGCGGTGACCTCGACGGCGACGTTGCGGGAGACGTCCTCGCCGTACGAACCGACGGCACGCTCTGGCTCTACCCGGGCGACGGCCGCGGCGGCTTCCGGCCGTCGCGTCAGGTCGGCCACGGCTGGAACGTGATGCGCGAGATCGTCGGTGCAGGCAGCTGGGACGCGGACGGGCGCCCGGACGTGCTCGCCGTCGACGGCGGAGGACGCCTGTTCCTCTACCCGGGCGACGGCGCCGGCGGCTGGCTCCCACGTCGCCAGGTCGGCCACGGCTGGGGGGGCATGGACCTCGTCCTGGCCGTGGGGGACTGGGACGGTGATGCTCGCGGAGACCTCCTGGCCCGCGACCGGGACGGGCGGCTGTGGCTGTACCGGGGGAGCGGGTCGGGCGGATTCCTGCCACGGCGACAAGTCGGTGTCGGCTGGACGGTCATGCGTCGAGTGACGAGCGTGGGGGACGCCTCCGGTGACGGTCACCCAGACGTCCTCGCCACCGACGCCGCGGGGACGCTCTGGCTCTACCCGGGCAACGGCTCGGGCGGCTGGCTGCCCCGGCGAGCCGTGGGGCCCGGGTGGACCGACATGGACGCGCTGCTCTGACCCGGTGCCGGTCTCGGGGGTCCGACGGCCGTCGGCGGCGGGCTCGCCGGCACGCCCAGCTCCGGTCCGGTCCGCTCGCGCACCTCCTCGACGGTGACCCCCGGGGCGAGCTCGCGCAGCACCAGGTGCCCACCGGCTGCATCGGTCTCGATGTCCACGACCGCGAGGTCGGTGATGACGCGGTGCACGACGCCGCGGCCGGTGAGCGGCAGC
>DASTQL010000104.1:0-9834 GCA_035761805.1 Jiangellales bacterium | reverse complement strand
GTCTCCACCTCGGTCTCGACCGAGCCGAGGTAGCCGGCGACGATCTCGACCAGGACCGGGTCGACCTCGGTTCCAGGTGGGGTGAGCCGGTACGGCAGGGCCGACCAGTCCACGCGACCGGGCCCCGACCCCCGCGCGGTCACGGGCCCGACTCCGAGGGCTCGCGGACGAGAGCGAGGTTGCCGTGCCGGTCGACTGTCGCGCGGAAGCCGGGGTGGACCGGGACCGTCGCCCCGAACTCCTCGAGCACTGCGGGACCGCCGACCGCGTCGCCCGCCCCGAGGAGCGCCCGGTCGTACGTGGGGGAATCGACCCAGTCGTCGAAGTGCACCTTCCGGCTGCCGGTCCGCGCCCGCTCCGCCCCGGAGCCGGGGGCCACGTCGGGGTGCGCCGGCGTCCGGATCGGCCCGATGCCCGTCACCCTGAGGTTCACCCACTCGACCTCCTGCCGGCGGTCGTCGCGGAAGTCGTAGCCGTACAGTGCCCGGTGGGCGTCGTGGAAGGTCCCGGCCACGGCATCCGCGAGCTCAAGTGTGATCGGGCCCTCGGGGACGTCCACCCTGACCTCGAAGGCCTGGCCGAGGTAGCGCAGGTCCGCCGACCGGTGGAAGCGCCTGGCCCCCGGCGGGAACCCCTCGCGGCCGAGCGCCTCGTCGGCCCGGGTCCGGAGGTCGTCGAGGACTCCCCGGACCCGGTCGAGGTCGAGCGTCTCGTGCCGGGACACCGCCGTCCGTACGTAGTCGTTGCGGACGTCCACGGTCAGCAGGCCGTAGGCGGAGAGGTTGCCGGGGTCCGGCGGCACCAGGACGCCCCGCAACCCCAGCACGTCGACGAGGCGGCAGGCAGACAGCGACCCGGAGCCCCCGAAGGTCACGATGGTGAAGTCGCGCACGTCCAGGCCGCGCTTGACCGTCACCTGCCGGAGCGCGTTGGCCTGGTTCCAGGCCGAGATCTCGAGGATCCCGAGGGCGCAGCGCTCCGGTGTCAGATCGAGGCGCTCGCCGAGCGCCTCGATCCCCTCCCGGGCGGCCCCGGCGTCCAACGGCACCTCGCCGCCCAGCAGGTGGGGTGGGATGCGGCCCAGCAGCAGGTGCGCGTCCGTGACCGTCGGCTCGGTGCCGCCCCGGCCGTAGCACAGCGGCCCGGGCACGGCACCGGCCGAGCGGGGGCCCACCCCGAGGGTCCCGTCCTCGGCGGTCCAGGCGACCGAGCCACCACCCGCGCCGACCGTGACGACGTCGATCATGGGGATCCGGCACGGGAACCCGCCGACGCTGCCCTCGGTCGTGAGGGCCGGTCGGCCGCCCTGCACGACGGTGACGTCGGTGGAGGTGCCGCCGCCGTCGAGCGTGAGGACGTCCCGATGGCCCGCCCGCCCGGCCGCCGAGGCCGCGCCGAGCGCCCCCGCGGCCGGGCCCGAGAGGACCGTGCTGATCGGCTGGTGCACGACCTCGTCGGCAGACAGCACGCCACCGTTCGACCTCATCACGTAGAAGGGCACCCGACGGGAGTCCCCGGCACCGCCGCCGGGGGACGTGTCCAACCGGTCCTGGATCGTGCCGACGTACCGGCGGATCCGCGGCTTGACCGCCGCGTCGACGAGTGTGGTGACACTGCGCTCGTACTCGCGGTACTCGGGGAGGACGTCGCTGGAGAGCGACACCACCGCCTCGGGGTGCTCCCGCTCGAGCACCTCGCGCATCCGGCGCTCGTGGGACGGGTCCAGGTAGGAGTGCAGGAAGCACACGCCGATCGACGACACCCCGCGGTCGCGGAGGAAGCGCGCCGCGGCGACGGCGTCGTCCTCGGCGAAGGGCCGGATCTCGGTTCCGTCGGCGAGCAGCCGGCCGCCGACGGTCCGCACCCGGTCCGCCGGGACGATGCGCGGGGGCTTGACCCAAAAGTAGCTGTTGCCGTAGCCCTCGGGCACCGACTGGCGGGCGATCTCGAGGACGTGCCCGTACCCCTCCGTGGTGACGAAGCCCAGGTCGCCCACGCGCCCTTCCAGCAGGGCGTTGGTGGCCACGGTGGTGCCGTGGACCACCGCGGTGACGACCTCCCCCCGGAGCGCCAGCCGGTCCAGCACCCTGTCGATGCCGGTCATGAAGCCCACCGACGGGTCCGCCGGCGTCGAGGGCGTCTTGGTCGTCGCGACCCGCCCGGTCTCCTCGTCCACCGCGACGACGTCGGTGAAGGTCCCACCGGTGTCGATGCCGATGCGGATCCGGCGCCGTGACATGGCCGCAGTCAACCACCCGGCTCAGTCGACCAGGTCGCTGCCCGGCTCCGGGTGCGGGAAGGACGTTCGGGCCGGCCGCACCAGGTCGTCGGCGTAACGGCGCAGTAGGTCAAGGTTGCGGTCGGCCAGGTGGTCGAACACCTGCGGGACGCTGGACCCAGGGGTGAGTGACGCCATGGCGGTCGCCGGGTCGAGCCGGGCGGACACCCAGCACTCGTGCGAGGCCGCACGGGCGACGACCTCGGCAACCGGGGTGACGATCATGGAGTTGCCGAAGTAGAGGGTCCCGGCGGGGTCGGTGCCGGTGCAGTTGGCGCCGACGACGTAGACGTGGTTGTCGTAGGCCCTGGCCCGGTTGGTGAGCTCCCAGACGTCCGCGGAGCGCAGCAGCGCCGAGGGTCGCAGCAGGATCTCCGCCCCCCGCACCGCGGTGATCCGGGAGAGCTCCGGGTAGTCGCCGTCGAAGCAGATGATCATCCCGATCCTGCCGAGGGCGGTGTCGACGACGCACACCTCGTCGCCCGGCGTGACCCAACCCCCGCGCGACCGCAGCTCGGTGCAGAAGGGGTGCGTCTTGCGGTAGACGCCGAGGACGTCGCCCTGGGGCCCCGCCAGAACCGCGGCGTTGAGCACGACGCCGCGGTCGGAGCCCCGCTCGTAGGCCCCCCAGGCCAGGTGGACGCCGAGCTCGCCCGCGACCTCGCGGAGCGGGTCGGTCGCCGGGCCGTCGACCGGGCCCACGAGATCCCACAGCTCCTCCGCGCCGCAGCCCGGTGAGAAGCCCGTCGTGACGCTCTCCGGCAGCACCACCAGGTCGGCGCCGGTCGACTCGACGCAGCGGCGGACCCAGCCGGCGGCGTGCGCGACGTTGGCCGCGATCGTGGCGGGCGACAGCGGTTCCGGGCGGGGCGCCACCTGCACGGCGGCCGCGGTCAGCGCGCGCACGGCTGTCCCGGGATCACCGACGCCGGCCGGCGACCCAGCCGCCGACCACGGCACCGGCCAGCGCGATCGCCGCCCCGACCAGCACCCCGAGGCCGAAGTCGCCGCGGAGCACCGGTGCCCGTGGCGGCGGGGCGGGTGCCTCGTAGACCCGTCCGACAGCAGGGCCGGCCTCCTCCCCCGAGGCAGGGGCCGTGGGCACGACTCCGGCCGCCACCGTCGTCCCCGCCGGCGGCGCCGCGACCGCGGCGCGTCCGGTCAGCACGTCGTCGACGGCCTGGAAGAACTCCCCCGCCGTCCGACGGGCCACGCCCGACAGCATCCGCTGACCGACGCCGCCGATCATCCCGCCGACGACGGCGTCCGCCTCGTACGCGAGCTGCGTGACCTCGCCGTCGGCTGCCAGGGTCACCCGTACGTCGGCGTTGACCGTGCCCGGAGCACCCGCCCCGGCCGCCCGCAGCAGGAACGAGTCCGGGTGCACCTGCTCGGTGAGGCGGACCTCCCCCTCGTACGTGCCCTTGATCGAGGCCACCCCGGCGAAGACGGTCATCCGGTAGGCGTCCTCGCCGACGGCCTCCAGCCGGTGGCAACCAGGGATGGTGCGCACGAGCACCGCCGGGTCGTTGAGCGCCTCCCAGACCCGCTCACGCGGGGCGTTGAGGACGGTGTTGCCACTGACCCTCATCCGCTGTCCTCCTGCTCATCGTGGTCCCGGAGGTGCCGCCGGAGGGGCGGCACCTCGCCCGCGGCGTGGCGCAGGCGCAGGTCGTGCAACTCGCTCGGCGAGATCGGCATGCGCGAGATCCGGAAGCCCTCCGCGTCCTCGATCGCGGAGGCGAAGACCGCCATGCCGGGGATGACCCCGGCCTCGCCGGCGCCCTTGATCCCGAGCGGGTTCAGCGGTGACGGCGTCTCGAGGTGGTCGGTCTCGATGTGCGGGACCTCCGTCGAGTAGGGCATGAGGAAGTCCATGTACGAGGCGTTGAGCAGCTGACCGGACTCGTCGTAGGCCATCCGCTCGTACAACGCACCGCCGACGCCCTGGGCCACGCCACCGTGGACCTGGCCCTCGACGATCATCGGGTTGACCAGCGTCCCGCAGTCGTGGACCACGCAGTAGCGCAGGATGCGGATCTCGGCGGTCTCCGGGTCGGTCTCCACGACGACGGCGTGCATGCCGCTCGCGAAGGTCGACCGCGCCGGCGAGTAGTAGCCGGTCGCCTCCAGCCCGGGTTCCTCCCCCTCGGCCACGGGCGGGCGGCTCAGGTCGGTCGTGCCGGCGAACTGCGTCGCGAGCTTGGCCTGCTCGTCGAAGGCGTAGCGGAGCGGGTTGGAGAGCACGGCCACGGTCGCCAGCGGGATGCTCACGGAGGGCACGCCCTTGACCCGCACCTCCCCGTCGACGATCTCCAGGTCGCGCGGGTCGGCCTCCAGTGCCTCACCGGCGATGCGGAGCGCCTTGTGCCGGACCTTGCGCGCCGCCGCCCCCACCGCGTTCCCGCTCATCACCGCGGCACGCGAGGCGAAGGTGCCCACCGCGTAACGGAACCTCCGGGTGTCGCCGGTCGTGACGGTCACCCGCTCGATGGGCACGCCCAGCTCGGCGGCGACGATCTGCGCGAAGGCCGTCTGGTGCCCCTGGCCCTGCGTCGTCAGCCCGGTGGCCACGACGACGCTGCCGTCCGTCTCCACCTTGACCCAGCCGCCTTCGTACGGGCCGACGCCGGTGCCCTCGACGTAGCAGGCCAGGCCGATGCCGACGCGGCGGCCCTGCGCACGCGCCCGCTCGCGGGTGGCCTCGAAGTCGTCCCACCCGACCAGGCCCTTGAGCTTCTCCAGCCCGGTCGGGTAGTCGCCGCTGTCGTAGACGAGCGGCCGACCGTCCTGGAAGAGCAGGCCCTGGTCGTACGGCATCTCCTCGGGCTGGATGAAGTTGCGCGCCCGGACCTCGGCGCGGTCCAGCCCGAGCTCGTCTGCGATGGCGTCCATGGTGCGTTCCATCGCGTAGACGCCTTGAGGGCGGCCGGCTCCCCGGTACGGGGTGACGATGACGGTGTTGGTGTAGAGGCTCCACCACTCGCACCGGTAGGCCCCGGGCTTGTACGGCCCGAGCAGCTGGGTCGCCGTGATGATGGGCACGATCACGCCGTACGGGGTGTACGCGCCGTTGTCGTGCCAGAAGGCGACGTCCAGGCCCAGCAGACGGCCGTCGTCGTCGAAGCCCACCCGCACGTGCTGGAGCTGGCCGCGCTCGTGGGCGCTGGCGACGAAGTGCTCCCGGCGGTCCTCGGCCCACTTGACCTCCTGGCCCAGGCGCAGCGCCGCCCACGGGACGAGGATCTCCTCCGGCCACGGGTGGACGATCTTGACGCCGAAGCCGCCGCCGACGTCGGGCGCGATCACCTCGACCCGGTCGAGCGGGAGGCCCAGCTTGGCCGCGAGGGCGGCGCGGACGCTCGTCGACGCCTGGGTGGAGCTGTAGACGCGCAGGCTCCTGTCGTCGGCGTCCCAGCGGGCGTAGACGCCCCGCCCCTCCATCGGCATGGAGGCGCTGCGCTCGACCTGGAGGTCCAGCTCGATGACGTGCGGCGCGGCGGCGATCGCCGCCGTCGCGTCGCCCACCGCCTCGACCAGGTGCGCGGCGACGTTGCCCGGCACGTCGTCGTGGACGAGCCGGTCGGCGGCCCGTGCGGCGGCGACGCCGACGACGGGGGGCAGGGGTTCGTAAGCGACCCGGATCCGGTCGCAGGCGTCCTCGGCCACGTAGCGGTCCCGGGCGACGACCATGACGACGGCCTCGCCGACGTGGTTGACCTCGTCGCGGGCCAGCGCGTAGGCAGTCCTGGGCTCGGTCAGCGACGGGTGCGGGATGAGGAGGGGCAACCGCTCCCCGGGCCGTCCCTCGAGGTCCTCGTGGGTGTAGACGGCGACCAGGCCGTCGATCTCCAGGGCCTCGGTGACGTCGACGTCGAGCACCCTGGCGTGGGCGTGCGGGCTGCGCACGAAGGCGGCCGCCAGCGCGTCGTGGCCGAGGTCGTCGAGGTAACGGCCCTGGCCGGCCAGCAGCCGCGGGTCCTCCCGCCGCTGCACGGGTTCGCCGAACAGCCTGGTGGTCATGCGCCCTCCTGCCGCCTCAGCTGGGCCGCCCGGAGCACCGACGCGACGATGTTCTGGTAGCCCGTGCACCGGCACAGGTTCCCGGCCACGGCCTCCCGCGCCTCCGGCTCGTCCGGGTCGGGGTGATCGCGCAGGTACGCCGTGATCGTCGTGACGAAGCCGGGGGTGCAGAAGCCGCACTGCAGCCCGTGGCACTCCCGGAAGGCCTGCTGGACCGCGCCGAGGGAGCCGTCCCCCCGGCAGCAGCCCTCGACGGTCGTCACCTCGGCACCGTCGACCGTGACCGCGAGGAGGAGGCAGGACCGGACGGGTTCACCCTCCAGCAGCACGGTGCACGCGCCGCACACCCCGTGCTCGCAGCCGACGTGGGTGCCGGTGAGCCGCAGGTCGTGGCGGAGGAAGTCCGACAGGGTGCGGCGGCCCGGGACGCTGCCGCTGCGCCGGACCCCGTTGACGACGAGCGTGACCTCGTGCAGGCTCTCCGGTCCGTTCATGCCGCCTCCGGCACGCGCGCCGAGCGTCCGGCCGCCTCGCGCAGCGCTCTGGCCGTCAGGACCTGGGCGAGGTGGCTGCGGTAGGCGGCGCTCGCGTGGATGTCGGCGTCGGGCGTCAACCGCCCCGCGGCCAGCCGACCCGCCGCGGCCCAGTCCGCGTCGTCGGCCGGACGGCCTCCGACGGCGTCGACCAGGTCGAGCACCGCGGGGGTGTCCCCCATGGACACGTAGGCGGTCCGGGCACCGACCACGCGGCGGTCGTCGTCGAGGGTGACCAGGGCGCCGACGCCGCAGACCGCGTAGTCGCCGTGGCGCCGGGAGACCTCGTGCCAGGCCGACCCGGTCCGGCCGCCAGGGCGGCGGAAGAGCACCGACGTGGCGAGCTCGCCCGCGGCGACGGCGGACTCGAGGGGGCCGAGGAAGAACTCGCGTGCGGCCACCTTCCGCTCGCCGTCCTGGCGGGCGAGCACGACCTCGCCGTCGCAGAGCGCGAGGACGGCGGTCATCTCACCGCTCGGGTCGGCGTGGACGACGCTGCCGACCGTCGTGCCCCGGTTGCGGATCGTCGGGTGGGCGACGTGGCGGAGCGCCTGGCGCAGCAGCGGGAGCGCCTCCGCCGCTGGAGCGTCGCGCTCGACCCGGGCGTGCCGGGCGAGCGCCCCCACCCGGACGCCCTCCGGCTCGACCGTCACGCCGTCCAGGCCGGGCACCCGGTTGACGTCGACGAGGTGCTCCGGCGCGGCCAGGCGCATCGCCAGCATGGGCAGCAGGCTCTGGCCGCCCGCGAGGACCTTGCCCCGCTCGCCCACCTCGGCCAGGACGGCCAGGGCATCGAGCAGCGACTCCGGCCGGTGGTAGGTGAAGGGTGCGGGCTTCATGGGCAGATCCTGCCGACCCCACGCATCTGCATCACCTTCAGGGCCAGCGCCAGGTCCAGGCGCAGGTCGGCGTCCTCGGTGAACGGCCCGAGGATGCGCTCGAGCTTGCCGATCCGGTAGCGCAGGGTGTTGTAGTGGAAGTGGAGCTCGCGGGCGGCGTGGGCCACGTTGAGGTTGCTGTCGAGCAACACCTGGAGGGTGCGCCGCAGGTCGGCCGCCTCGGGCTCGTCGGTGGCCAGCTCGCGCAGCGTCTCGGTCACGAAGCCGCGGAGCTCGGCCGGGTCGCGCACCAGGCTGAGCAGGCGGAAGGCACCCAACGCGTCGAAGTGCGCGACGGCACCGGGTCCGGACATCTGACGACCCACGTGTGCGGCACGGCGGGCCTGCTCGTACGCCTCCGGGATGCCGGACGGGTCGGCGGCCACCCGGCTCACGCCGGTCGAGAAGGACCGCCGCCCTGCGCCGCCGTCCCCGCGCACCTCCCGGACGACGTCGCGGACGAGGCGCTCGTGGTCGCCGTCGCTCGGCACGCCCAGCAGGGCCACCACCTCCTGGGTGAAGCCGACGACCGGTGCGCGGTGGTCCCGCGCCCGGACGGCTCCCTCCCAGGCGGCCGCGAAGCGCTCCTGCACCGGCCGGAGCTCGAGGCCGACCCGAGGGACCGGGCCGGTCACGGGGTCGAGCTCGGCCACCACGGCGACGAGGGGCCGGTCGACGCCCCAGCCCAGCGACTCGCAGTGGGCGACCACCCGGTCCCGGTGCCCGGCCCGGCCCGAGAGCACGTCGCGCAGGAAGTCGCCGCGGTACTTGCCCTCGACGGCGGTGACCGCCAGCTGCTTGGTGACGGCCAGCGCGGCGACCGTGGCCGCCCGCTCGAGCACGTGGACGTCGCTGGAGTCCAGTGTGCGGTCCCGGGCGAAGGCGACGATCCGGCCGTGGTCGACCCGGCCGGCGACGACAGGCACCACCGCGTACCAGCCGCCACCCCCCTCGTGGCGGTGGACCCCGAGGGACTCCCGTTCCGTACGGAAGCGACCGGAGGCGTCGAAGCAGGCTGCGGTGCGGATCGCGTCGAGGAGTCGGGGGTCTCCGCCCTCGGCGAGCACCCGGCCGTCGTTCGCGGTGACCAGCACGGGCGAGGACAGGACGTCCGCCGTCTCGGTGGCCAGCTCGTGCAGCCCGCCGCCCTCCAGGACGACGCCGACCAGGGCCCGGTGCACCTCCTCGCTGCGCTCCAGCACGGCGGCCTGCCGGTGCAGGACCGCCGTCAGCACCTGGTTGAGCACGTCGTCGAAGGCCACGCCGTCGGGCAGCAGCAGCAGCGGGAGCCCACATCGCTCGGCGGCGGTCACGGCGTCGGCGGGGAGCTCGTCGAGGTAGCGGTGGAGCTTGACGGCCAGCGCGGCCAGTCCACGCCTCTCGAGGGCGCCCACCAGCCCCGCAAGCCTCGCGGGATCGGCCCGCAGCGGGTAGCCGGTGGTGAGCAGCAGCTCGTCGGGCTTCACCCACGGGAGGATGTCCGGGACCTCCATCACGTTGACCCGCGCGACGACCCGGCCCAGTCCGGCGTTCCCGCCGAGCACGCGTACCCCCGCGAGGGCCGGGAGCTCCAGCACCTCCCGGACGGTGATGCCGGTCACCCGCGACGAAGCCGGGCCTGTCAACTCATGGGCGCCGCCGCGCGTCGTCTCGGCAACATCCTCCATGCGGCGGACCGTACCCCTCGGTTAGCGTCCGGGAGCGCAGGTGCCGGGAATCGTCGAGCGCGGGCCGGCCGGGACCGCGGGGGAGGTCTGGTGGACGTGGCCCTCACGGCGGACGGACCCGGGATCCGCGAGATGACCGCGGCGGCCTCGGTGCTGCTGGAACCCCTGGTCGAGGGGCCCGACCGGCCACTCCCGGTGCTCGGGCGGGCCGGCGTCACCGTCCACCTGGGCACCGGTGACGCCGACGTCCCGCTCGTGTCGGTGACGCCCGCCGGCGCCGTCCGGCTTCCGGCCAGCGTGCAGCTCGCCGAGCCGCTGCCGAGGGGCGTCGGGACGGCGCGGGCCGGGCTCGGCCGGTTGCTGGTCGACACCGCGTGCGTGCGGGTGCGGCGGTGGTGGCGGCCGCCGACGCCCGTCGTCCGGGGCGCGTGCCGGGCGTCGGTCCGCGCCGCGGC
>DASTQL010000103.1:0-4032 GCA_035761805.1 Jiangellales bacterium | reverse complement strand
GCCGATCGCGTGCCCACGACCACGCGGGCCTGGCCGCGGCGGACCGCGAGCCACCGTCGGTAGCGCTCGGCGGGCCCCAGGTCGGCGGTCAGGACGGCGAGGGCCTCGGTGCCGACGAGCCGGGCCACGGCCTCGGACAGCCGGTCCAGGTCGCGGGCGTCCGGCACCACGGCCAGCGCGCCGCGGCCGCCGGCGGCCGTCGCGGCCATGGCGCGCGCCAGCAGGTCCGGCCACTCCAGGCCGGGAAGGGGTGTCCACACCGCCCGGGGGACGCCGCCGGCGGCCAGCGCCTCCAGGAACGCGGCACCGCCCCGGTGACGGGCCCAGCCGGCCGGCTCCGGACGCAGCGGCGTGGGCGCCGGGAGACCTGTCGAGCGCGCTTCGGCCCGGGCCTGGCGGGGCGGGACGGCCAGTCGCAGGACGTCGGCCAGCGTGCCCGCGTAGCGGTCGGCCACGCGTCGGGCCAGCCGGTGCACCTGCGGGCTGAGCACCGGTTCGGGCGACACCACCCGGCGCAGGCGTGCCAGCCGACCGGTGTGGTCGCTGCGGTCGGCCCGCTCGGCGATGAAGCCGGACACCTCCCGCCCAGCGAAGCGAACCGCGACCCTTGCGCCGGGGACCGCCGCGTCGGCCATCGAGGCCGGGACGAGGTAGTCGAACGGTCGGTCGAGGTGGGCGAGCGGGAGGTCGAGGAGGATGCGCGCGACGGGCAGCAGCTCGGCGACCGGCTGGGCCGCCCGAGGGCGCGCACGGCGCAGCTGCTCCCGCACGAGCGCGAGCTGCTCGCCTCCTGCCGCTGCCTGGTCGCCGGCCACGGACCCGTTGTACCGCGGCCCCCCGGCCGGCGCGGACTACGCCCCCGCTGCCTCGCGCAGCGACTCGGCCCGGTCGGTGCGCTCCCAGGTGAAGTCGGGGAGCTCGCGGCCGAAGTGACCGTAGGCGGCCGTCTGGGCGTAGATGGGGCGGAGCAGGTCGAGGTCGCGGATGATCGCGGCGGGCCGCAGGTCGAACACGTCCGTGACCGCCTTCTGGATGCCGCGCACGGGGACGGTCTCCGTCCCGAAGCACTCCACGAAGAGACCGACGGGGTGGGCCTTGCCGATGGCGTAGGCCACCTGGACCTCACAGCGCCGGGCGAGCCCGGCGGCGACGACGGTCTTGGCGACCCAGCGCATGGCGTACGCGGCGGAGCGATCCACCTTCGACGGGTCCTTGCCGCTGAACGCGCCACCGCCGTGGCGGGCCATGCCGCCGTACGTGTCGATGATGATCTTGCGCCCGGTGAGGCCGGCGTCGCCCATCGGCCCCCCGACCTCGAACCGGCCGGTCGGGTTGACCAGGAGCCGGTAGCCCTCGGAAGCGATGTCGAAGCCGCGCAGGACCGGCTCGACGACGTGGGCGGTGATGTCGGGGGTGAGCAGGGTCTCCAGGTCGATGCTGCCGGCGTGCTGGGTCGAGACCACGACGGTGTCCAGCCGCACCGGGCGGTCGCCGTCGTACTCGATCGTCACCTGGGTCTTGCCGTCCGGGCGCAGGTAGGGGACGACGTGGTTGCGGCGGACCCGGGAGAGCTGCTCGGCCAGCCGGTGCGCCACGGTGATCGGCAGCGGCATCAGCTCCGTGGTCTCGTCGCAGGCGTAGCCGAACATCAGCCCCTGGTCCCCGGCGCCCTGCAGGTCGAGCGGGTCCACGGCCCCGCCCGCGCGGTGCTCCCACGCGTCGTCGACGCCCTGGGCGATGTCTGGTGACTGTGCGCCGATCGACACCGACACGCCGCAGGAGTGCCCGTCGAAGCCCTTGGTCGACGAGTCGTACCCGATCTCGAGGATCGTCTCGCGGACCAGACCGGGGATGTCGGCGTACGCCGTGGTCGTGACCTCACCGGCCACGTGGACGAGCCCGGTCGTCACCATCGTCTCGACGGCCACGCGGCTGCGGGGGTCGTCCTTGACCAGCGCGTCCAGGATCGCGTCGCTGATCTGGTCGCAGATCTTGTCCGGGTGCCCCTCGGTGACGGACTCGGACGTGAACAGGCGGCGGGACACAGGACTCCTCGGTGGACGACGGCGACGACCAGGCACTGTAGCGAGTGATCTCAGGCTCCGGTGGGCGTTCCCGACAGGCGGGATGCGACGAGGTCCCAGACGACGTGGGCGAGGACCTCCTTGGGGCCGAGCGGCACGGGGGTGGAGGACCCGTCGGCCCCGAGGACCACCGCCTCGTTGTGCGTGGACTCGAAGCCCTTGGAGTCGCCCACCTCGTTGACCACGAGGAGGTCGCACCCCTTGGCCGCGAGCTTGGCCCGCCCGTGCTCGAGGACGGTCCCGGCGGAGTCGCCGGTCTCCGCGGCGAAGCCCACGACGACCTGCCCCGCACGCGCACGGTGCGCGGCTACCTCGGCCAGCACGTCGGTGGTCCGCTCCAGCCGCACGCTCGGCGCGGCATCACCCGCACTCTTCTTGATCTTGGACTCGGCGTAGGACGACGGGCGGAAGTCGGCGACGGCGGCCGCCATCACCACCGCGTCGGCCGACGGTGCCGCGGCGAGCACGGCCTGCCGGAGGTCCTCGGCCGAGACGACGCTCACGACCTCGGTGCCGGCCGGGTCGGCCAGGGCCACGTTGGCGGCGACCAGGGTGACCGTGGCGCCGCGCGCCGCCGCTGCCCGGGCCAGGGCGTAGCCCTGCCGGCCGGACGAGCGGTTGCCGAGGAAGCGCACGGGGTCGAGGTGCTCTCGCGTGCCCCCGGCCGACACCAGGACGTGCCGGCCGGCGAGGTCGGCGGCGGGGAGGCCGCGACGAGCCAGGACGGTGGCGGCCACCGCCAGGACCTCCTCCGGGTCCGGCAGTCGCCCCTTGCCCGAGTCGGCACCGGTGAGCCGGCCCACGGCGGGCTCCAGCACGACCACGCCGCGGGAGCGCAGGGTCGACACGTTCGCCCGCGTGGCTGCGTGCTCCCACATCTCGGTGTGCATGGCGGGCGCAAGGACCACCGGACACCGGGCGGTCAGCAGCGTGGCGGTCAGCAGGTCGTCGGCCAGGCCGTGCGCCGCCCGCGCCAGGAGGTCGGCCGTGGCCGGCACGACCAGCACCAGGTCGGCCTCCTGACCCAGGCGCACGTGGGGCACGTCGTGCACGGAGTCCCAGACGTCGGCCGCGACGGGTCGACCGGACAGAGCGGCCCAGGTCGCCTCGCCGACGAAGCGCAGGGCTGCGGCCGTCGGCACGACGCGGACATCCAGCCCCGACTCGGTCAGGCCGCGGAGCACGTCGCAGGCCTTGTACGCCGCGATCCCGCCCGACACACCGAGGACGACGCGCTCCCCGCTGGAGGCGCCGTCCGGAGCCGCCACGGCGCGGCTACTCCTGGTCGACCCGCTCGGCGGTCAGGAGGTCCTGCTCGATCTCGCGCAGGGCGACCGACAGGGGCTTCTCCTGGACGTGCGTGTCGACCAGCGGGCCGACGTACTCGAGCAGGCCCTCGCCGAGCTGCGAGTAGTAGGCGTTGATCTGCCGGGCGCGCTTGGCGGCGTAGATCACCAGGGCGTACTTGGAGTCGGTCTTGGCGAGGAGGTCGTCGATGGGGGGAGAGGTGATGCCCTCGGCCACGCCGTGGGTTGGGGACACGCTCATGCCTCCGTAGGTGAGGGGGAACCCACCAAGGCTACCAACTCACGGCACACGTCCTCGACGTCGTCGTTGACCAGGCTCACGTCGAACTCGCCCTCCGCGGCCATCTCCTCGCGAGCGGCGAGGAGCCGCCGGTCGACCACGGCGGCGTCCTCGGTGCCCCGGCTCGCGAGCCGGTGCACCAGCTCGTCCCAGCTCGGTGGCCGGAGGAACACCAGCAGCGCCTCCGGGACCGCGGCACGAACCTGGCGCGCTCCCTGCAGGTCGATCTCGAGCAGGACGCTCTGCCCCGCAGCCAGCCGCTCCTGCACGGGCGCCCTCGGGGTTCCGTAGAGGTTGCCCGCGAACTCCGCCCACTCCAGGAACTCCTCCGCCTCGACCCGGCGGAGGAATTCGGCCCGGT
>DASTQL010000102.1:0-2124 GCA_035761805.1 Jiangellales bacterium | reverse complement strand
CCCCGTGAACGGCAGCTCGCCGCTCGCCTCGCCCGAGCCGCCGGTCGTGCTCCCCTCGGCGCCTCCGGTTCCCGTCGTGCCGCCTGTAGTGGTCTCGCCGCCGGTCGTCGTGTCACCGCCGGTCGTCGTGTCACCGCCCGTCGTCGTGTCACCGCCCGTCGTCGTATCGCCGCCCGTCGTCGTATCGCCGCCCGTCGTAGTGTCACCGCCGGTCGTGCCACCGCCGCAGCTCACGTCCTCCTGGCCTGTCGCGGTTCCGCTTCGAAACGCCTGCCAGGCGGCCGAGGCCTGCACGAATGCGTCCCCGTCGATGCTCAGTGGGAAGACGGTCACGTGGGAATCCGTGAACTCGACGGTGTCGCTGTGAACCGTCTGCCCGTCGACCGTGACAGTCTCCGCGGAGGTCGACGTGATGCTCGTGGGGAAATTGCTGTAGTTGAAGGTCACCTGGTCGCAGGTGATGTTGATGACCACCGTGGTCGCACTCGCGGGGGCCGCCACCGCGAGCGCCGCGAGGGCCGCCGCAGCGGCAACGAGAAATCGCTTCATCCCTCTTGTCTCCCTTTTCGACTGCTCCGTGATCTCCCTCTCCACCGGGTGCCGCAGCAGCCGACGAGAGCCTCCCGCGACCCTTCCTATCGCGGTCGCGGGTCGAATTCAAGCATCCCCGGCGGACGAAGCTCGCAAACAGCGGCAGAACCGTTCATCAGGCCAGCCCGCGAGCGCGTGGCGCCCCCCCGAACGAGGGATCCCGCGCGACAGCTAGGCGGCCGACTCCCTGGACGCCCGCCGGCTCCGGGCCCAGAGATGAAGGTCAGCACCGCCGTTATCCTCGTCTTCCTGACGTGCGCGGGCACGGCGGCCGCCCACGGCCCCGAGCGCCCGCTCAAGGACCCCGCCCGCGGCCTGGTCTACCCCGGTCTCGTGCGGGCGCACGGCGGGGGACCCTGCAAGACGGCCTTCGAGCTTCGGCTACCGCAGGGCCGGCTGGGCTGCACGCACGGCCCGGATGCGGCGCCTCCGGGACGGGACGTTCGCAGCCTGCGCCCCCTCGCGGACCTCGCCGCAGCGACGGCGGTCACCGCCGCCGAGACCGGGGCACCGGCAGCTCCCGTCCCGTGCTTGGGGGACGGCGTCGCGGGCAACCGCGTCCAGGCCGTCTACGCCTACCCGACACACGGCGTCGACGCCTACGAGGAGATCGCGCCCTTCATCAGGCTCTGGGCCGGGGTGGTGGACAGGGCGGTCAACGACAGCGCGGCCGCGACCGGCGGCGTGCGGCACGTCCGCTTCGTCACCGGCCCGGACTGCGCGCTCGACGTGGCCAAGGTGGAGCTCTCTCCGGCCGGTATCGCAAGCCTCAGCGGCACGGCAGCGGAGCTGGCGGCGCAGGGGTTCGACCGCCCCGACCGCAAGTACCTCGTCTGGGTGGACGCCTACGTGTTCTGCGGAGTCGCGACCGTGAAGCCCGACGACAGGCCGTCGCAGGGCAACGCGAACAACGGCGACGGGCAGCCGGGCATGGTCGCCCGGGTCGACCGCGGCTGCTGGGGCGGCGTCAACCCTTCCATCGAGACGCACGAGCTGGTCCATCTCCTCGGGGGCGCGCAGCCGAGCGCTCCGAACGCGAACGACAACTTCCACTGCACGGACGACGCCGACCTCCTCTGCTACGACGACGACGGCGTGCTCGACGGGCTCGTCTGGGCGCAGGGCCGCCAGGTGCCGATCCGGTCGGTCTGCGACGCCGACCACGAGCGGCTCCTCGACTGCGGCCACGACGACTACTTCCACACCGATCCTCCGCCGGGGAGCTACCTCGCCACCCACTGGAACCTGGCGTCGAGCAGCTTCCTGACCCCGGAGGGGCCCGCGGCGGTCGCCGACACCTCGGCGCCCCGTCCGACCGCGCCGAGGCCTCGCGTCGTGGGAGCGATCGGCGGAGGCCGTGTGCCCGTCCGGCTGCGCTGGTCCTCCCGGGACGGCGACGTGGTCGGCTTCTGGCTCTGGAAGAGCGTGGACGGGCGTCGCTGGAGGTTCGTGCCGGTTTCCAACCCGTCGGCGCGGCGGGCCATTCTCGACCTCCGGAGAGGACACCGCTACCGGTTCCTCGTCCACGCCTAC
>DASTQL010000101.1:0-10361 GCA_035761805.1 Jiangellales bacterium | reverse complement strand
GTCGATCCCGCGCAACAGCGCCACGTACGACCCTCGTCCCCATCCTTGGAACGTAGCGCGCCCCACGCCCGGAGCCACCCAACCGCCCTGGTCGGACCCCCCGGCCACGGCTGCCGCGCGGTGGCTGCCCGCTTGACCATGACGAAGGGTGGCAGTGCAGCCGTTTTCAGCCAGGAGCCGTAGGTCCTGGGGAACGGTGCCATCCGTCTCGTACGGTCAGCCCGCCGTGCCTGGCAAACCGGTGTCGCGGCAGATAGCGACCATGACGCGGCGAATGTCTGCGAGGCGGCCGCTGCCCGTGAAGTCCCCGGGTCGGCAAGGCTTCCAAGAACTCTTGCATATAAAACGTCTCCTATCATGCCGAATCGTGGTCAGCTTCTGCCCAAATTCGAGCCTATCTGCACCTAGTCGGTGTTTCGAGCCTGCCGAGTACTTACGTCCGAGGTCATCTGTGTCGTACGATTGGCGGCGCTCGTCCACCCTGTTAGTCGTGACCCCCAACAAATTGGGCGACCGGCTGCACGAGCTCCGCGCTCGGTCGTGAACGAGCTGATCTGGCACAGAGGTGCCGGGCCGCACCGGGAGGGTGCTCATGATTCGTACACACCGAGTGTTCGTCTGTGCCGTCGCCGCGGCGGCGGCGTTCGGCATGGCCCCCGCGGCCGCCCAGACCGACGAAGCCTACGAGGTGCTCGTCGTCGGCAAGACGCTGGGCTTCCGACACTCCAGCATCGACGAAGCCACGCGTGCGATTATCTCGCTCGGCGAGGAGCACGGCTTCACCGTGGACGTCTGGGATCCGCCGAACGACTCCGGTGGCTGGTGGGGTCCGGGGTCTCCCGGTCAGCCCGACCTGACGCTGCCCTCCACGCCGTTCACCACCGCGGGGGACCTGGGGAAGTACAAGACGATCGTCTTCGTCTCCCCGGTGGACAACACCAACGACCTGGACCCGACCCGGCAGCGGCTGCTCGACGACACCGAGCTGGCCGCGTTCCAGGGCTACATCCGCGCTGGAGGCGGCTTCGTCGGCATTCACGCCGCCACCGACACCATGCACACCGTGCCCTGGTACAGCCAGCTCACGGGTGGGGGCGCACGGTTCCTCAACCACCCAGCGCAGCAGACCGCGAACATGGTGGTCGAGAGCCCGGCGCACCCGTCCACCGACCACCTGCCGGCCGTCTGGACGCGCTTCGACGAGTGGTACAACTTCACGGAGAACCCGCGTGACGACGTCCACGTGCTCATCACCCTGGACGAGTCGACCTACGACCCCGGCAGTGGGGCGATGGGCGACGATCACCCGCTGGCCTGGTGCCACAACTTCGAGGGCGGCCGCTCCTGGTACGAGGGCGCCGGTCACACCGAGGCCTCGTACGCCGACCCCACCTTCATGGAGCACGTGCTCGGTGGGATCGAGTGGACCGCCGGGGTCGTGGACGGCGGCGGCAACTGCGTCACCTTCGGAGAGGTGGACGAGATCATCGCCGGCCTGGACCTCGACACCGGCCGCGACGCGGCGGCCGTCCGGAACGTCTCGCGCCAGTTGGACCGGGCGGAGGCGGCCGCCGACGCGGGCGACCACAGACGGGCGCTGCGTGAGCTCCACGTCGCCGCGACGCTGGCGAAAGCCCTGGTGAGCGACGTCGACGACCGCCGGGCGCTCGTGGCGAAGATCGGCGACCTGTCCGAGTGGCAGCAGGCCCTCCTCGACAACGACGGGTGACTCGAAGGCGGGGGCCGGGCGCAACGCCCGGCCCCGGCCGTCCACCGTGTGGGCGGTCAGGTGCCCGTTCACCGCGTCGGGCTGTGATGCGGGTCTGCTCCTGGCCTGACATCGGGGAGCTGGCTAGGTGGGGATGGCCCGGTCGGAGACGACCAGCTTCATGACGAGTGTGGAGTTGAGGCGTTGCACTCCAGGGATGGCCGACAGGGTGTTGTCCTCGAGCTCGGCATAGGCGGCCAGGTCGGTGGTCCGGACCCTGATGAGGTAGTCGGGATCGCCGAAGAGGCGCTGCGCCTGGAGCACGTTGGGGATGGCCGCGACGGCCTCCTCGAACCCGAGGAGGGTGTCGCGGTCCTCTTGCCCCATCGTGACGAAGACCAGTGCTTCGAAGGTGAGGCCGACGGCGTCCGGGTCGTCGTCGTCACCTGCGGCGCGTTCTACACCGTCGTCTGCCACAGTGCCCGCGCGATCCTCGGCGCCAGGCCCGCCGCCGCACGGCGCGTCTCCCGGATGTCCGGTGCTGCCATGGTTCTCGTCGGGCTGCTCCTCCTCGTCGAGCGCGCTCTCGCCAATCGCTGAACCAGCCGATCGCTGAATCATCGGGGGTGTCCAGTGTCGGGGGAGTCCGTCGAACCGCAGCGAGTCGAGTCCTCGGCGGACACCACGACGGCAACTCGCGGATCGGGCGGGTCAGCGACGTGACGAGGGCCTCGGCACGTGACTCCACGGGACAGCCGCCGGACGTGACCTTGGATGGAGGCCGCCGCGGCGGCGACCCACCCACCCGACCCGACAGGTCATCGGACGGCTGGTCGAGACCAGCGCACCGTCCGCGACATGACGCCGGCAAGGAGGATCAGGATGGCAAGCCCGACGAGAGCGTTGACCACCGACGTGGCGAGGCGGGAGCCCTGTGACGCGTCCGCGGCGAAGGGCGCGGCGGCTGCGACGACGGTGGCGAGCCCCATGATCCAGGAGAAGAACGCCGTCGGACGAGGCGTCGTGAGGAGCAGGAGGTGGGCCAGGCCGGTCGCCACCAGCGCCAGGATGGCCGACGTGAGTGCGTAGTCGCCGACGAAGCTGTCAGTGGCGTCGAACAGCAGCACCGGGCGGACCATGTCGATGTCGAGGATGCCCTGCGAGATCAACACGCCGACGACGGCCACAAGCGCGGCCACGACCGCCGTGGCGGCTCCGCCGGCCCAGAGGCGGCCTCCGTCGACGACCGGTTGCCGGGTGGCTGCGTGGGACGTCGGATTGGGCGGTGTCGGGACGGACATCGTCCTACCTCCGGTTCCGCGAACGGTCCGCGGCGGGTCAGCGCGCGCGGTTGTCAGGACAGAGCAGAAGATAGTCAACAGTGTGCTCATCGCCACCCCGCACCCGTTGACAGCGCAAGCCACCGGTCGTCTTCGTCCAGGAGCTGTGGCTGCTACCGAGCAGCTGGGACCGCTGGGCGGCTCTCTTCGAGGAGAGCGGCTACGTGGCACTGGCACCCGGGTGGCCCGACGACCCGGAGACGGTCGCGGAGGCGGAAGGCCCATCCGCAGGCGTTCGCCGGCAAGTCGGTCGGCCAGGTCGCCGACCACTTCGAGGAGATCATCCGAGGGCTGGACCGGAAGCCGGCGATCTGCCGATCTCGACGCTGAAGACGGCGTTCCCGGTCCTGGGCAACCCGGCCAGCCGCAGCCGCGCCGTCCCGCTCACGTACGACCAGTTCCGCTATGCCTTCGCGAACGCTGTGAGCGAGGACGAGGCCGAGGAGCTGTACGAGACGTTCTCCGTCCCGGCTTCCGGTAAGCCGCTCTGCCAGGCGGCCATCGCCAACCTCAACCCATGGACCGAGGCCGAGGTGGATTCGCGGAACCCGGAGCGCGGGCCCCCTGCTGGTCATCTCCGGCGAGCTGGACGACACCGTCCCGCGGGCGATCGCGCCCGCGTCCTACGAGCAGCAGCAGGACAACGAGGGCGTGACCGGGCGCTTCCTGGAGCCGGGCAGCTGAGCGCTACCCGGTCGGCGTCACAGCTCGGGCGCTAGCCACGATGCCGCGACCGCGGCCCCGCCGGTGAGGTGGTCGCACCGGACCAGGTGGTTGTCGAGGCGACGCACGGGGCACTGACCGATCGCGTCCTGCGTACCGGGGGTCAGACCCTGGTACACGCCGACCCGTCCATCGCCAGGGATCACCCTGGCGCCGGCGGGGACGGTTGCGACGGTGCCGACGAGAGTGGCGGCGGCGAGCGCAGCCGCTACGAGCCGTCGCAGGCGCTGGGTGGTGGCGTGGGTCGAGCGTTGCATGGTGACCTCCGGGGTGAGCTGTCCGACCGCTCGACCGTGCTCCCGGCGGACGCTCAGACACATCCGGCGGCAACCCTCAGATCGTCCCGTCCGACCCCTCAGGTCCTCGCGCACGAGACGCCGCCACGCGGGCAGGTGCTGGCACACTCGGACCGTGGGAGGAGTCCCCGGCGGACCTCGCTCGGCTGCCGACGGCCTGGCCGGACGCGAGGCCGAGCTGACCCGGCTGACCGCGCTCCTGGCCGCTGCGCAGACCGGGCGGCCGGGAGCGTTGCTCGTCTCCGGTGAGGCGGGGGTCGGCAAGACCTCGCTGGTCCGCGCGGTGTGCGAGGCGCACCCGGTCGGCGTGCTGTGGGCTTCGTGCCCGCCGCTCTCCTCGCTCGCCTCGCCGTACCTGCCACTCCGATCCGCCCTCCGTACGTGGGGTGGTCGAGCCGCCAGCGGCGACGCACCGTCGCTGCCCGCGCTCGCGGAGGCCGCAGCGGTCGGGGACGTGGCGATCGACCTCGACGCCTGGCTGGACCGAGCCGCCGCCGAGCGGCCGGCCGTCCTCGTCGTCGACGACCTGCAGTGGGCCGACCGCAGCACGTGGGACGTCCTCAAGTACCTCCTGGCCGGTCTCGCCGGGTCGGGCGACCGACGGTTGGCCGTGCTGATGACCCTCCGTACGGGCGAGGCGGCCGACACCGACTCCCTGCGAACCTGGCTGGCTGACGTGCGCCGGTTCCCCGCGGTGGAGGAGATGCCGCTCGGGCGACTGGACCGGCTCGGCACCCGGGAACAGATCACCGGCTTGCTCGGCGGCCAGCCGTTCGAGTCGCTCGTGGACGAGGTCCACGCGAGGACCCGAGGCAACCCGTACCTGACCACCCTGCTCGTCCGCCGCCTCGGGGCCGACGCCCGCGGCCTCCCCGCCGGGCTGCCGGAGGAACTTGGCGATGCCGTGGCCCGGCTGTGGCGCGGACTGTCCGCCCCTGCTCGGCAGCTCACCCAGCTGCTGGCGGTCGGCGGGCGACCTCAGCCGGCCGGCCGTGCGGCGGAGGTGGCGGCCGCCGCCGGGTTGGTGACGGGCGTCGTGTCGCTGCAGCGCGAAGCTGTCGACGCGGGAGTGCTCGTCCTCGACGACCAGGAGCGCTACTGGTTCGGCCACCCGCTCGTCGCCGAGGCGCTGAGCGCCGCCATGCTGCCCGAGGAGCGGCGGGCCGCGCACGCGGCGTACGTAGCCGTCCTGGGTCGGCGGGGCGGATCGGACGACGATGGCGGCGTGGAGCGGCTGGTCGACCTCGCCGACCACCATCTCGGCGCGGGCGATCACGAGCAGGCGTACGGGTGGGCCATGCAGGCGGCCACCGCGACCGAGCGGGTCGGTGGCACGGCCGAGACCGTACGGCTGCTCCGGCGGGCGTCAGCCCTGTCCAGCCGCGTTGAGCACGCCGCCGCTCCCAGCGAGCTGCTCGACCGGATCCGGGTGGCCGCCGAGCGGGCCGGTGACTGGGAGGAGGAGCTGCGGGCCGTCGACGACCTCCTCGCCGTGATCGACCCCGCCGCGGAGCCACGGCGTGCAGCTCGCTCGTTGGCCCGACGCATGCAGTTGCGGCAGATCACCGGCCGCGAGTTCGCCGGCATCGCCGACGCCCGCGAGGCCGTCCGGATCTCGTCCATCGTGCCCACGTCCGCGGAGCACGCTCTGGCCCTTGCCGCGCTGGCGCACGCCGAGCTGTGGCACGGCGTGGGCTCAGGACCCACCACGGCGGGGTTGGCCGTTCAGCGGGCCCGGGCCTGTGGCGACCCGGAGGCGCTCGCGTTCGCCCTCGTCGTCGGTCTGATGGCATCGGTGCAGGCCGACCGCACCACCGGCGCAGAGGCGCAGGAGGCCGCCCTGCTGTCTGGCAACTGGCTGGCGTACGTGAGCGCGGTCATGTGGACCAGCAACAGCATGGCCTCGGCCACGAGCCCCGCCGTCGTGGCGCAGTTGGCGCACGGACGTGAGGTCCTGACCGCCCTGCGGGCTCCGCACTGCTACACGGCCTGGTTGGCCGCCACCGAGGCCCTCGGTCTGCTCCACCTCGGGCGCCTGCGTGAGTGCCTCGACCGGCTGCGCCTGGCCCTGGGGTCGTCCCCGGGCCCGATGGCCGATACGAACGCCCGGCTGGTCGCGGCCGAGCTCGCCTGTCGACAGGGCCGGCGGGACGAGGCCGAGGCGCACCTCGCCCGGGCCGAGGAGCTGTTCCCGAGGCTGGCGGACTACCGGGCCCTGCCGGCCGACGCCGTCCGCGCCACCCTCGCGCTCGCCGCCGGTGACGCCGACCGTGCCCTCGCGCTGGTGCCGGACCCCGATGCACCCGAGGCGCCGACGGACCTCGTCGAGCGGATCGTGCCGCTGGCCGCGCAGGTCCTGGCCGACCGGGCCGAGGCCGCCCGCAGCCGGCGCGAGGACCCGACCCCTGCACTCGACCGGGTGCGCGACCTGCGCGAACGTCACCCGCACGTTCCGGTGGACGTCAGCCCCGGCGACCACTACCGGAACGTGATCCGGGCCATGCAGGCGTGGTACGACGCCGAAGTGCATCGGGCCGAAGGAACGGATGCTCCCACTGCGTGGGTCGACGCCGCGGATGCGTGCCAGGACGCCCTGCTCCCCTGGGACGAGGCGTACACCAGATGGCGCGCCGCGGAAGCCCTCCTCGCCGACCGCACCTCTCGTACGGAGGGAGCCGAGGCTCTGCGCCGAGCGCACCGGCTCGCCGACGACCTCCAGGCCCTACCGCTGCTGCGGGAGGTCGAACGGCTCGCGACGGCCGCCAGGGTCGGGTTGTCCACGCCAGGACCGGTGGTCGAGGCGCCACCCACGCCAGGCTTGCCCGGGCTCACGAACCGCGAGCAGGAGGTCCTCGCCCACGTCGTCGCCGGCCGCACCTACGCCGAGATCGCCCGCGAGCTCGTGATCAGCGAGAAGACGGTCAGCGTCCACGTCTCGAACCTGCTCCGCAAGACCGGGACGAGCAGCCGACTCGAGCTGGCGCGGCTCGCGGACCGGACCGTTGCGCGCGGCTGACTCGACGCGTCCGGCTCCTACTGGCCCACCCGTCCGTCGATCCGCTTGCGCTCCACCTCGGCCATGTGTCGCACGAGGCCGAGCAGCGACAGCTTGGACGGGGGAACCGAACGGCGCCACAGCGCGGTCTGGGACCAGGGCTTCGAGCACACCGGAGACCAGCGGGGCGAGGATGAGTCTGGCCTGCACCTGCTGGAGGCGAGGCGGCAAAGGCCGATCACGGCGCCGGCCGTCCCGAGGTGCCGCATCTGCGCCCTCGCGGAGAGCGCGACGTCGGCGTCGCTGGTCGTCATCGTGTCGGGCCGGTGCCGCCGTACGCGGTCGCCACGCCTCGTACCTTCCGGACGTCCTGTGGGTGAGACCCTCCACCCGTACGGGGACAGGATCGACAACCACGTACGCGATGAGTTCCGTGGCGCGGCGGGGTCTCTCACACACGACCCACGATCGCGAGGACGCCATGACGCAGACGACGCAGCCGGCGGTCAGCACGGGCTACGCCCCGGTGAATGGCCTACAGATGTACTACGAGGTGCACGGGGAGGGACAGCCGCTCGTGCTCCTGCACGGCGCCTTCTCCGCGATCGGTACGTCCTTCGGGAACGTCCTGCCCGGGCTCGCCCGATCGCGCCAGGTGATCGGCCTCGAGATGCAGGCCCACGGGCACACGGCGGACATCGACCGGCCGCTGTCGCTCGAGCAGATGGCGGACGACACCGTCGCCGCGCTGAAGCACCTGGGCATCGAGCAGGCCGACATCTTCGGCTACAGCATGGGCGCCGCCGTCGCGCTGCGAGTAGCCGTCCGGCACCCAGAGGTCGTGCGCAAGCTGGTGCTCGCCTCCGTGACGTACACGATGGACGGGATCCATCCGGGTCTGATGGACGGCCTGGGGGAGATGACGCCGGAGATGATGCACGGGAGCCCGTGGCACGAGGAGTACCTGCGGATCGCTCCGCGCCCGGAGGACTTCGCCGTGCTCTTCGAGAAGAAGACCGAGATGGACCGGGGGACCCAGGACCTGTCGGCGGACGCGATCCGGGCCATCGAGGCGCCGACCCTGCTGGTGCTCGGGGACTCGGACCTGGTCCGCCCGGAGCACGCGGTGGAGATGTTCCGGCTGCTCGGTGGTGGCGTCTTCGGCGACCTCCCTGCCGGCCTGCCGGACTCGCAGCTCGCCGTCCTGCCCGGCACGTCTCACGTGACGCTGGTGGACCGTGCCGACCTGCTGCTGTCGATCGTCCCGGCCTTCCTCGACGCACCGGTCGCCGCGCGCGCCTGATCACCGGGCCGGTGGTCGGGCGGCGGCCTCGGCGGAGAACCGGTACTCGTGCACCGGCCGGTAGCGGTCGTAGAGCGTCACCAGGACGCTGAAGAGCAGCACGAAGAACAGGGCGTTCGTCAGGTTGATCGAGCCGGCCCGCACCAGGTCGACGGCGACCAGGATGCCGACGTTGACGGCGACGCGGACCAGGAAGGATCCCAGCACCGACTCGGTGCTCCAGCCGTGGCGCGCCACCCAGAGCCCGATGACGGCGTTGACGAGGACGAAGACCGCGATCCAGGTGAAGAGGGTGAGGCTCGACACCTGGACCCCTGGCAGGACGGACCCGAAGATCACCGTCAGCAGCCCGATGAGGAGGACCTTCTCCAGCGAGGCGACGGACCAGACCCTGCCGTGCTGAGCCATGTACGCGGTGCGCTCGTGCGCCTCGTCGATCGCTTCCGGCAGGGGCGCCGCCGCGAGCTGCCATCGGTGGTCGGCCGGGTCGAGTCGCGGCCGTACGAGGAACCAGAAGACGAGTAGGAGGCCGACGACGGCAGCGACGACGGCGGGGCCGAACCACGCGACCTCGGCAACCGTGTCGGTGAAGTCGAGTTGGGCGATGTGGATCCAGTACTCCTGCGGCAGCTTGACGAACACCCAGATCAGGGCGGCGGTCACCACCCAGAACCGCATGCCGAAGCGCGCCGGGTTCCACCGCGAGCGGATCGCCTCGTACGCGATGAAGAAGTACTCGAAGGTGTTCGGGAAGATCAGCAGCAGGGCGCGGACCTGGGTCAGCTCGAAGGCGACGACGCCGATCTGCCGGTAGAAGAACAGGAACCGCGACACCTGGAAGGCCGGCAGGCTCGTCCAGTTGCGCATCGTCGAGATGTAGGCGACGCCGAGGTAGAAGACGTCCATCGCCTTGTCGTAGCCCTGGTAGAAGGGCGGGTCGAAGCCGAAGGTCTGGAAGACCGTCTGGTCGATGCCGTCGACGACCAGGCAGGCGATGATCGCCGGGAGCGGGCAGCGGAAGATCGCGAGGGGCAGGAAGAACCGGACCAGCACCACGGTCCAGAACACGACTTCGGCGGTCATCTGCCCTCACCTGCCCAGTCGAGGGTGCGGCGGACGACGACGCGGGCGTTGCCTCTACCGGCCGAGGAGCGGGTCGGTGAGACGACGGCGAATCCGGCCCGCTCGAACATCCCGAGGGTGCCTGTGTAGGCCGACGCCGATGTGATGCGGCTGCCACGAGTGTCGACGGGGTAGGCCTCCACTGCCTGTGCTCCGTTCGCCTGGGCATGCTCGACGGCGGCATCCAGGAGGGCGGTCGCGACACCGGAGCGGCGGGCCCTCCGGCTGACCACGAAGCAGACGACCGACCAGAGACCCTCACCCGGCACGTGTGGGATGGTCCGCGACCTGGTGATGCGCGGGAAGTCCTCTCGCGGGCCCAGGCTCACCCACCCGATGGCCTCGTCGCCGCGGAAGGCGACCAGGCCCGGCGCCGGCCCGGTGCCCTCGGCGAGGTCGTGCAGGGCGTTGCGGTTGGCCTCGGTGCTCGTGAGGGACCAGCGCCCGCTGGGCAGTCGCCAGTACATGCACCAGCACCGCTTCGGGTCGCCGCCCTGGCTGAAGAGACCGGCCAGGTCCTTCCACGTTCGGCCGTCGAGCGGCGTGACCGCGAGGTCGTTCACGCGGCTGATTGTGCACGGGAGGCGCTTGGTGCCGTGGCTATCAGCCGATCGTGCTCCGGGCGAGTCGGGCTGGGCGGGCGTTCCGAGCAGGCGGCGTCTCCAGCGTCGCTGCTCTCGTCGAGGCACGTGCACCTGCTTCGGCCGGTGATTGATCAAGCGAGTCGCAATCCTGCGGTGGCGCTGGACCCCGGCCGGGGGTCTAGCTGGCTTGTCGGTGGTGGTGTCGGGTGTTGCGTGTGGGTGTGTGCTGGGGGTCGATGTAGGCGGGTGGGATGAACTCGGGGAGGCGGTCGGCGGGGATGCGGACCTGC
>DASTQL010000100.1:0-6123 GCA_035761805.1 Jiangellales bacterium | reverse complement strand
GGCCGGCCGCCGGGGAAGAGCGGGGTTCGGCGGTCGCCGAGTTCACCCTGGTCTCGGTCGTGCTGGTCACGCTGTTCCTCGGCATCCTCCAGCTCGGACTCGTCGTCCACGTCCGCAACACCCTGGTGGCGTGCGCGGCGGAAGGGGCCCGCCATGCCGCCAACGCGGACCGGACGTTGGGGGACGGCGAGGCCCGCACGGCGCAGCTGGTCGCCGAGACGCTGTCGCCGCGGCTGGCCCGCGGGATCAGCTCCCGCTATGTCGAGGGGGGCGGGGCCCGGCTGGTCGAGGTCGAGGTCACCACGACGTTGCCGCTGTTCGGTTTGCTGGGCATCGATCGCGCGTTGACGGTCCGGGCGCACGCCGTCGACGAGGCCGCGCTGTGAGCGCCGCGGCGGGTCGGGACCGCGAACGCGGCGGTGCGATCGTGGAGTTCCACCTCCTCGGCATCCTGCTGCTGGTGCCGCTGGTGTACGTGCTGCTCGCGTTGCTGGAGGTGCAGGCCACCGCTTTCGGGGTGACCCAGGCCGCGCGGGAGGCCGGCCGCCTGTTCGTGGCCACCGGCGACGCCGGCTCGGCGCGGGCGGCGGCTGGGGTGGCGCTGGAGGACCAGGGCGTGCAGGCGGGCGCTGCGAGCGTCGCCTTCCGGTGCAGCGGCAACCCCTGCTACTCGCCCGGGTCCGAGGTGACCGTGACGGTGTCGACGGTGGTGCGGCTGCCGCTGCTGCCGGACGTGCTGGCCGACGCGGTGAACGCACGGATCCCCGTGTCGGCCACCCACGCCACCGTGGTCGACCGGTACCGGGACCTGGGGTGAGCGTGGCGGAGTGGTTGCGCGCCGGTGGTGCGCGTGCACCGGCGGCCTCGCGGCTCGGGCGGCGAGCCGGGCGCGGGCGAGGCTGGGCCGGGGAGCAGGGCCAGACCACGCTGATGATCATCGGCTTCGCGGTGATCGTGCTCATGGTGGTGACGGTGGTGGCCAACGCCTCGGCGGCGTTCCTGGTCCGCCGGTCGCTGTCGTCGTGGGCCGACGGCGCGGCCGTCGTCGCCGCCCAGAGCGTGTCGGAGGAGGCGGTCTACACCGGCCGGATGGGCCAGGTGCTCCCCCTGTCGCAGTCCGCTGCCCGCGAGTCGGTGGGTGGCTTCGCGGCCCGCCACCGGCTGGCCGGCCGGTTCGAGGCGTTCCGGGTCGAGGGCGTCACGGTGCGCGCTGACGGCGCGGTCACGGTGACCTTCAGCGTCCGGATGTCGCTGCTGCTGGTCAACGACGTCGTCCCGGGCAGGTCCGTGCCGGTCGTGGCCTCCGCCACCGCCCTCGCCCCGGTGTCCTGAGGCCCGGCACCGGCCAGCGTCACCTACCGCACGCCCACACCACCAGGCCGCTGGGGCCATCACCAGGCCTGGGCGCCCGGTGGTGGCACCACCCGCCTGGTGATGACCCATCACCAGGCAGCTGGGGCGTCGAACACCCCGGCCCGGTCCCCGCCAGGGTGGTGAACGTGGTCAATCGGGGCCGGGCGGCAGAAGCAGCCGCCAGGCGGCCGGGCGGACGGTCCACGTCGCGTCCCGGCGGGGCCGGCCGATCTCGCCGTCGACGTTCCACGGGAAGGGCTCGCCGCTCACGACGAAGCGCCGGCCCCGGGCGGTGACCACGTCACGACGGCCGGTGTGCTCGCCGCGGCGCAGCCGGGTGGCGTAGCCGAGCCGGGCCAGCGGACCGGTGGCCAGCGACACCACGACGTCGGCCGCGCCGTCGGAGAGCCGGGCCCCAGGGGCGGCCTCGGCCCCGCCGCCCACCGTCGGACCGTTGCCGATCACGAGGTGCAGGACGCGCTGCGACCCGTCGACGACGACCTCCCCGTCGACCTCGACCCGCAGGTACCAGCCGCCCTCGCGGATGCCGGCGGCGACCGCACCCACGACGTAGCCGAGCGGTCCCAGCCGTGCCTTCCACGGTGCTGCGCGCTCCGAGGCCGACGCGCCGATCCCGGCGTTGACGGCGTTGACGACGATCCCGCCGCCCGAGTCCTCGAGGACGTCAAGCGGGGACGGCGTGCCCGTCAGCACGACCCGGGCCGCCTCGTGCGGGTCGAGCGGGATGCCGGCCCCGCGGGCCAGGTCGTTGCCCGTCCCCAGCGGCACCAGGCCGATCACCGCAGACCCCAGCTCCCCACGCCGCTCGAGCGCGCCCGCCACGGCGTGCAGGCTCCCGTCCCCACCGACGACGACGACAACCCGGTCGCCCCGTCGCGCCAGGATCTCGTCCAGCTCCTCCCGCCCTGACGTCTCCACCACGTCGTACGGGCGGTGCGCCTCGTCCCACACGGCCCGCGCTGCCTGAACGGTCTCGTCCGACGTCGTCCCCGCGGCGGCGTTGGTGACCACGAGTAGGTCGCTGCTCACCCGGGACCTCCTCGCTGCTCGGGGTAGCCTCTGGCGCGGCCTGCGACAGCATGCCCTAGCGCCTCGACCACGGAGAGGGGGCGGTCCGCGGTGCCCGCCATCGTGCTCGTCGGCGCCCAGTGGGGCGACGAGGGCAAGGGCAAGGCGACCGACCTGCTCGGCTCGTCCGTCGACTACGTGGTGAAGTTCAACGGCGGCAACAACGCCGGGCACACCGTCGTGGTCGGTGACGAGACCTACGCCTTGCACCTGCTGCCCAGCGGGATCCTCACGCCCGGCGTGGTCCCGGTCATCGGCAACGGCGCGGTGGTCGACCTCGGCGTGCTCTTCCAGGAGATCGACGGCCTCGAGGCCCGCGATGTCGACACCTCACGGCTCGTGGTCAGCGCCAGCGCCCACGTCATCCCTCCGTACAACCGGGTCCTCGACAAGGTCACCGAGCGCTTCCTCGGCAGCCGTCGGATCGGCACCACCGGCCGCGGCATCGGCCCCACGTACGCCGACAAGATGGCGCGCGTCGGCATCCGCGTGCAGGACCTCTTCGACGAGAAGATCCTCCGACAGAAGGTCGAGGGCGCCCTCGAGCTCAAGAACCAGGTGCTCGTCAAGGTCTACAACCGCCGCGCCGTCTCGGTGGACGAGGTCGTCGACGAGCTCCTCTCGTACGAGGAGAGGCTGGCCCCCAAGGTCACCGACACCGCCCTGCTGCTCGCCGGGGCGCTGGACGACGGCCGGACGGTCCTGCTCGAGGGCGGGCAGGCAACGCTGCTGGACGTGGACCACGGAACGTACCCCTTCGTCACCTCCAGCAACGCGACTGCCGGAGGGGCCTGTACGGGGTCGGGCATCCCGCCGACCCGGGTCGAGCGGGTGATCGGGGTCGTCAAGGCCTACACCACCCGGGTGGGCGAAGGTCCGTTCCCGACGGAGCTGCTCGACCGCGACGGCGAGCGCCTGCGCCGCGCCGGCGGTGAGTTCGGCACCACGACCGGGCGGCCGCGGCGGTGCGGCTGGTACGACGCTCCTATCGCCCGCTACGCCGCACGGGTCAACGGGGTGACGGACTTCGTGCTCACGAAGCTGGACGTGCTGACCGGCTGGAAGCGGGTGCCGGTCTGCGTCGGCTACGAGGTCGACGGCCGGCGCGTGGACGAGATGCCGATGACCCAGACCGACTTCCACCACGCGGTGCCGTTGTACGAGTTCTTCGAGGGCTGGGACGAGGACATCTCCGGCGCCCGGAGCCTCGACGACCTGCCGCGCGCTACCCGTACGTACGTGGAGGCGCTCGAGCAGATGAGCGGCGCGCGGATCTCGGCCGTCGGCGTCGGGCCGGCACGGGACGCCATCATCCAGGTGAACTCGCTGCTCTGAGGTGCTGCGCCGGAGGTCGCCGGCATGGTGTGATCGCTGGGGTCTCGGGGATGTCCGGGTGACCACGAAGGAGTGGACATGCGACCACGCCGTCGGGGGCTGCGCGCCCTCGCTGCCGTAACCGGCCTTGCTCTCGCGGCTGCCCTGGCCCCCGGCGCGGGTGCCGCACCACCTCCGGGCCGGCCGGCCGGGCCCCCGGTCTCGGTGCCACCTGTCCAGGCTCCGCCCGGCAAGGCTCCGGCGCCGCGGGCGGCCTTCGACGTCGCGACCTACAACATCTACCTCGGTGCGGACCTCACCCCGCTCTTCGGGGCCATGAGCTTCCCGGACCTGGTGGCCCGGGCGGGCCAGGTCTACGCGGCCATGGAGGCGACCGACTTCCCCGAGCGGGCCGAGGCGATCGCCGACCTCCTGGCCGAGGAGGCCCCCGACGTCGTCGGGCTGCAGGAGGTCGCGCTCTGGGCGACGGCACCGGGGAACGTCCAGACGCCGACAGCTCCGTTCACCGTCACGTACGACTTCCTCGACATCCTGCTCGACGAGCTCGCCGAGCGGGGGGTCCCGTACGAGGAGGTGGCGACCAACGAGAACTTCAACGGGACGCTGCCCATCGCGCTGGGCGGAGCACCCTTGCTCTTCCCTGACTCCACCTGGGCGAGCTTCACCGACCGTGACGTGATCATCGTGCGGTCAGGGCTGCCGGAGCGGCGGCTGGCGGTCGACGAGTCGAGCGTGCGGGAGGAGAACTTCGACGCCACACTGGTCCTCCCCACGGGCGTGCCCGAGGCACCACTCTTCCCGGTGCCGCGCGGGTGGTCGTCCGTGGACGTCACCGTCAAGGGCTCGACCTTCACGTTCTTCAACACCCACCTGGAGGCCTTCAACGACCCCACGGAGGAATTCGGCTTCTACCGCAACTTGCAGGCCCAGGAGCTGGCGGCCGAGGTCGAGGACTCGGCCCACCCGCCGATTGTGGTCGGTGACATCAACTCGCGGCCGCCGTGCGACGGCTTCAACACCGAGGCCTACGAGATCCTCATCGGCGCGGGCCTGGTCGAGGTCTGGCCCGAGGCCCACCCGAGCGAACCGTGCGCTGAGGCCAGCTTCACCAGCGGCCAGGCCGCGGACCTGCTCAACGCCGAGAGCGAGCTCGACCACCGGATCGACACCGTCATGTTCGACCCGACCGCGTTCACCGCCCTGCAGGCAGACGTGATCGGGGAGGAGCAGCAGGACCGGACGACCCCCACAGGTCTGTGGCCGTCCGACCACGCCGGCAGCACCGGCAAGCTCCGGTCGCTTGGCCGGTAGCGGTTCGCCGCCCCGGCAATGAACACATCGACCGGAGCCGTGGGGCCCTTGACCCGGTGTCTACACGCCGGGTCAAGGACCCACTCACCGCGTCAGGGCCCTGCGTGGGGCCCGTCGGGGGCGGGGAGTTCGCCTTCGGGACTCCGTAGCTGCATGCCGTTGACCGTGAAGACGTCCTCGTCCAGGCTCCCGCCGTCGGTCTCGAGCGTGACCTCGCGGCCGAGCAGCCCCAACGCCTCGTCGGCCAGCGAGCCGACATCGCCGTCGCCGTCGTAGTCGTGCTGGGCCACGGCCTCGTTCACGTACCAGACCGGGCCGAAGTCCATGACCGACCCGTCGATGCAGAGACGGTCCCCGCAGCGCTCGAGGGTGCCCGTGACGGTGCGCAGCGTCGGCGGTTCGGACGGAGCGAGGAGGAGCAGCGCGCCGACCGCGACGCCCAGGGGGACGGCCGCACCTGCGGTCACGGCCAGGCTCGTCCGCGGATTGGGGCGCAGGGTCGTACTCGCCGCGGCAAGCAGCCGGGACCACCAGGTCGTCGGGGTGCTGTCCGCCGCACCGGGCGACGCATCCCCCGAAGCGTCGTCGGGCTGCAGGTCCAGGCGGACGAGGCAACCCCCGCCGGGTGCCCGGAGCGCGGACGCGTGCCAGCCGTGCAGGTCGGCCACCTCGTGGACGATCGCGAGCCCCAAGCCCGCGCCCGGCATGGCGCGGGCCGCGCGGGACCGGTAGAAGCGCTCGAAGACATGTGGGAGATCCGCCTCGTCGATGCCGGGCCCGTGGTCACGGACAGACAGAGTGTCGGCCCGGAGGTAGACCTCGACGGTCCCTCCAGCGCTGCTCCACTTGGCGGCGTTGTCGAGCACGTTGCCCACGGCACTGCGGACCAGGGCCTGGTCGCCGTGGAGGACGACGGGGTCCAGGTCCGAGCGGAAGCGCACCAGCGGGTAACGGCGCGCCACCCAGGCGATCGCATCGCTGACGACGTCGTCGAGCGCGATCTCCTCCCGGGCGACCTGGGTCTCGTCCGTCCGG
>DASTQL010000099.1:0-17832 GCA_035761805.1 Jiangellales bacterium | reverse complement strand
CCGTGCGATCTCGGGCGTCAGGCGCTCACCGAGTTGCCCGAGGTGATACTCCTCGGTCTAGTTCTGGTCGGTGCCCCCTCGGCCGGTGTGCGTTGTGCTGCCGCGCACATCGACCGCTCGGAAGCTGGCTATGGGCTCGGGAGCGATCGCGGTAGCCCGAACCCATGGGAGCACGCTGTTGTCGAAGCGGGTCATTGCGCAGATCCGGTCACCGGTGAGCGTGAGGACGATGAGGCCGGTCCCGTGGCGGATGCCGGTAGGACCGCGCAGATGCGCACCGAACGCCGGCTGCCTGTCGGCTCTCGTCCGCACGAGGTCGAACCGCCGGCCCGAGCGGAAGATGCTGGCGAACAAACGGGCAACGAGCGTGTCGAGATCGGCGGACTCGTACGCGTGGACGAACCTCGCCACGATCGCGTCCTCGGAGGGCGAGGCGGCGGGAGGCAGTTGACCGTCGGCGGTGGGCGGTCGGCGGCGATGCAGGCTGCCCCGGGCCCGTCCAAGGGCGCTGTTGACCGCTTCGACGGTCGAGTCCAGCATGTCGGCCACCTCGGTCGCGTGGAACCCGAGGACGTCGCGCGAGACAAGCACGGCCAGCTGGCGAGGTAGCAGGACTTGACGGGCAGTCACGAATCCCAGCGAGATGGATTCGGTCGTCTCGTAGCGGGCCTCCGGGGCGGGCGGCACGTCGATCGCACCCTCGAGAAGGGCGTCGGGAAATGGCTCGAGCCAGACGACTTCGCCGAGCCGGGTCGGTCCGGGCGGTTCGACCTCGGGCACGTACCACTCCTTGGCCGGGCGTCGGCTGGCCGCGCGTCGCGCATTGAGACACCGGTTGGTGGCGATTCGGTAGAGCCAGGTGCGGAGCGTGGAGCGTCCCTCGAACCCTCCGAAGCCCTGCCAGGCAGCCAGCAGTGTGTCTTGGAGGGCGTTCTCGGCATCTTGGAAGATCGGAGCATCCGGTAGCAGTGCACCTGAAGTTCGCGGCGATGCGGCTCGGTCAGCTCTCGGAACGCGTCACCGTCCCCGGCTCGCGCCCGAGAGATCAGGTCGAGTGTGTCATCACGCCTCGCGCCGCCATCCTCCTGCACCTTGTCGCACCTCCACCCTGTACTGACACCCGCCGAGGGACGAACTAGGCGGTCGGTGGGCGCCCACTCCCGCGACGCAGCGGTGTCCACATCATCGACGGCTCCGACGAACCCGACGTCGACTGATGGCGAAGACTGGCAGCGCCCCTGCAGATGCGCGTCAGCCGTCGGTCTCGACTCATCAGGCGGGCAAGTGCAACACCACCAGGGCACAGAACAGGAACCAGAGATGATGCTGAAGGACAAGGTTGCGGTGATCTACGGGGCCGGAGGTGCGATCGGCGGCGCGGTCGCACGCGCCTTTGCGTCTGAGCGAGCCACGCTCTTCGTGCCGGGCGCCACCTTGCACCCGTCGAATTCGTCGCCACGCACGTCGTTACCGCCGGTGGATCCGGCGAGGCGGCGGAGGTCGACGCTCTCGACGAGCAGGCGGTGGACAGACACCTACAGACCGTGATCGATCAGTCGGGTCGCATCGACATCTCGGTCAACGCGGTCGGGATCCCGAACTCGAAGATCCTGGGTGTTCCGCTGGTCGAGCTGGATGTCGAGCAGTTCTGCCTGCCGATCATGGCCTACTCGACGTCGTACTTCCTGACTGCACGCCTGGCGGCTCGGCGGATGGTCGCGAACAAGTCGGGGGGTGATCATGACCGTCACCACACTTCACTCGCGGACGGGCATCCCATTGGTGGGAGGCTATGGCCCGGCCATGGCCGCCAAGGAGGCGCTCACTCGAGACCTGTCCGCCGAGCTCGCACCTCACGGCATTCGCGTGGTCGGTCTGCGACTACAAGGCATACCGGAGACAGCCACGCTCAAGGACGCTTTCGAGCCTCGCGCCATCGCATCGGGAATGACTTGGGAACAGTGGCAGGAGCAGCTCGCGAGCAGGGACCCCACCCGCGACGGCTCATGACGCTCGCGGAGATGGCTGACGTGGCGGGTCTTCATGGCTTCCGGACAAGGCGAGTGGGATGACGGGAACGACCCTCAACCTGACGATGGGGAGTCTGGACGACTAGCGACCACAAGGCCGGTGGTGGTGTCATCACCGGGCGCGCACGCCTCGTGATGACCCCACCAGGGTGGTGAACGTGGTCAATCGGAGCCGGGACCCGAGGCCGCCCGGCGGGCCCGGGCGGCCTCGACCTCGCCCCCAAGCCGCAACGCCATGAACCAGAGGAAGCCGAAGAGACCGCCGAGGAAGAACATCGCGGGCACGACGAAGCCCAGGGCCACCGCCGCGACCTGCACGGCCCAGCCGAGGCGGTAGCCGAGCGGGCGGCGCAGCAGAGCGGCGGCGACGAGGCAGAGCACGGCCAGGGCCAGCCCGGCGGGCACTGCGACGCCGGCGTCGACCTCGGCCACCGACACCGCCACCGGGATGGCGAGGACGATCACGATCGCCTCGAACGTGAGGACCGCGGCAGCCAGTCCCCTCACCGGCCGGCCCCCGCCCCGAGCAGGATCCGCGCGTCGCCGGCGGTGACGACCGAGCCGGTCACGAGGACCCCCGGACCACCGAAGGTCGCGTCCTCCTCGGCCAGCCCCACGGCGCGGTCGATGGCGTCGTCGAGCCGCTCCGCGACCTCGACCCGGTCGGGTCCGAAGACCTCGACCGCCAGGCGGGCGAGGTCCTCCACCGGCAGTGAGCGAGGGGATGAGTTACGGGTCACCACGACGACCGCGAGGACGGGCTCGAGCGCCTCCAGCACGCCCAGCGCGTCCTTGTCCTGGAGGACCGCAAGAACCCCGACCAGCCGGGTGAAGGAGAACGACTCCTGCAGGGCGGTCATCAGCGCGTGAGCGCCGTGCGGGTTGTGGGCCGCGTCGACGAGTACCGTCGGGCTGCGCCGGACCACCTCGAGGCGCCCGGGCGAGGACACCCGAGCGAGCCCGGCCCGGACCGCCTCGACGTCGAGCAGGTCACGTCCGCCACCGAGGAAACCCTCGACGGCGGCGAGGGCGCAGGCGGCGTTCTGAGCCTGGTGCGAGCCGTGGAGCGGCAGGAAGAGCTCGTCGTAGAGCCCGGCGAGGCCCTGCACCGCGAGCACCTGGCCGCCCACGGCCACGTCACGGTGCCGCACGCCGAACTCGAGTCCCTCGCGGGCGACCGTCGCCCCCACCTCGACGCACCGCCGGAGGACCACCTCGGCCGCCTCCACCCGCTGCTCGGCCACGACCGCCAGGGACCGGGCCTTGACGATCCCGGCCTTCTCGGCTGCCACGTCGGCCAGGTCGTCCCCGAGGTACTCGGCGTGGTCCAGCCCGATCGGGGTGATGACCGCGACCTGGCCGTCGGCGACGTTGGTCGCGTCCCATGTGCCCCCCATGCCGACCTCGACCACCGCCACGTCGACCGGGGCGTCGGCGAAGGTGACGAAGCCCAGCGCCGTGACCACCTCGAAGTACGACAGCGGGGTCCCGGGGTGCCGCGTGTCGACGAGCTCGAGGTAGGGCCACAGCTCTTCGTAGGCCGCCTCCAACCGGTCCGGCTCCACCGGCAGGCCGTCCAGGCAGATCCGCTCCGTCACCGACTCCAGGTGCGGGCTCGTCGCCCGTCCCGTGCGGAGGCCGAACTCCAGCAGCAGGGCGTCGATGATCCGCGCCGTCGAGGTCTTGCCGTTGGTCCCCGCCACGTGGATCACGGGGTACGACCGTTGGGGCTGGCCCAGCAGGTCGACGAGGTCGCGCATCCGGTCGAGCGACGGATCGATCCGCGACTCCGGCCACCGGGCGGCCAGCGCCGCCTCGACCCGCGCCAGACCGTCCGCGCTCACGGGGCGGCCGGCAGCGCCGCGAGCTGGCCCTCGAGCCGGGCGATCTCTGCCTCGGCCGTCGCACGCCGCTCGCGGATGCGCCCCACGACCTGGTCCGGCGCCTTGGCCAGGAACTGCTCGTTGTCGAGCTTGGCCGTCGTCTGCTCGAGCTCCCTGCGGGCGGCGGCCAGGTCCTTTTCCAACCGGCGACGCTCGGCGGCCACGTCCACGGCATCCGACAGGTCGAGCTCCACCGTGACCGAGCCGACCTGCAGGGAGGCCGTCGCGGAGAAGCCGTCGGCCGCCCGCTCGAGCCGCAGCAGCGACCGCACCTCGTCCTCGTGGGCCGCCAGCGGACCATCGGGGCCGGTATGCAGCCGCGCAGGAACCCGCTGCCCGGGCTTGAGCCCCTGGTCGTTGCGGAACCGCCGCACCTCGGTCACCAGCCGCTGCACCGCGGCGACCTCGGCCTCGGCCTCCGGGTCGGCGTACGAGGGATCGGCCACGGGCCAGTCGGCGACGACGACGGACTCACCACCGGTCAGTGCCGTCCAGAGCGTCTCGGTCACGAAGGGCGTGAGCGGGTGCAGCAGCCGCAGCACGACGTCGAGGACGTGGCCGAGGACGAGCCGGGTCGATTCCGCCTCCTGCCCTCCCCGGGCCAGCGGGGTCTTGGCCAGCTCGACGTACCAGTCGCAGACCTCGTCCCAGGCGAAGTGGTACAACGCCTCGGCCGCCCGCGCGAACTGGAAGCCCTCGTAGTGGCCGTCGACCTCGGCCGCCGTGGCGTGCAGCCGGGACAGGATCCAGCGGTCGGCCACGGACAGCTGCTCGCGCACCGGGAGCTCGCCCAGCCGCGCACCGTTGAGGAGGGCGAAGCGGGTGGCGTTCCACAGCTTGTTGCAGAAGTTGCGCGCCCCCTGCACCCACTCCTCGTTCACCGCCTGGTCCGTCCCCGGGTTGGCGCCGCGGCAGAGCGAGAACCGGACCGCGTCAGAGCCGTAGGCGTCCATCCAGTCCAGGGGGTCGACGACGTTGCCGCTGGACTTGCTCATCTTCTTGCCGTACCGGTCGCGGATCAGGCCCGTCAGCGCGACGGTGTCGAAGGGCTGCACACCGTCCATCGCGTACAGGCCGAACATCATCATCCGCGCGACCCAGAAGAAGATGATGTCGTAGCCGGTCAGCAGCACCGAGGTCGGGTAGTAGCGCATCAGGTCGTCTGTGCGCTCCGGCCAGCCGAGCGTCGAGAAGGGCCACAACGCGGACGAGAACCAGGTGTCGAGCACGTCGGGGTCCTGGGTCCACCCCTCGCCCGTCGGCGGCTCGTCGCCCGGCCCCAGGCAGACGGTCTCGCCCTCGGGGCCGTACCAGACGGGGATCCGGTGCCCCCACCACAGCTGGCGGGAGATGCACCAGTCGTGCATGTGGTCGACCCACCCGAAGTAACGGGGTTCCATCGACGTCGGTGAGATCGCGACCCGGCCGTCGCGCACCGCGTCGCCCGCCGCCTTGGCGAGTGGGGCGACTCGGACGAACCACTGCAGCGAGAGCCGCGGCTCGACGACCGTGTCGCACCGTTGGCAGTGCCCGACGGCATGGACGTACGGTCGCACCTCGGCGACGATCCGACCGTCCTCGCGCAGGGCCGCGATGACGGCCGGCCGAGCCTCGAAGCGGTCGAGCCCCTGGAACGGGCCGGGCACCGTGACGTTGCCGCGCTCGTCGAGCATGACGAGCATGGGCAGCCCGTGGCGACGGCCGATGTCGAAGTCGTTGGGGTCGTGCGCGGGTGTCACCTTGACGGCACCGCTGCCGAACGTCGGGTCGACGTGCTCGTCGGCCACGACCGGGATCCGGCGGTCGGTCAGCGGCAGGGCGATCGTCCGGCCGAGGAGGTGGCGGTAGCGGTCGTCGTCCGGGTGGACGGCGACGGCGGTGTCGCCGAGCATCGTCTCGACCCGGGTCGTGGCCACGACGACCGAGTCCTCACCCTCGCCGTACCGGATCGAGACGAGCTCGCCCTCGTCCTCGCTGTGCTCGACCTCGATGTCCGAGAGCGCCGTCATGCACCGCGGGCACCAGTTGATGATCCGCTCGGCCCGGTAGATCAGGTCGTCGTCGTACAGGCGCTTGAAGATCGTCTGGACGGCGGCGGAGAGCCGCTCGTCCATGGTGAACCGCTCGCGGGTCCAGTCGACGCCCTCGCCGAGCCGGCGCATCTGGCCGAGGATCTTGCCGCCGTACTCGGCCTTCCACTGCCACACCCGCTGGACGAAGGCCTCCCGTCCCAGGTCGTGACGGGTCTTGCCCTCCTTGGCGAGCTCGCGTTCCACGACGTTCTGCGTCGCGATGCCCGCATGGTCCATGCCGGGCAGCCACAGGACGTCGTGGCCCTGCATCCGCCGGCGACGTGTGAGCACGTCCATGAGCGTGTGGTTGAGTGCGTGCCCCAGATGGAGGGAGCCGGTGACGTTCGGCGGCGGCAGGACGATCGTGTACGGCGGCTTCGCCGGGTCGCCGCTCGGGGTGAAGTAGCCACGCTCGACCCACCGCTCGTAGAGCGGGCCCTCTACCTCTGCCGGCGCGTACGCGGTCGGCAGGGTCGTGACGGGCGTGGGGTCGTCGGCGCTCACCCGGCGGAGTCTAGTGAGCGGGTGCCGGGAGAGCCCGCGGACGAGGCGTTCGCGAGCCGGGCCAGCTGCGAGCAGGACCGCGCCGCGCACTCCCGGAGGGGCCGCGTAAGGACTACCTTGCGTCCAGGTGCCGCTCGCGGCTGCGAGAAAGGTGCAAGTCATGGCAGATGTGACCAATGCCCTCCTCAGGCGCAAACCGGTCGGTGCGTTCGTCACCGAGACCGGAGCCGAGACCGACGGTGGGGAGCTCCGGCGCTCCGTGACCCTGACCGAGCTGACGGCGCTCGGCGTCGGGGCGACGGTCGGCACGGGCATCTTCTTCGTCCTCGAGGAGGTGGTGCCGACGGCCGGGCCTGCCGTGATCTTCTCGTTCCTGCTGGCGGGCCTGGCGGCCGGGCTGACCGCCCTCTGCTACGCCGAGCTGGCCTCGACGATCCCGGTCAGCGGTTCGGCCTACTCGTACTCCTACGCCGTGCTCGGCGAGATCGTGGCGTACTTCATCGGCTGGTGCCTGCTGCTGGAGTACGGGCTCTCGGCCGCCGCCACGTCGATCGGCTGGAGCGGCTATCTCAACGAGCTGTTCATCGACCTCTTCGGCTGGGAGATCCCCGAGGCGTTGGCGAGCTCGCCCGAGCAGGGCGGCGTGATCAACCTACCGGCGGTCCTCCTGGTGATCCTGTGCGTCACGCTCCTGCTGAGGGGCAGCCGCGAGTCCGCGATGGTCAACCTGATCATGGTGTTCATCAAGGTCGGTGTGCTGATCCTGTTCATCCTGATCGCGTTCACCGCGTTCAACAGCGACCACTTCGCGGACTTCAACCCGTACGGGATGGCCGGCATCGTGTCGGCGACCAGCGTCATCTTCTTCACCTACATCGGCATCGATGCCGTCTCTACCGCCGGCGAGGAGGTGCACAACCCCAAGCGCAACCTGCCGTTGGCGATCATGGCGGCTCTGGTGATCGTCACGACGCTCTACCTGCTGACGACCATCGCGGCCATCGGCGCCCAGCCGGTGGAGGCGTTCGACGGCGCCTCGCCCGAGCTGGCCCAGATCATGCGGGACGTCACCGGGTCGACCTGGCCGTCCACGATCCTGGCACTCGGAGCGGTGATCTCGATCTTCAGCGTGACGCTCGTGGTCCTCTACGGGCAGACCCGCATCCTCTTCTCGATGGGCCGCGACGGCCTGATGCCGTCGGCCTTCCACGACGTGGACACGCGCACCGGTGCCCCGCGCAAGAACACCCTGATCGTGGGCACGGCCGTCGGGCTCCTGGCAGCCTTGGTCCCGCTGGACTGGATCTGGGACCTGGTCAGCCTGGGGACGCTCACCGCGTTCTCCGTGGTCTCCGCCGGCGTGATCATCCTGCGCTATCGGGAACCCGACCTCCCCCGCGGCTTCCGCGTCCCCTTCTTCCCGGTGACTCCGGCGCTGGCGATCGCCTCCTGCATCTTCATCATGTCGGGACTCGACGTCGTGACCTGGCTGGTCTTCGGCGCCTGGCTGGCCGTCGCCGCCGTGACATACGTCCTGTACGGGTGGCACAACTCCCGCCTGCGGCACGCGGACACGGGACCCGTGGAATGACCCGCTACCTGGTGGCGTGCCCGCCGGACCAGACGGCCGGCGAGGCGATCGCGCTCGGCCGGCTGCTCGCCACCGGCGCGGACGTGACCCTCGACGTCTGCACGGTGTCCCCGGGCACCTGGCCGTTCCGGTCCAAGGCCAGCGTGGACGTCGAGTACATCGCGTTCACCGAGCAGCGCGCGGCCGCCGTCCTGGAGCGGGCCCGCAAGGAGCTGGGCGACCTGCCTGCCGAGTACACCGTGCTCCACGAGCGCCGCTCCGCAGCGGCGACGCTCCTGGCCCGCGCGGAGGAGGCGGCAGACGAGCTGGTGGTGCTGTCCTCGACGCGACGGAGACCGGGCCGCATCTCGATCGGCAGCACCGCCGACGCGATCATGCACCGCTCGAGCGTCCCGGTCGCCATCGCGCCCGAGGGCTACGCGCCCCCCGAGGGCGCGGCGGTGGACCGCGTCACGGTCGGGGTGTCCGGGTCCAAGGGCGAGCAGGATGCGCTGTCCTTCGCCACTCGCATTGCCCGCGAGCGCGGCATCCCGCTGCGTGTCGCGACCGTGCTGGTCATCGACCGGGACGCCATGTTGCCCGTCGTCGGATTCGGACCGGACATGACGATCTGGACCGAGTGGCGCGCCGAGCTGGACGCCCTGCACGCGGCGGTGCTCGAGCGGCTCCCACCCGATGTGAAGGGCTCGTCCGTCATCACGCAGGGTTACTCGTGGGGCGCTGCCCTGGACGAGCTCCAGCCGCTGGAGGGCGAGCTGCTCGTCATCGGCGGCAGCGGTCAGGACCTCGTCCGTCAGGTCTTCCTCGGCACGCACAGCGGCAAGATCGTGCGCAACGCCGCGATGCCGGTGATCGTCGTCCCCACGACCGGTGAGGCCTGACGCCGAGCCGCACGGGCGTGGCGAGGCGAGGATCGGCGAGCAGGCCGCTCAGCCGTCCAGGGGAAGCTCCTCGCGGCCGGTGCCGAGGTCGCGAAGTGCCTCGGGCAGCGGGTGAGGCCCCAGCCCGGGCTCGGCGGAGACGGGCAGGTGCCCGTCGTCGAGGACGAAGGGGTCGGTGACGTCGCGCGCGTAGTAGCGATCGGACGCCGACGTGTCCCCCGGCAGCGTGCACCCCGGCAGGGCGGCGAACGCGACGTTGGCCCCGCGACCGACGCCGGTCTCGAGCATGCCGCCGCACCACACGGGCACGCCGGAGGCCCGGCACACGTCGTGGACCCGGACCGCCTCGAGGTAGCCGCCGACCCGGCCGGGCTTGACGTTGACCACCCGGCACGACCCCAGGGCGATCGCATCGGCCGCGTCCTTGGCCGACTCGATCGACTCGTCGAGACAGATCGGCGTACGGAGGTAGCGGGCCAGCTCCGCGTGCTGGCGCAGGTCGTCCTCCGCGAGCGGCTGCTCGACCAGCAGCAGGTCGAAGTCGTCGAGCCGGGCCAGGTGGGCGGCGTCCACCAGGTCGTACGCGGCGTTGGCGTCGACCTGCAGCAGCAGGTCGTCGCCGTAGCGCTCGCGGACTGCCCGGACGGGCTCCACGTCGAACCCGGGCTCGATCTTGAGCTTGATCCGCAGGTAGCCCTGCTCCAGGTAGCGGCCCACGGCCTCGACCAGCTCCGGGACCGAGTCCATGATCCCGACCGACACCCCGCACGGCACCCGGTCGCGCTGGACGCCGAGGAAGGCGCCGAAGGGCTCCCCGCGGGCGCGCAGCTCGGCGTCGAGGACCGCCGCCTCCAGCGCGGCCTTGGCCATCGGGTGACCCTTGACCCCCGAGCACGCGGGCAGGACGTCGCGGGCGCGGAGCCCGTACGGGCCGGCAGCCCGAGCGGCCACGGCGGGGACCAGGAAGCGCCGCAGCACTTCGGCGACGCCGTCGAGGTACTCGGCTGAGTACGAGGGCTCGCTCATCGCCACGCACTCGCCCCAGCCGTCGGCGCGGTCGGTGCGGACGCGGACCAGCAGGACCTCGCGCTCGGTCTGGGTGCCGAACGAGGTCCGGAAGGGCGACACGAGGGGCATGAGCACCCGGTGCAGCTCCACGGCTTCCAGCCTCATCCACGCTCCCCGGTCGGCCCGGGACCCGGCTGGACGTCACCCCGGGCCACGACGTAGGACCCCTCGGGGGTGAGCCCCACCACCGAGGCGCCTCCGGCCATCAGCCCGCCCAGGGTCTCGCGAAGTGCCAGTCTCCAGGCCCGGGCCAGGTCCGGCCGCTCCCGACGCATCGCCTCGATGTCGGCGGGAGTGGCCGTGGCCACGATCGCGGCACCCGGGAGCGTCGGTGCCTCGACGGGCCCCCCGTCGGCCGCGACCACGAGCAACGGAGCGGCGGACGGGAGATCCGGGCCGACCGCCCTACCCTCGCAGGCGGCCGCGACCTCCTCGGCGGCGAGCGGCCAGGACACCAGGAGCCGGTCGCTCACGTCGCCGGCGTTGACGCTGTCGCGCATCTGGCCGTAGAAGTCGGGCAGGTACTGCACGGCCCGGGCGTGGAGGCGGCGCAGGTTGAAGGCGGCGTTGCGGCGGACGAGCGGGTCGAAGGTCCAGGTGATCTCGGTCAGCCCGGCCTCGAGGGCCCAGGCCCGCTGGTCGAGCTTGAGCGCCACGCCCACGTGCCGTCCACGTGCCTGGGCCGACACCCCGGCGATGTGGGAGTGCAGGACCTGTCCGGGCGGGGCCGCGAGGAAGCCGGCCGCCGCACCGATCAGCTCGTCGCCGGCGAAGGCCCCCGCCACGTAGTTGCCGCTGTGCGCCAGCGCCACGAGCAGCTCGGTGCTGATCGGCCGGTCAGCAGCCGCGGCCCGCCAGATCCCGTCGAACAGTGCGATGGCGTGGGCCGCGTCGGTGGCGTCGTGGAGCGGCCGGATGCCGATGCCGGCCCGCTCGGCGACCGCTCGCGCTGCCGCCCTCGCCCGGGTGGCGGGGGTGAGCCGCTCGGCGCTGGAGGGACCGGCAGGCGCGCCACGCTCCACGCCCCGGTCGCCGGTCACGACGCCCGTCCCGCGAGCAGCACCGCGACCAGGCCTGCCAGCAGGGCCGCACGCGGGGCCAGGGACTCGACGACGACGTGCTCGTCGTCGGCGTGAGCCCCTCCTCCGAGGGCGCCCAACCCGTCGAGCGTGGGCGTCCCGACCCCCGCGGTGAAGTTGCCGTCGGAGCCTCCGCCGACTGCCACCGAGTCCGGCACGGGCAGCCCCAGACCGGCTGCCACCGCGCCGGCGAGGTGCTCCAGCCCGCCCGAGGATCCCGCCTCCATCGGCGGCCGGTCGTGCCCGTCGTCTAGGTCCAGCGCCGCGCCGGGCAGGTACGGCCGGAGCGAACGCAGCGCGGTGTCGACGCGCTGCATCTCCGTCCTGGTGGTCGCGCGCACGTCGACGGCGAGCTCAGCGTCCGCGGGCACGGTGTTGGCGCTGCTCCCGGCGGTCAGGAGGGTCGGGGTGACGGTGGTCCCGGCCGCGGGGTCCCCGAGCTCGGCGACGGCGAGCACCTGGTGGGCGAGCTCGACGCCGGCGTTGACGCCGAGGTGCGGCTCGAGCCCGGCGTGCGCGGCCCGCCCGGCGACGCGGACGGTGTAGGAGGCGAGTCCCTTGCGCTCGACCTTGAGCGCTCCGTCCTCGGCCGCACCCTCCGCGACCAGTGCGGCCCGGCAGCCCAGCGCCGACTTCTCGACGATCGCCCGGGAGGTGACCGACCCGACCTCCTCGTCCCCGGTGACCAGGACCGACACCCCGTCGACGCCCGTCCCGTACGCGCGGGGCACGGCGGCGACCGCGTGGAGGAGCAGCACCAGGCCGGCCTTCATGTCGAAGCATCCCGGGCCGCGCGCGACTCCGTCCTCGACGGACCACGGATGGGTGGCCAGCGAGCCGAGCGGCCAGACGGTGTCGTGGTGACCGAGCAGGAGGATCCGCCGCGGGCCGTCGCCGAGGTCCCACCGCAGGTGCGGCACCCCGCCGCGGACGAGCCACTCCGGTGCCTGGCCGGTGAGCCGCTGCCCGAGGGCGGCGACCGCCTCGGCGCTGCGGTGCAGCGCAGCCGGGTCCGAGGAGGGCGACTCAACCTCGACCAGGGTGCGGAGGTCCTCCAGCATCTGCGGGACCGCAGCGCGGAGTCGGCCGAGCAGCTCCCCGGGCGGAGGTGGGGTGGGGTCCGGGACCGTGGGCACGGGAGTCGCGTCGGGGCGGGCGACGTGCCGCGGCTCAGGCGCTCTTCTCGCGGCGCTCGCGCTTGCGCGGACCGATCTCGCGCGGCACCAGGGTCGGGTTGACGTTCTCGGCCACGACCTCGCCGGTGATCACGACACGGGCGACGTCGTCGCGGCTGGGCACCTCGTACATGACCGCGAGGAGGACCTCCTCCATGATCGCCCGGAGCCCGCGCGCCCCCGTACCGCGCAGGAGCGCCTGGTCGGCGACGGCATCGATCGCGTCGTCGGTGAACTCCAGCTCGACGTTGTCGAGCTCGAAGAGCTTCTTGTACTGCTTGATGAGGGCGTTGCGGGGCTCGCCGAGGATGCGGATGAGCGCGTCGCGGTCGAGCGGACTCACCGTGGTGATCACCGGGAGCCGGCCGATGAACTCCGGGATGAGCCCGAACTTCAACAGGTCCTCGGGCATGACCTCGCCGAAGAGGTCGGCGCCGTCACGCTCGGCCTTGCTGCGGATCTCTGCCCCGAAGCCGAGACCGCGCCGCCCGACCCGGTGCTCGACCAGCTGCTCCAGGCCGGCGAAGGCCCCGCCCACGATGAACAGCACGTTGGTCGTGTCGATCTGGATGAACTCCTGGTGCGGATGCTTGCGGCCGCCTTGTGGCGGCACGCTTGCCGTCGTCCCCTCCAGGATCTTGAGCAGCGCCTGCTGGACACCTTCGCCGGACACGTCGCGGGTGATCGACGGGTTCTCGCTCTTGCGGGCGATCTTGTCGACCTCGTCGATGTAGATGATCCCGGTCTCGGCCTTCTTGACGTCGTAGTCGGCCGCCTGGATCAGCTTGAGCAGGATGTTCTCGACGTCCTCCCCGACGTAACCGGCCTCGGTGAGCGCGGTCGCGTCGGCGATGGCGAAGGGCACGTTGAGCAGCTTGGCGAGGGTCTGCGCCAGGTAGGTCTTGCCGCAGCCGGTCGGGCCGATGAGCAGGATGTTGGACTTGGCCAGCTCGACCGGCTCCTCCTTGGAGTGCCGGCTGCTGTTGCCCGCCTGCCGCGCCTGGACCCGCTTGTAGTGGTTGTAGACCGCGACCGAGAGCGCCTTCTTGGCGGTCTCCTGGCCGATCACGTACTGCTCCAGGAACTCGTAGATCTCCCGCGGCTTGGGCAGCTCGTCCAGGCCGACCTCGGACGTCTCGCTGAGCTCCTCCTCGATGATCTCGTTGCACAGGTCGATGCACTCGTCGCAGATGTAGACGCCGGGGCCCGCGATGAGCTTCTTGACCTGCTTCTGGCTCTTGCCGCAGAAGGAGCACTTGAGCAGGTCGCCGCCGTCGCCGATGCGTGCCACCAGGTGCGTCCCTTCCGTCGAGCCCAGTCGGCCGGTGTCGTGCGCACGGCCGACCTGGGCCGTGCCGTGTGTCGACGGTACTCCGTCGAGGCCCCTCCCGGCCTCCCCCACCCTTGGCTCGGCGTGCCGGATCGGTGGCGGCGGGCGGGCCGGTCGGCCCCGGGCAACCGTCAGGAGTCGATGCTCGCCTTGCGGGACGTCGTGATGGAGTCGACCAGGCCGTAGTCCAGCGCCTCCTGGGCGGTGAGGATCTTGTCGCGCTCGATGTCCTTGCGGATCGTCTCGATGTCCTTGTTGGAGTGCTTGGCGAGCATCTCCTCCAGCAGCGAGCGCATCCGCAGGATCTCGTTGGCCTGGATCTCGAGGTCGCTGGCCTGGCCGTAGCCGCCCTCGGTGTAGGGCTGGTGGATGAGGATGCGGGCGTTGGGAACGGCCAGTCGCTTGCCCTTGGCGCCGGCCGCGAGGAGCACCGCCGCCGCCGATGCCGCCTGCCCCATGCACACCGTGCGGACGTCGGGCTTGATGTACTGCATCGTGTCGTAGATCGCGGTCAGCGCGGTGAACGAGCCACCGGGTGAGTTGATGTAGATCTCGATGTCGCGATCGGGGTCCATGGATTCGAGGCAGATCAGCTGCGCCATGACCGCGTTGGCGACGTCGTCGCTGATCGGGGTGCCGAGGAAGATGATGCGCTCCTCGAACAGCTTGGCGTAGGGGTCGATCCGCCGAAAGCCGTAGGAGGTCCGCTCCTCCCACTGCGGGATGTAGTAGTTCATCGACGGGAGCTTCGGGTCGCTCATCGGGGTCTCCTGGACGGGGGCGTGGATGCGGGGAGGTGTGACAGCCGGGCCGTCAGGCGGTGCCGCCGCCCTCGGAGACCTGTGACGCGCTGCGCACCACGTGGTCGACGAAGCCGTAGTCGAGGGCTTCCTCGGCCGTGAACCACCGGTCGCGGTCGGAGTCGCGCTCGATCTCCTCGATCGTGCGCCCGGTGTGCTGGGCGATCAGCTCGGCCATCTGCTTCTTGACGTGCAGCATCTGCTCGGCCTGGATGCGGATGTCGCTCGCGGAGCCGCCGAGACCGCCCGAGGGCTGGTGCATCATGATCCGCGCGTGCGGCGTCGCGTAGCGCTTGCCCGCAGCGCCCGCGGCCAGCAGGAACTGGCCCATCGAGGCCGCCAGACCCATCGCCAGGGTGGCCACGTCGTTCTTGACGTACTGCATGGTGTCGTAGATCGCCATGCCCGCCGACACGGATCCGCCCGGCGAGTTGATGTAGAGGAAGATGTCCTTGTCCGGGTCCTCCGCAGCCAGCAGCAGGATCTGCGCGCAGATCGCGTTGGCGTTCTCGTCGCGCACCTCGGAGCCGAGGAAGATGATCCGCTCGCGGAGCAGCCGGTTGTAGATGTGGTCGTCGAGGCCGGACTGAACTCCCGGCGCCGGGGTGCGGGACTCCGTGCTCTCCATGTCGACAATCTCCTGCTCGGTGGCTGGGCGCCGGCGCGGCCGGTGCGGGGCCGGGGTGGTGCCGGTGGTGCGGCTGCTGAACCAGGTGGGGCGCACCCTGGAGGGGCGTCACCGACCCTAACCAACGACCCCGGCACAGCCATCCGGCTCGCTGGGGTTGTTCGCTCACGGCGCATGTGGGTGAGCACCGGTCACCACCAGGCTGCTCGGGTCATCACCAGGTTCCCGAGCCCGGTGATGACCCCACGAGGGTGGTGAACGTGGTCAGTCGGTCCGGGTCGAGCCGAGCGGCGTTGAGTCGGTGACAGGGGCCGGGTCGGCGTCGGTGGCCGTGTCGGCAGGCAGGGCCGCCTCGTCCGCACCGGCGAAGAAGTCCTCGTCGGAGGTCACGGCGAGCGTGCCGTCCTCGTGGAGCCGGTCGAGCGGGACCTCGTTGCCCGTGGCGTCGAGAACGGTTGCGCGCTCGACGAGCAGGGCGAGCGCCTTGCCCCGGGCGACATCGGCGGCGACGGTGGGCAGGGTCCCGCTCTGGACGTACTGCTGTGCCAGCTCGTTCGGGTCGACCCCGGCCTGCACGGCGCGCTGGAGGACGTAGGAGGTCAGTTCTTCCTGGTCGACACCGATCTGCTCGGTCTTCACCACCTCGTCCAGGACGAACTGGGCGGTCAGGTTGCGGCGCAGGTCGGTCTCGAAGTCATCGCGGTGCTCGTCGTCGCCGTGGCCGTCGGCGAAGTGCTCCTCGACCCGCGAGCTCACGACGCCCTCGGGCAGGGGCAGGTCGCCGACCTTCTCCAGCAGCTGCTCGAGCACGGCGTCACGGGCCTGGGCGGCCTGCTGCAGCCGCCTGGCGCGCTCGACGCGGTCGCGCACGTCCGCCCTCAGCTCCTCGAGCGTGTCGAACTCGCTGGCCAGCTGGGCGAAGTCGTCGTCGAGCGGAGGCAGCTCCTGCTCCTTGACCGCCGAGACGGTCACCTCGCAGTCCACCTCCTGGCCGTCCTGGGTGCCCATCAGGGTCGTGCGGAACGAGGCCGACTCCCCCGCCGACAGGCCGACCACAGCCTCGTCGATGCCGTCGACGAGCTGGCCGCTGCCGACCTGGTAGGTGACGCCGCTGACCTCGCCGCCCTCGACAACCTGGCCGTCGCGACGCGCGACCAGGTCGAGGACGACGTGGTCGCCGTCGGTCGCCGCCCGGTCCACCCCGTGCAGCGTGCCGAACCGCTCGCGCAAGGTGTCGACCTGCGCGTCGACCTCCTCGTCGGTCGGGGTGGCGTCGTCGACCCGGACCTCCAGGCCCTCCCACTCGGGCAGCTCGACGGCCGGCCGGACGTCGACCTCGGCGGTGAACTTCAGCGCCTCGCCGTCGCTGAGGTCGGTGACGTCGACGTGCGGCGTGCCGATCGGCTGCAGCTCGTTGTCCTGGACGGCCTGGGCGTACAGCCGCGGCAACGCGTCGTTGACCGCCTCCTCGAGGACCGCGGCGCGCCCGAAGCGCTGGTCGATGATCCGCGGCGGGACCTTGCCCTTGCGGAAGCCCGGCACGACCACCTGGGCGCCGATGCGCCGGTAGGCGGTGTCGAGGCTGGGCCGGAGCTCCTCGAAGGGGACCTCGACGACGAGGCGGACCCGCGTCGGGTTGAGGGTCTCGACGACGCTCTTCACGCTGACGTGTCTCCTGTGGACGGCGGTGCTGGTCTCGGTGGGTCCGGGCGCTCGCGGCTGACGCGCCTACCGCGTGTACCCGGGTGGGGCTGGTCGTACGGACGACCCGGAGGCCATCGAGGCCTCGGGTCCGGTCGGGGCGGGGAGACTCGAACTCCCGATCTCCTGCACCCAAAGCAGGCGCGCTAGCCACTACGCTACGCCCCGCGGCGCCCGGGCAAGTCTAGGGCAGCCGGCGGGGGTACCCTGACCGGCCGGGGCCCTCGCCGCCCCGCACGCGGGTGTAGCTCAATGGCAGAGCCCCAGCCTTCCAAGCTGGCCATGCGGGTTCGATTCCCGTCACCCGCTCCAGCGTTCAGCTGCGCCAGATCAGCACGAGCGCCCGGTCGTCGTCGATCCCTGTCCGGCCGACCGCGTCCACCAGCTTGCGCGCCCCGTGACGGAAGCCCTGGGTGACCAGCCGCTCCGCCAGCCCCAGCAGCTTGTCGATGCCGTCGTAGATGTCGCGTTGCGGGTTCTCGACGAGGCCGTCGGTGTAGAGCAGGAGCGCGTCGCCCCGGCCCAGCCGGCCGGTCACGGGTTCGTAGTCGTCGGCCTCGTGGTCGAACACGCCGAGCAGACCGCCCTTCGTGGGAAGGACCTGCCACCGCCCGGAACCCGCATGGAAGTGGACCGCCGGGGGGTGCCCCGCCGACCGTACGGCGTAGTGACCCGTGCCCAGGTCGAGGGTCAGCTGCACCGCGGTGGCGAATCCCTCGCCCCACTCCTGGCGCAGGAGGTAGGCGTTGGCGGCCGACAGGAAGTCCGACGGTGGCAGTGAGCCCAGCAGACCACCGAACGCGCCGGAGAGGAGAAGGGCGCGGGTCCCCGCAGCCAGTCCCTTGCCGGACACGTCCACGAGCACGACCTCCACGCGGTCGGTGCCCGGTGGGCGGGCCGCAACCAGGAAGTCGCCCGAGAACGTCGCACCACCGGCCGACCGGTGGACGACCTCGGCCTGCCAGCCCCTGGGCAGCTCGGGCAGCTCCCCCTGGGCGCGCAGGCGGTCCCGCAGATCGACGAGCATCGACTCGCCGATGGTGCCGTGCACGCCCAAGCGCGCCCGCGAGCGAGCAGTGGCGACCGCGAC
>DASTQL010000098.1:0-20615 GCA_035761805.1 Jiangellales bacterium | reverse complement strand
CGGGCCGGTAGCGGGCGGGCAGCCGGCGGCTGCAGCGGGCGCCCGGGAGCGCGAGGCGACCGCCGGTGGCGGAGGTGACGACCACCTCGGCGTCGCGCGGCAGGTACGCGAGGTCGGTCACGCCGTCGAAGACACCCGGTCGGCCGGCGAGCTCGAACCGCTCGCCGTCCACCTCGACGGTGCAGCCGCCCGCGAGCGGCAGGACGACCATCTCCTCCTCGCCGCTGGTGAACCGGTGCCACGCACCGGGCCCGAGCTCGAGGATCCGCAGGGAGGACCAGCCCCAGCCGGCGTCCGCCTGGGTGACCTCGAGCGAGTACGGACCGCGTACGGCGCTGCCGGCGGGGCGGTACAGGCGGACGTCGGTGCGGGTGGCGGTCACAGCAGGCTCACCGCCGTGGCCACGGCACCGGCGACGTCGCCGTCGACGGGGTAGAGCAGGGACCGGCCGAGGACCAGCCCCTGGACCGTGGGCATCTTGAGCACGCGCTCGAAGGCGGCGAAGGCCGCGTCGGGGTCGTCGGGTACCTCGCCGCCCAGCAGCAGAGCCGGGAGCGTGGAGGCGGCCAGGACCTGCTCCATGCCCTCGATGCCGTCGCTGACGACCGGGAGCTTGAGCCAGGTGTGAGCGGACGTGGCGCCCAGGCCGGCGGCCACGGTCACCGATCGGGTGACGGCCTCCGTGCTGAGGTCGTTGCGCACCCGGCCGTCGATGCGGTGCGAGATGAACGGCTCGACCATGGCCATCAACCCCCGCGCGGCCAGCTCGGAGACGGCGCGGGCGCAGGCCTCGAGGGTCGGCGCCGTGGCCGGGTCGGCGGGGTCGATGCGGAGCAGCATCTTGCCGGACTCGAAGCCCATGGCCGCGACGCTGGCGGCGTCGTAGCCGGTGAAGCGGTCGTCGATCTCGAACGCCGTGCCGGCCAGACCCCCGCGGTTCATCGAGCCCACGACGACCTTGCCCTCGAGCGCACCCATGAGGAGCAGGTCCTCGAGGATGTCGGCGGTACCCAGCACGCCGTTGACCTCGGGTCGCTCCAGCGCGATGCACAGCCGGTCGAGCAGGCTCGCCCGGTCGGCCATCGCGAGCGGATCCGGTCCAGCGCGCAGGGCCCCCCGGGCGGGGTGGTCGGCGGCGATGACCATGAGTCGTCCGGTCGGGCCGAGCAGGGAGTCGGGCCGGCGACGGGCCGCGGCGGCCTCGGCGACGGCCTGCGGGCGGGTGACCCGCGTGGTGACGAGCCTGCGGACGTCAGTGGACACGCCAGGCCTCCTCGAGGCGGGCCCGGACCTCGTCCTCGGTCGGCATGGCCGAGGAGCACTCCAGGCGGGATGCGACGATCGCGCCCGCGACGTTGGCGAAGCGCAGGATCCGCTCGAGCGGCCAGCCGCTGAGCAGACCGTGACACAGCGCGCCCCCGAAGGCGTCGCCGGCGCCGAGGCCGTTGACGACGTCGACCGGGAAGGGCGCCACCTCCACCCGCTCGTCGGCGGTCCGGGCCAGCACACCTTTGGGGCCCTGCTTGACGATCGCGAGCTCGACCCCGCGCTCCAGCAGGGCGTCGGCCGCCCGGTCGGGCTCGGACTCCCCGACCGCCGTCTCGCACTCCTCGCGGTTGCCGACCGCCACCGTCACGTACGGGAGGAGTGCGGCTACCTGCTCGCGCGCCAGCTCCTGCGACTCCCAGAACATCGGGCGGTAGTCGAGGTCGAGAACGGTGTGCCGGGCCCGGGCACGCGCCTCGAGGGCGGCGTGGTGCGCCGTCCGGCTCGGCTCGCGCGAGACGCCGGTCGCCGTGACCCAGAAGACGCCGGCCGTCCGGATCGCGTCGAGGTCGAGGTCGGCGGCAGTGATCTGCAGGTCCGCGGCGAGGACGTCGCGACCGTAGAAGTACAACGGGAAGTCGTCCGGCGGGAAGATCTCGCAGAAGGTCACCTGGGTCGGCGTGCCCGGGATGCTGCCGACCCAGCGGTCGTCGACGCCGAAGCCGTGCAGTGCCTTGTGCAGGTAGCGGCCGAAGGCGTCGTCGCCGGTCGCCGTGACGACGGCCGCCGAGTGGCCGTAGCGCGCCGCTGCCACCGCGACGTTGGTGGCCGAGCCGCCGAGGAACTTGCCGAAGCTCTCGACGTCCTCGAGCCCCACGCCGGTCTGCAGCGGGTAGACGTCGACGCTGATCCGCCCGACCGTGATCACGTCGTGGGCGCTCACCGGCCCAGTCCTCTCAGGTGCTCGATGCTGGCGCGGACGTCGGCGACCGGGCCCTCGCCGGACGGCGCCTCGGTCAGGACGGTGTCCTGCTCGAGCACGTACCAGCCCTGGTAGTCGGCGTCCTCCAGCGAACCGACGATCCCGGCGACGTCGACGTGGCCGCTGCCCAGCGGCCGGTACATCCCCTGCCGTACCGCCTCGGTGTAGGTGACCTCACCCGCACGGACTCGCTCTGCCCGGCCGGCGTCGACGTCCTTGAGGTGCGTGTGGGCGATGCGGTCGGTGGCCTCGCGGGTGAGCTCCGCGGGGTCGGTCCCGCCGATGAGCAGGTGACCGGTGTCCAGGGTCAGCGGGACCGACGAGCCGTCCAGCACGCGGTGGACCTCGTCGCGGGTCTCGACGACCGTGCCGACGTGCGGGTGGAGGGTGGCCAGGACGCCGCGCCCCTCGGCCCTCTCCGCGAGGCGGTCGAGGTTGGCCAGCAGGCGCTTCCACGCATCGTCGTCGAGCGCCGGACGCTCGTCGTAGCCCTCCCCGCCCGTAGCTGCCGCTAGGACGAGGACGCCGGCGCCGGCGGCGACGAAGCCGTCGAGCGCGCGGTCGACCTCGGGAACCGGGTCGTGCCCCGCCTCGTGGAGGACGACGGGCACGAAGCCGCCCACCGCAGTCAGGCCGTACGAGCGGAGCGTCGCGGCCTTGTCCTCGGGGGCGTCGGGGAGGAAGCCGTCCGGCCCGAACTCGGTGGCGGTGAGCCCCACGTCGCGCATCTCGGCGAGCACGCGCGAGGGGGACAGCTGGTGACCCCAGCCGGGTACCTCGCAGACGCCCCAGGATATCGGGGCGCCTGCGGTGCGATCGGCGACGGTGGTCATGCCCGCACCTCCTCGACCCGGACGGGGCGGTGCTCGGCACGCGAGAGCGTGGCCGCCTCCGCGACGTAGAAGGCCTCCAGGGCCTCCTCGACCGTGCACGGGCTTGCGGTGCGGCCGAGGGCCACGTCGACGAAGGCGTTGAGCTCCGCGACGTACGCGGGGAGGAAGCGGTGCCAGAAGTCCGGCCACGGCTCGCCGGCGGGGGTGGGGACGCCCGGGTCGGCCGGGACGATCGGCGCGTGGTCGCCCAGCCCCACCACCCAGGTCGCCTTGGTGCCGGCAACCTCCATGCGCACGTCGTGCCCGCCTCCGTTGTAGCGGGAGCCCTGCAGGGTGGCGAGCGTGCCGTCGTCGAGGGTGAGCACGGCCGCCGCCTCGTCGATGTCGCCCGCCTCGGCGAAGAAGGCGGCGCCCCGGTTGGCGCCGACGGCGTAGACCTCGTCGACCTCGCACCCGGTCACGAATCGGAGGATGTCGAAGTCGTGGACGTGGCAGTCGCGCCAGAGTCCGCCCGAGCGGGGGATGTAGTCGGGGTGCGGCGGCTTCTCGTCGCCGGTGATCAGGTGCAGGCGGCGGACCTCCCCCAGCGCGCCCGACATCACGGCGCCGCGGGCGGCCAGGTAGCCGGCGTCGAAGCGCCGCTGGAAGCCGATGTGCACCTGGACCCCGGTGCGCCGGACCGCCTCCAGCACCCGCAGGTGGCCGGTGACGTCCGGGGCCACCGGCTTCTCGCAGAAGGTCGGGAGGCCGGCCGCGACGCCGGCCGCGATCAGGTCGGCGTGGGCGGCGGTCGCCGCGGCGATCACCAGCGCGTCCACGTCGGTGAAGGCGGCGGGGACGTCGGGGGCGGCCGTGACATCGGCGGGTTCGGTCGCAGCGATGCGTTCGTCGACGGAGCTCGCGGTGGCGCCTTCCGTCCGCGCCTGGAGCTGCTCGGCGACGGCCCGCGCCCGGTCGGGATCGGCATCGGCGACCACGAGCCGGTCGACGTCGGGGTGGTCACGGATCACCGCCGCGTGCGCGGCGCCGATGCGTCCCAGCCCCACGAAACCGACCCGCATGTGGCCTCCTCCTCGCCGATCGTGTCGCCCGAAGTGTCCACCGATGTCCCGGACGTGTCCCGTGTGTTACCGGGGAGTGTGGACCTGATGCGAACGGAATGTCAAGACTTTGTCCTGACATTCTGACGTCCTAATGCCGAGACGCATCGAGTTGTGGAGTGCCATACTGCCTCCAGGGTCGAGGAGGACCGATGGCGACGACGAGCGCGGTGGCGGGAATCGCCGTCGACCGGACCAGTCCGGTCCCCCTCTACTTCCAGCTGGCCCAGGAGCTGCAGCGGCTGATCGTGTCGGGTGAGATCGAGGCCGGCACGAGGCTGGACAACGAGATCGTCCTGGCCGACCAGCTGGGGGTGTCCCGACCCACCATGCGCCGCGCCATCCAGTACCTCGTCGAGCGCGGCCTGCTCGTGCGCAAGCGGGGTGTCGGCACCCAGGTCGTCCGGACCTCGGTGCAGCGGCCGCTGGAGCTGAGCAGCCTCTACGACGACTTGGTGCTCGCCGGTCGTCAGCCCCGGACGACGGTGCTCGCCGTCGACACCGGGCCCGCCGAGGACGACGTGGCGACGGCGCTGGGGATCGACCCTGAGTCCCCGATCGTGCACCTCCAGCGGCTACGGCTGGCCGACGACGAACCGATCGCCCTGATGACCAACTACCTGCCCTCGGACCTGATCGACCTCACCACCGCCGATCTCGAGGCCCGCGGCCTCTACGAGCTGTTGCGGGCGGCCGGCGTGCACATCCGCATCGCCAACCAGAGCATCGGCGCGCGCAACGCCACGGCCGCCGAGGCCCGACTGCTCGGGGAGACGCGCGGGGCGGCCCTGCTCACGATGACCCGCACCGCCTACGACGACGTCGGCCGGGCCGTGGAGTACGGGACCCACGTCTACCGGGGGTCGCGCTACGCCTTCTCGCTCACCCTGGTCGAGCGCTGAGCCGAGCCCGGGCGACGTTCAGCGCGGCATGGTCCGCGAGCTCCGGCCGGTCCGCCGTCGGGATCCGGGCGGCACCTCGCCGTCCAGTCGCCGCGGCAGCAGCAGCCGGGTCGTCACCAGCCGGGCCCGGTCCCGGCGGCGCAACCGGGCGCTGCGAGCCAGGTTGGCGGCACCGACGAGACCCGCGTCGTTGCCCAGGGCGGCGCGGACGATCCGCGCCTCGGGCCGGAAGCCGCGCCCGGTCAGGGTGCGCCGGAAGGACGTCCGGGCCGGCGCGAGCAGCAGCTCGCCGGCTTCGGACACGCCGCCACCGATGACGAACAGGCCCGGGTCCAGGGCCGCCGCCAGGTTGGCCAGGCCGGTCCCCAGCCACTGCCCCACCTCCTCCAGCAGCTCGACGGCCGCGGGATCCCCCTCCCGGGCGAGCTGGCTGACCATCGGGCCGGTGATCCGCAGCGGGTCGCCTCCGCACGCCTCGGCCAGCCGGTGCGCGACCGGCGAGTCGGCCGCGACCATCTCCCGCGCCTCGCGGACCAGCGCGTTGCCGCTCGCGTACTGCTCCCAGCAGCCACGGTTGCCGCACTCGCACCGGTGGCCCCCCGGCACGGTGATCATGTGACCCCACTCCCCGGCGACGCCGAAGCGGCCGCGGTGCAGGACGCCGTCGAGCACCAGCCCGCCCCCGATCCCGGTCCCGAGGGTCACGCACACGACGTGCGACTCCCCCTGGGCGGCGCCGAAGCGGCACTCCGCCCAGGCCGCGGCGTTCGCGTCGTTGTCGACCACCACCGGGAGGCCGGTCCGACGGTGCACCGCTTCCCGCAGGGGCTCGTTGCGCCAGGCCAGGTGAGGCGCGAAGAGCACGTGGGACTGGGTGCCGTCGACGAAGCCCGCGGCGCCGATCCCCACGGCGACGACGTCGTGTCGGGCGCTGAGCTCGCGGACGACCTCGGCGATGGTGTCCTCCACCACCGAGGGACTCTTGGTCTTGTCGGGCGTCTCCCGGCGGGCCCGGTCCAGGATGCGCCCCTCCGCGTCGACCACCCCGGCGGCCACCTTCGTCCCCCCGATGTCGATGCCGATGGTGCGGCGCAGGATCGACGGCACCGCACGCGTCCGGGTCGGGGACATGGCGGCAGTATGGCCGCGCCCCGCCGTGCAGGGGTATCACCGACCCCCTCCCGTGCCTCCTCCCCGCGGGGGTCGGGGCGAAGGGGAGGTCGTCGTGGCACAGGTACTGACGCTGCCCGTGGCGAGGCGCCGGGCAGCGAAACCGAGCACGGTCGAGACCGACGAGCAGGCGGCGACTCCGCTGCTGGACGCGGTCCGCGCGTACGACGGCGCCGCCTTCCACTGCCCCGGGCACAAGCGCGGGCGCGGCGTCTCGACCGACCTGCGCGCGACCGTGGGGGACGCCGTCCTCGCATCGGACGTGTGGCTCGAGACCGGCGCGTACGACCGGGCCCGCCGGGCAGCGGAGTCGCTGGCGGCAGGCGCCTGGGGAGCGCACCGCGCCTACGTCCTCGGCAACGGCTCGACCAGCGGCAACCACGCCTTCCTGCTCGCCCACCTGCGTGACGGGGACACGGCCGTGGTGTCCCGTACGCTGCACACCTCGACGTTGACGGGTCTGGTGCTCACGGGGGCGCGCCCGGTCTACGTGGCCCCGCGGGTGCACGCCGATCTCGGCACCGGCCTGGGTATCGACCCCGCGGACGTCGCCGCCGCCCTGGGCGCCCACCCCGGCACACGCCTGGTGTCGGTGGTGTCCCCTTCGTACCCGGGAGTCTGCTCGGACACCGCCGCGATCTGCGCGGCGGCGCACGCCGCGGGCGCGGTTGCCTACGTGGACGAGGCGTGGGGCCCACACCTGGCCTTCCACCCGGATCTGCCGGCCCACGCCATCGCCGCCGGCGCCGACGGGGCCGTCACCTCGGTGCACAAGCTGCTCCCCGCACTGAGCTCGGGCGCGCTCCTGCTGGCCGGGCCGTCGGTGGACGGCGACCGGCTCGACGCGGTGGTGCGGATGACCCAGACCACGAGCCCGCTGCTCCCGCTGCTGGCGTCGGTGGACGCGGCCCGCCGGGACCTCGCCGTGGACGGGACCCGCCTCGTGGAGCGCGCCGTCACGCTGGCCGAGGCGGCCCGGCGGGCCCTGTCGGCGCTCCCCGGCCTCCGGGTGTTCGGGGCCGACGAGCTCGGCGTCCGGCTGGACCCGCTCAAGCTGTCCGTCGACGTCACCGGCCTCGGTCTCACCGGTCACCGCGCCGATGCGCTGCTGCGCTCGGCGTGCGGAATCGCGCCGGAGGGGGGCGACCTCACCAGCGTCTACCTGGTCGTGGGGATCGGTGACGACGAGGCGACGATCACGTCGCTGACCGCCGGCTTCCGCAGGCTGGTGCCGCTCACGCCGAGGCCGGGCGCCGCGCAGGTCCGGCGGCTGCGGGCACGTGTCGCACGGCTGGGGTCGCTGCCGGTGCCCGGGCCGGCGCCGCTGACGCCCCGACAAGCCTTCCTGGGCGCATCGCGGTCGGTGGCGCTCCGCGAGGCGGTGGGCGAGGTCTGCGCCGAGCTGGTCACGACCTACCCGCCCGGGATCCCTGTGATCGCGCCCGGGGAGGTCGTCACGGCCGAGGCGGTCGACTACCTCGCCGAGGTCCTGGCTGCCGGGGCACACGTGCACGGCACGGCCGACCCCGCCTTGCGCACCGTCCGCGTGGCCCAGCCGTAGGCAGCCCGACCACCCGGGATGGGCAACCGGGGCCGATGGCCGGGCCCACCGCGGTCCTTAACGTCACGCCCAACCACGCCGTTCCCAGGAGGACCCGAGATGCTCACGGTCGAGACCCTCGTCGTCGGAGCCGGCCAGGCCGGGCTCGCGCTGAGCCGGCACCTGACCGACCTCGGCCGCGAGCACGTGCTCCTCGAGCGTGGGCGGGTCGCCGAGCGGTGGCGAAGCGAGCGCTGGGACTCCTTCCGCCTGCTGTCTCCGCACCGCTACAACGAGCTGCCGGGACTCCCGTACGAGGGGACGGACCCGGAGGGCTTCATGGCCGGGCCCGAGGTGGTCGAGCACTTCGAGGCGTACGCGCGGAGCTTCGCCGCCCCCGTCCGTACGGGAGAGGCGGTCCGCCGTGTGGAGCGGGCGCCGGAAGGCTGGCGCGTGCGGACGGCGGGGGGCGGCAGCTGGCTGGCCCGGGACGTCGTGGTCGCGACGGGCCACTACGACCGGCCGTACGTGCCGGAGGTCGCGGAGCAGCTGCCGTGGCGGGTGGAGCAGGTGCACACGTCGGCGTACCGGCGGCCGGAGCAGCTGCCGCCGGGAGCGGTGCTCGTCGTGGGCTCGGGGCCGTCCGGCCAGCAGGTCGCGCTCGAGCTGGCGCGGGCCGGGCGACGGGTGCACCTCGCGGTGAGCCGCCACCGACCGTTGCCCCGGCGCTACCGGGGCCGGGACGCCTACGTCTGGATGGACCGGCTCGGCATGCTGGACCGGACGGTGGACACCCTGCCGGAAGGACGGGCTCCCCGTGCACCGGGAGTCATCCTCGCCGGGGGGACCGAGGACCTGAACCTGCGCGTGCTGGCCGAGGCGGGCGTCGCCATGCACGGTCGGCTGGCGGGCCTGGTCGACGGGCGGGCGCACTTCGCCGGCGACCTGGCGGAGCGACTGGCCGAAGCCGACAGCCACGACGTGCGCTTCCGCGCCTCCGTGGACCTGCACGTGGGGGTGTACGGGGGCGGGCACGGCGAGGCCGTTCCCGCACCCTGTCGACCCGAGCAGTGGGCGGAGGCGTCGGCGCGGTCCCTGGACCTCCGGCGCGAGGGCGTGACCAGCGTGGTCTGGGCGACCGGCTTCCGGCGGGACTTCTCCTGGCTGCGCGCCCCGGTCCTGGACGCGCGTGGCGACCTGGTGCACCACCGGGGGGTCACCCCTGCCCCCGGGCTGTCGGTGCTGGGCCTGCGCTGGCAGTGGAAGCGCAAGTCCAACTTCATCGGTGGCGTCGGCGAGGACGCGGCCCACCTGGCGCAGGTCATCGACGACCGCGCCCGAGGCCGGGACCGGGACTGCGGGCCGGCCCTCGAGCCGGTCGCCTGAGCCCCGCCCCACCCCCCGACACGACAGGCGTCGCAACCGCCCGGACGACCACCTCGCCGCAGCAGCCTGGTGATGGGTCCATCACCAGGCCAGTGGTGCCACCACCAGGCTCCGACGCCTCGTGAAGGCCCGACCAGCCTCGTGATGGCCAGGGGCCGGCCCCAGAAGGGTGGTGAACATGGTCATTCGGGGCCGGTGGCCCGCCCGGGTCCCGCCGAACCGCGTCGCTCGACCCCGCGCTTGATGCCTCGCAGCATGCCGGTCGCCATGACGTGGTCGGCGGGGACGAGCAGCCCCGACGTACCCCGCCGTCAGCCACCACGGCCGGGTGCGCCCCCGGGTGCGCAGCTGCAACCGGGTCCGGCCACCCGGACGCTCCTCCACGGCGAAGGTCCACACCCAGTCGATCGCGGCCCCCCACCGCCGGCGCCACCGCACCGGGACCAGCCGAGGCTCCAGCCGCTCCGCGCTGGGCCAGTCCGCCGGGAAGAGCAGCCGGTCCACCAAGCGGGGCGTGTACCAGCCGCCCCGGTGCCACCCCATCTGGGTCAGCCACGGCCACACCCGCTCCGGAGCGGCCTCGATCGTGATCGCGTGGTTGGTCACGACCGTCGGGCGACGGACCAGGTCGTCGCCCGGCAGCCCCGCTGCCGCTCGGCCCGGGTGCTGCCCGAGGTCCGGCCGAGGACCTGCAGCACCACGTAGGCGATGCCGAACACGGCCATGACACCCCCCAGCAACCGCGTGGCCCGGCGAGGCCGATCCCTTCCATGATCACCGTGTGGGTCGCCGTGCCGACCGCGGGACGGGGCGGCACGGTGATCACGCGGTTCCGGGCGGGAAACGCTCGGCCACCACCGCGAACAGCGACTGCCCCGGCGTCAACCGCCGGGGACGCTGGGGCGTCAACCCGGCCGCCAGCAGCTGGCCACCGAGCTCCTCCAGCTCCGGCAGCTCCATCCCGGATCCCTGGGCGCGCAGCAGCAGGTCGAAGTGGCGCGAGAAGAAGGTGGGCTCCGCGGCCGTCGTGACGACGACCAGGACGCCGCCGCGTCGCACCAGACGGGCGCACCCGGCGAGCAGGTCCACGCGCTCGGACACCGGCACGTAGTAGATGACGTTGGCCAGCAGGACGAGGTCTGCGGGTCCGCCGACCCTGTCCGGACCGCGGGCGACCAGCTCGGCGATGTCCATGCGTACGATGCCCGTCCGCTGCTCGAGCCCGGCACGGAGGATCGCTGCCTCAGCGAGTGCCGCCGCGTCGGCGTCCCGCTCGACGCCGACGCCCTCCACCCCCGGGCCGGCCCGAACCATGCCGACCAGCCGCTGTCCCGCACCGCACCCGAGGTCCAGCACGCGCAGGGGCCGACGTTCCTGTACCAGCGTGGTCAACAGCTCGTCGACGAACGGGTCGAAGCCCTCGGAGAGCCGTGCGATCAGCTCACCCTTCTCCTGGACATCCCGCCGACCGGGCCCTCCGGCAAGCTGCGCGGGTAACCCCCTGTAAAGATCGGTGTGGTAGCCCGCGTAACCCTCGTACCCGGCGCGTACGAGGTCGTCGGCGAGGGCCCGCCGCGCTCGCCAGGTCAGGGCCCATCGACCTCGCGTACGGCGGGTGACGCCGGAGGCCTCGAGCACACGGAGGTACGGGGTGAGGAGCGACCGGTCGCGCACTCCCAGGCGCTCCGCCAGTGCCTCGACCGTCGACGGGCCCTCCGCCAGGGCGTCGACGAGGCCCGTGTCCAGGGCTGTACCCGTCATCGCGACCCGGGTCGCAGCCGTCCCGTCGCGGAGCAGGGTGAGCCGGCCGGGCAGGTTCCCCGCCCGCGCCAGCCTCGTCAGGGTCATGATCCGGCTCAGCATCCTCGTCACCCTACGGGGATGGGCAGGCCGGCGGACCGACATGGGCACCCGCCACCGATGGTGCGCCGGCCCGGGAGGACGACGCTGCAGGCACCTGGTCAGCAACCGTGAAGGAGACCACCGACATGACCACGGCCACCACCGACGCCCCGCAGAGCCGCCACGGCGTCGACGTGCCCACCCTCTTCGCGACGCTGGACGCCGTGAAGGGCCAGCGCGAGCTCGCGAGGTTCCAGTTCCGGGCGCGCAACCGCTGGATCAGCGGTAACCACAGCCAGTCCACCATCAGCGACTTCTACGGCGCCGGGCAGGAGCACGAGCACAAGCGCACGTACGTCTTCGACGGCGACCACCCGGCCGTCCTCGTCGGCAGCGACGAGGGCCCGACCCCCGTCGAGTACCTGTTGCACGCCCTCGCCGCCTGCATCACAGCCGGGCTGGGCAACATCGCCGCCGCCCGCGGCGTCACCCTCACGCGCGTCGAGTCGACCGTGGTCGGCGACATCGACCTGCAGGGGATCTTCGGGATGTCCGACGAGGTCCGCAACGGCTACCAGCAGATCCGCGTCGACTTCCACGTCGAGGGCACCGGCACGCCGGAGCAGATGCGCGAGCTGGTCGAGCAGTCGCGGGCTCGCTCCGCGGTCTTCGACGTCCTCACCAACGGCGTCCCGGTGGAGATCAACGTCTCCGCCTGACCCGCACCAGCCCCCAGATCATGAAGGCCTGCCCGTGTCCCGGCACGGGCAGGCCTTCGTGATCACGAGGACGGCGAGGCCGAGGCGGTACGGGCCACGAGACCACGCAGGTGGGCCGCCAGCCGGTCGGCCGCCTCCGGCACGTACGTCAGGAACAGCGAGGGCTCGGTGAGCTCCACCTCGAGCAGGAGCGGCTCGCCACCCGGGCCGGGCAGCAGGTCCACCCGGGCGTAGGCGAGGGCCGACGCGTCGAAGGGGAGCGCCGCCAGAACCGCCTCCCCCACCGCCAGCTCCGCCCCCGACGGTTCCCGGACGGACATCTCCTCCTCGACGAACAGCCCGCCCACCAGCTCGCCCGCCCCGCCGGTGAGCAGGGCGCCCTTCCGCATCGCGTGGCTCGGCCGGCCGCCGATGTGGACCAGCGCGGTCTCGCCCGCCTCGTCGACATCGTGCAGGTAGGGCTGGACCATGACCGAGCGCCCAGCGTCGAGCAGGCGCAGCGAGTGCGCCCGCGCGGCCACCGACCCGCCGTCGTCGTGCCGAACGGTGTCACGGGAGCCCGCCGACACCACCGGCTTGACCACCACCGGACCGTCGACGACGGGCACCGGGTCGCCAGGCGACGCGAAGACGGTCGGGACGACCGGCACGCCGGCCGCCGCCAGGTCCCGCAGGTAGGTCTTGTCGGTGTTCCACCGCAGCACGTGGGCTGGGTTCGCCAGCAGGGTCACGCGCTCGACCGCATCGGCCCAGGCGACGAAGTCACCGGGACGCTCGTGGTAGTCCCAGGTGGACCGCACGACCACCAGCTCGTACGAGGACCAGTCCGCGCCCGGGTCGTGCCAGTCGACCGGCTCGCCCGGTAGCCCGTGTCGGGCCAGGGCGTCCAGCAGCAGCGGCTCGTCCTCGTCGAGACCACGGGCCTGGGCACACGTGGCGACCGCGATGCGCGGCCGGGTCACGAGCCGACGGTGCGGACGTCGAGGTCGCCGCCGGCGTGCCGCTGTCGCAGAGCCTTCTTGTCGAACTTGCCCACGCTGGTCTTGGGCACCTCGTCGACGAAGGCCCACCGTTCGGGCACCTGCCAGTGCGCCACCCGCTCGGACAGGAACTCACGCAGCTCCTCGGCGGTGGCGTCGGCGCCCTCGGCGAGGACCACGATGGCCAACGGCCGCTCGCCCCACCGATCGTCCGGCACCGCGACGACGCTCGCCTCGGCGACCGCCTCGTGCGACATCAGCTGGTTCTCCAGGTCGACCGAGGAGATCCACTCGCCGCCGGACTTGATCACGTCCTTCATCCGGTCGGTGAGGGTGAGGTAGCCGTCGGGCGTGATCGACCCGACGTCACCCGTCCGGAGCCAGCCGTCGTCGAACCGCGACGGGTCGTCGTCGCGGTAGTAGGAGCCCGTGACCCAGGGCCCCCGCACCTCCAGCTCACCGACGCTCTCGCCGTCCCAGGGGACGGGCGACCCGTCGGTGCCGACGAGCCGGGCCTCGACGGGCCCGACGAAGCGGCCCTGGGTCAGCCGGTAGCGACGCACCTGCTCGGGATCGGTGACCCCGACCGGCGGCCGGGCCAGCGTCCCCAGCGGGCTGATCTCGGTCATCCCCCACGCGTGCAGCAGCGTGATGCCCAGCCGGTCGTAGGCGTCCATCAGCGAGGGCGGGCACGCCGAGCCGCCGACGATCGCCTCGTCGAGGGACGACACGTCGGCCTCGGGGTGGGCGTGGACGTGCTGGAGCAACCCTGCCCAGACCGTCGGCACGCCCGCTCCCTTGTTGGGGCGGGCCGCGCCCACGAAGGCGGCCAGCGGCTCGGGGACCAGGAAGCGGTCCGGCATGGCCATCGAAGCACCGGTGAGGAAGGCGGCGTACGGCAGCCCCCAGGCGAGGACGTGGAACTGCGGGACGATCGCGAGCACGGTGTCCCTGGCGGAGAGGCCGAAGACGTCGGGCAGCGCGATGCCCAGCGAGTGCAGGTAGATCGACCGGTGGCTGTAGACAACCCCCTTGGGGTCCCCGGTGGTGCCGGACGAGTAGCACATGGCCGCCGCCGAGCGCTCGTCCACGTCGGGCCACGCGTAGCTGTCCGGGTGCCCCTCGAGCAGGGCGCGGTAGTCGTGCACCTGCGGCCCGAACCCCTCCAGCGCCGACAGGTCGGGCAGTCCTGCAGGGCTGTTCACCACCACGTGCTGCACGGTGCCGAGCTGCGGCAGCAGCTTGGCGACGACCGGGACCAGCGAGTCGTCGACGAGAAGCACCCGGTCCTCCGCGTGGCCGGCGATCCAGACCACCTGCTCCGGGAAGAGGCGGATGTTGAGCGGGTGCAGGACCGCCCCCATGGCGGGGACGGCGAGATAGGCCTCCACGTGCTCCTGGTTGTTCCACATGAACGTGGCCACCCGGTCGCCGTCCTCGACGCCGAGCCCGCGCAGCGCGTGCGCCAGCCGGGCGGCGTTGCGCGCGACCTCCGCGAACGAGGCACGCCGCGGGCCCTCGGGGGTCATCGTGACCACCTCGCTGACCGCGTGGACGGTGCTCCCGTGCTCGAGCAGCCGGCGGACCTGCAACGGGACGTCCTGCATGGTGCTGTGCACGGCGACTACCTCCCTCGTACGTCGTGAGTGCTGGTGTCAGGTCCGGCCGCCGCCGTCCACGTACAGCGTCTGGCCGGAGACGTACCCGGCCTCGTCGCTGGCGAGGAAGGCGATGGCGGCGGCGATGTCCTCGGGCGTGCCCACCCGGCGGACGGCGACCGACGAGGCGATGGCCGTCTGGAAGTCTTCGAAGCTGACACCGATGCGTGCGGCGGTCTGCTCGGTCATCGCCGTGGCCACGAAGCCGGGGGCGACCGCGTTCACGGTGATGCCGAACTGCCCGAGCTCGAGCGCCAGCGTGCGCGTGAGCCCCTTGATGCCCGCCTTGGCGGCCGAGTAGTTGGCCTGCCCGCGGTTGCCGTCGGCGGAGATCGAGGAGAGGGAGACGATCCGCCCGTACCGCTGGGGGACCATCACCCGTTGCGCGGCCCGGGCGCAGAGGAAGGCGCCCCGGAGGTGCACGGCCAGGACCGTGTCCCAGTCGGAGTCGCTCATCTTGTGGAGCAAGTTGTCCCTGATCACACCGGCGTTGCTGACCAGGACGTGCAGTGACCCGAGCTCGTCGACCACGTGCGTCACGGCGTCCTCGATTTGGGCGGAGTCGCTGACGTCGGCCCCCAGGGCGATCGCCCGGCCGCCGAGGACGGTGATCGCCTCCACCGTCCGTACGCAGGCGTCGGCGTCCAGGTCCAGCACGGCCACGGCGGCGCCCTCGCCCGCGAGGCGTTGCGCCGTCGCTGCCCCGATGCCGCGGGCGGCGCCGGTCACCAGTGCCACCCGGCCCTCGAAGCGACCCATGGCGCGCACGCTACCGCCGCGTACGGCCGCCCCGGCCCCCGGTCCGCTCTGGCGAACGCCCGTTCGGCCAGACTGGGGCGGTGCGCGTCGCCCTGGTGCAGCTGGCTGCCGGTCTCGACCCCGCGGGGAACCGCGACACGATCACGCGCCTGGTCACGAGAGTCGCCCAAGGCCGCCCCGACCTCGTCGTCCTCCCCGAGGCGGTCATGCACGACTTCGGCCGGCCGGACACGCCGCTCGGGCCGGTCGCCGAGACTCTGGACGGGCCCTTCGTCGGCCATCTGTCCGAACTCGCCCGTACGCAGGGGACGACCCTGGTGGCGGGCATGTTCGAGCGGTCGGGGGACCCCGACCGGCCGTACAACACCCTGGTCGTGGTCGGGTCCGTCGGCGACCTGGTCGCCACGTACCGCAAGGCGCACCTCTACGACTCCTTCGGCTACCGGGAGTCCGACCGGCTGACCGCGGGTCCCGTGGAGGCGGTCGTGGCGGAGGTCGCGGGGATCCGGCTCGGCCTGATGACCTGCTACGACCTCCGCTTCCCCGAGCAGGCGCGCGCGCTCGTCGACGGCGGCGCCGACGTGCTCGTCGTCCCGGCCGCCTGGGTCGCCGGGCCGCTGAAGGAGGACCACTGGTCGACCCTGCTCCGGGCCCGGGCGATCGAGAACACCGCCTATGTCGCCGCCGCAGCGCAGTGCGGTCGCGCCTACTGCGGGCGGAGCGCGCTCGTCGACCCGATGGGGGTGGCCGTCGTGGCGCTGGGCGAGGCCGAGGGGGTTGCGGTGGGCGAGGTCGACCAGGGGCGGCTGGCCGGGGCCCGGGAGCGCAACCCCGCCCTGCAGCACCGCCGGTACCGCGTCGTCCCGCGCTGACCCGCGCCAGCAGTCCGTACGGCTGTCCGTACAGGGCACCCCGTACGGTGGCGGGGTGCTGAAGGAGTGGGTGCAGGAGCTGGCGGAAGCCCTCGGGCTCGACCCGGCCGAGATCGACGCGCAAGCGGTGCTCGACCTGGCCAGGGACGCCGCCCATGGGGTCGCCCGGCCCGCGGCGCCGGTCACCACCTACCTGGTCGGCCTGGCGGCCGGGAGGGCGGGCGGAGGCTCGGACGCCTTCGTGGCTGCCAGCCGGACGGCGGCCGAGCTGGTCCGCCGGCGTACGGAGGGTCAGGACTCCAGCCGGTAGCCCATGCCGCGGACGGTCGAGATCCGCTGCGGGCCCAGCTTGCGCCGCAGGTACCGGACGTAGACGTCGACGACGTTGGACGCGGGGTCGAAGTCGTAGCCCCAGACGTGGCTGAGCAGCTGCTCGCGGGAGAGGACCTGACCCGGGTTGCGCAGGAAGGTCTCGGCCATGGCGAACTCCCGGGCCGACAGGTCGACCGTCCGCCCGTCCACCGCAGCCCGGCGGGTGCGCAGGTCCAGCGACAGGTCGCCGTGTCGCAGGACCGTCACCTCCGGCCCGCGCTCCGTGCGGACCCGCAGCCGGATCCGGGCGAGCAGCTCCTCGAACCGGAACGGCTTGGGAACGTAGTCGTCGGCACCGCCCTCGAGCCCCGCCACCGTGTCGGCCACGGAGTCGCGCGCAGTGAGGATGACCACGGGCATCGTGCTCCTGGACTGGCGCAGCCGGCGCAGCACCGTGAAGCCGTCCATGACGGGGAGTCCGATGTCCAGGACCATGAGGTCGAACTCCCCGGACATCGCGTGCTCGTAGGCCGTGGGGCCGTCGCGGACCACCGTGGTGGCGAAGCCGTTGGACCGCAGGCCCCTCTCCACGAAGCCGGCGATGCGTTCCTCGTCCTCGGCGATCAGGATGCGGTTCACGTGCGGGCCTCCTCACGGCGCTGGGCCGGGGCCACGACGAGGGGGAGCTCGAGGGTGAACGTGGCCCCAGCTCCGGGCGCCGACAGCACGACGACGCGCCCGCCGTGCGCCTCGGCGATGGCCTGGACGATGGCCAGCCCCAGACCCGATCCCTCCGAGCGCGGCCGGCCCTCGCCCCGCGCGAAGCGTTCGAAGATCCGGGGCAGCTCCTCGGCCGGGATGCCGCTGCCGGTGTCCCGGATCCAGAAGCGTAGGACGCCGTCGCGGGCCGAAGAGCCCACGCCGATCGCGTCGCCCGCCTGGGTGTACGCGACGGCGTTGGCGGCCAGCTGCGCCAGGGCCTGGGTCAGCCGCTGGGGGTCGGCTCGCACCCGCCCCTCCGCTCGTTCGTCCAGCACCCAGTCGCGCTCCCCCAGACCGCGGACCTTCTCCAGGACGTCGTCCGTGAGGCCACCGACGTCGACGGTCACCGGGTCCAGGAAGTCCGGGCGCTCCGACTTGGCCAGGGTCGACAGGTCGTCGACCAGACGAGCCATCCGGTCCAGCTCGTCGAGCACCAGCGTCGTCGTCTCCTCGACGTCGTGGGTGTCCTCACGGTCCATCAGCTCCAGGTGACCGCGCACGATCGTCAGGGGCGTGCGCAGCTCGTGGCCGGCGTCGTCGAGGAAGCGGCGCTGGACTGCGAAGGCCTCCTCGAGCCGGTCCAGCATGTCGTTGAACGTGCGCGCCAGCTCGGAGACGTCGTCGTCACCACGGCCCACCGGGATGCGCCGGGACAGGTCCGACTCGGTGATCTGCTGCGAGGTCGCCCGGAGCAGGCTGATCGGCCGGAGCAGGCGCCCGGCTGCAACCCAGCCGACCGCAGCCATGATCAGCACCGTCGCCAAGGCGGCGAAGCCGTAGGTCCGCAGCAGGTTGCCGAGCTCCGCCCGCTCCCGGTCGGCGAAGTAGGCAGCGACGAAGGTGCCCCGGGACGGGTCACCCGTCACCCGGACCGGGACCGCCGCGTAGCGGACGCGCTCATCACCGCTGTTGAGCTCGCCGAAGCCGGCCCCGAGGACGGACGCGAACTCGGCGACCGCGTCCGGGTCGTTCTCCAGCTCGACGGGCGGGCGAGCGGAGGGGACGAAGGCCACCTCCCCGTCGATGACGGCCAGCAGCGTCTCGTTGTCGTCGGGCACCTGCCGCCGCAGCGCCTCGTACATGAGCTCCCGCAGGCTGACCCACGGCGCGTCCGTCGACGGGTCGAGTCCCTGGGCCAGCTCGCGGAACTCCCCCACCTCCTGCGCGAGGCTGGCGTCCAGGCGCTCGTCGATCCGGGCGGACTGGATCGCGTAGGCCGACAGCCCGGCGACGACGAGGCCCGCCGCGGTCAGCAGCAGCGCCCACCCGAGCATCCTCGCCCGTACCGAGCGCAGCGTCTCCGCGACGCCGGCCCGGATCCCACCCCCGTCAGCGACCCTGGTCAGTGGCTCCTCGCTCAGTCGTCGTCGTCATCGACTTCGTCACCGTCGTCGTCGTCACCGTCGTCACCGTCGTCGACGTCGTCGTCGTCGTCATCGTCCACGGGCCCGCCACCTCCGCCGGAGCTGCCGCCGCTGGAGCCGCCCCCGCCCGACGAGCTGCCGCCGGACGAGCCTCCGCTACGGGTGACCGGCGGCATCGGTGGCGGCGGGGCGACGACCTCCGCTCTCGGAGCCGGCGCCTGCTCGGCCACGGGTGCATCCTCGGCAGGCACCGGCTGGACCGTCTCCTCGACCGTGGGCTCAGGGGTGGGCGTGGGGGTGGGGGTCGGCGTGGGGGCGGGAGAAGGGGTCGTCTGGGACGGCGTCGCCGACGGGCTGAGCTCGGCGGCGGGGTCGCCGCTGACCACCTCGCCGCCCAGGTCGGGCGGGGCGGCACGCTGCGCCAGCACCGCGCCCGCGCCGAAGCCCACCATCGCGGCGACCGCCAGCACGATGGTCATGAGTCTCGTCGGCGTCACCACACCCCGCATCATGACGCTCCTGGTGAAGACTTGGGTGAGACGCGGATGAGAGCCTTCTCATGCTCGCCCGTCCCGCGCCCGCCGCATCAGAACGGCGCCCGCTACCGTCCTGCCGTGGATCCCGACGCCGCCGTACGGCTGCCGCTGGTGGCCCTCAACCCATTCCGGGCCATCGCCCGGCGGTTCGCGATCGCCCTGCTCGTGCTGCTCGGCGTCGTGCTCATCGTCTACCTGGACCGGGACGGGTACACGGACGCCGCCGACGGCGAGGTCTCCCTGCTCGACTCCGTCTACTACGCGACGGTGAGCCTCTCCACCACCGGCTACGGCGACATCGCCCCGGTGAGCGACCAGGCGCGTCTCGTGAACGTCCTGCTGATCACCCCCCTGCGTGTGCTCTTCCTCATCGTGCTCATCGGGACCACGCTGGAGGCCCTGACCGAACGCAGCCGCCGGGAGTGGCGGCTGTCCCGCTGGAGGCGGACCTTGGAGGACCACACCGTCGTCGTCGGCTACGGCGTCAAGGGCCGTAGCGCGGTCTCGACCCTGCTGGCCAACGGCATGTCGCTGGACGAGATCGTCGTGGTCGACCCCGACCCCACGACGATCGCCGACGCCAACGAGCGCGGACTGGCCGCGGTCCTCGGAGACGCCACCCGTGCGGACGTGCTACGGCGGGCCGGCGTGCCGACCGCGCGTCAGATCATCGTCACGACGGGACGGGACGATGCCTCCGTCCTGTGCACCCTCACGGCCCGACAGCTCAACCCGGAGGCCGAGATCGTGGCTGCGGTCCGCGACTCCGACAACGTCGGTCTGATGAGGCAGGGCGGCGCCGACTCGGTCGTGATCTCCTCCGACGCCGTCGGTCGGATCCTCGGCCTGGCGACGGTCAGCCCCGCGCTCGGCCAGGTCCTCGAGGACCTCATCGCCAGTGGCGAGGGGTTGGAGGTCGCCGAACGTGGCGTCACCCCGCGGGAGGAGGGCAAGACCCCCAAGCAGGTCGAAGACGTCGTGCTGGCCGTGGTCCGCGACGAGACCGTGCTGCCCTACCACTCGCCCGCCATCGGCCATCTCGTCCGGGGTGACCGGCTAGTCGTGGTCCGCCCGTCGGAGGAGCTGCCGTGGGCCCGGCGGCCCGGGAGTGAGGCGGAGGACTTCGGCCACGCCTGAGCCCGGCTCGTACGGTAGGGAGCCATGCGTGCAGTGGTGGTGAGCGAACCGGGCGGGCCGGAGGTGCTGACGTGGGGCGAGGTCCCTGACCCGGAGGCCGGCCCGGCGGAGGTCCTGATCGAGGTCGCGGCCTCGGCGGTCAACCGGGCGGACCTGCTGCAGCGGCAGGGACACTACCCGCCGCCGCCGGGTGCGTCGGAGGTGCTCGGGCTCGAGTGCTCGGGCGCGGTTGCGGAGGTCGGTGCCGGCGTCGAGGGCTGGTCCGTCGGCGACGAGGTCTGCGCCCTGCTCGCCGGGGGCGGCTACGCCGAGCGGGTGGTGGTCCCGGCCGGCCAGGTGATGCGCGTACCCGCCGGAGTCGATCTGGTCACCGCGGCGAGCCTGCCGGAGGTGACCTGCACGGTCTGGAGCAACCTCTTCATGGTCGCGGCCCTCCAGCCGGGCGAGTGGCTGGTCGTCCACGGCGGCACCAGCGGGGTCGGGACCATGGCCGTC
>DASTQL010000097.1:0-3509 GCA_035761805.1 Jiangellales bacterium | reverse complement strand
CCGTTCCCGCATGTACGCCATCTCGTCCGACTTCTCGCCCGGGTGGAAGTAGGGCGGCTGGTACGGGTCGGCCTCGAGTGCGGAATCGGGGATGTCCAGGTAGAGCCGGTCCCGGAACGCCTTGAGGTCGGCCAGGGTCAGCTTCTTCATCTGGTGGGTCGCGTTGCGCCCCTCGAAGCTGGAGCCCAGCGTCCAGCCCTTGATGGTCTTGGCGAGGATCACCGTCGGCTGTCCGGTGTGCTCCACGGCCGCCTTGTACGCCGCGTACAGCTTGCGGTAGTCGTGCCCGCCCCTCCGCAGACCCCACACCTCGTCGTCGGTCATGTGCTCGACCATCTTGCGGGTCCGCGGGTCGCGGCCGAAGAAGTGCTCCCGTACGTAGGCTCCGTTCTCCGCCTTGTACGTCTGGTAGTCGCCGTCCGGGGTGACGTTCATGAGGTTCACCAGCGCACCGTCGGTGTCGGCGGCCAGCAGCGGGTCCCACTCCCGCCCCCAGATCACCTTGATGACGTTCCAGCCGGCGCCGCGGAAGAGCCCCTCCAGCTCCTGGATGATCTTGCCGTTGCCGCGGACGGGGCCGTCGAGGCGCTGCAGGTTGCAGTTGACGACGAAGGTGAGGTTGTCGAGCTCCTCGCGGGCGGCGAGCCCGATCGCGCCGATGGTCTCCGGCTCGTCCATCTCGCCGTCGCCGAGGAAGGCCCAGACGCGCTGGTCGCTGGTGTCCTTGATCCCGCGGTGGTGCAGGTAACGGTTGAACCGTGCCTGGTAGATCGCGTTGAGCGGGCCAAGCCCCATCGACACGGTGGGGAACTCCCAGAAGTCCGGCATCAGCCGCGGGTGCGGGTAGGAGGGCAGGCCGCCGCCGGGCCCGGCGTGGCTGAGCTCCTGCCGGAAGCCGTCGAGCTGCTGCTCGGTCAGCCGTCCCTCGAGGTATGCGCGTGCGTACATCCCCGGCGAGGCGTGGCCCTGGTAGTAGATGTGGTCACCACCGCCCGGGTGGTCCTTGCCGCGGAAGAAGTGGTTGAAGCCCACCTCGTACAGGGAGGCGCTCGAGGCGTAGGTGGAGATGTGCCCGCCGACGCCGATGCCCGGCCGCTGGGCGCGGTGCACCAGCATCGCGGCGTTCCACCGGATGATCCGGCGCAGCCGGCGCTCGAGCTCCTCGTCACCGGGGAACCACGGCTCGGCCTCGGGCGGGATCGTGTTGATGTAGTCGGTGCTGCGCAGGCTGGGGACACCCACCTGACGCTCGCGGGCCCGCTGCAGCAGGGCCAGCATCAGGTAGCGCGCCCGGTTGCGGCCCCGCTGGTCGACGACGGCGTCCAGGGAGTCCAGCCACTCCTGGGTCTCCTCGGCGTCGATGTCGGGCAGCTGGGTCGGCAGGCCGTTGCTGATGATCGGGGTGCGGTCTGCGGCCACGGCGGTCCTCCAGTCGGGACGCCTCGTCGGCGTCGACGTCGCTGTCACTGCCTGGTCCCATCCTCGCCCTTGCGACCGCGCCGCGTCACCTGCGGGTCCCCCTCTGTTCGCCTGATGGCTCCCGCCCACTCCTGTACGGCGCGGTGGCTGCGGGTCCAGGGGCTTGCGGGCCTTCCCCGGGAGCGGCTGGCTTGGCAGGCTGGGTCCTGGTCCTGCATTCGTCAGGAGCGAGGAGGTGGAGTCGCGGTGCACGCCAAGGTCGGTGACCGGTTGCACGTCCACGGGCGGACCGTAGGCGAGTCCGATCGGGTCGGCGAGATCGTCGAGGTCCGTGGCGAGGGCGGCGGACCGCCGTACCTCGTCAGGTACGACGACGGGCACGAGGGACTGGTCTACCCCGGTCCGGACGCCACCGTCGAGAACGCCGGGTCGCCCTCGGGCGGCTGAGGGCAGCGTGGCAATCTGACCGGGTGCAGACCACCCTGCTCGAGGTGCGCACCGGGTCGGAGGAGGTCGTCCACGACCTGACCGCCGACTGCGCGCGGTTCGTGGCCGACGCCTCGGGTGGCAGCGACGGACTGCTCCACGTCTTCGTCCCGCATGCCACCGCGGGCGTCGCCGTGATGGAGAGCGGGGACGGTTCCGACGCCGACCTGCTCGGGGCGTTGCGGTCCCTTCTCCCGGGCGACGACAGGTGGGTCCACCGGCACGGCTCGCCGGGCCACGGCCGCGATCACGTGCTGCCGGGGCTCGTCTCCCCGTCCACGACCCTGCCGGTGGTCGGCGGACGGATGGAGCTCGGCACCTGGCAGAGTGTGTGCCTCGTCGACACCAACGTCGACAACCCCGTCCGACAGGTCAGGCTGTCGTTCCTGGCGGGCTGAACGGGCACGGGGAGTCCTCTTGCGCTCGGGGCGGGGCTTGGGTGGACTACGCCGCACACGGACCGCTCCCTCGGGGAGCGGCCAGGACGAGGGAGGGCGACCGGTGGGCCAGACCGACGACCGCGACGAGCAGGGCGGGCCGGCCGGCCGGCTGCACCTGCGCCGCGGGCAGGTCGTGCAGGAGATCGGCTGGGACGAGGACTGCGACGACACCCTGCGCGCCGCGATCGAGGACGTCACCGGTACCGAGCTCGTCGACGACGACCTGCCCGACGTGGCCGACGTGGTCCTGCTGTGGTGGCGCGAGGGCGACGGTGACCTGGTCGACGCGCTCGTCGACGCCAAGACCGATCTTGCCGCGGGCGGGGCGATCTGGCTGCTCACCCCCAAGGTGGGCCGCCCCGGTCACGTCGACCACAGCGACATCGCCGACGCCGCCCCGACCGCGGGGCTGAGCACGACGACCAGCCTGGCGGCCGCCGCCGACTGGTCGGGCACCAAGCTCGTCGCCCCCAAGGCCGCCCGCTCCGGCCGTCGTTGAGGCGGGCGTGACCTCCCCGGCCGGCCTGCCCCCGGTCGGGCAGCCCGCTCCCGACTTCGCCCTGGGCGACCAGCACGGCGTGCCTTGGCGCCTGGTCGACCTCCGCGGCATGACGGTGGTCGTGCTCTTCTTCCCGTGGGCCTTCACCGACATCTGCGCGAGCGAGCTCGGCGGTGTCGCCGCCGACCTGGACCACTTCCAGAACGACCGGGTGCAGACCCTGGCGGTCTCGTGTGACAGCCCCTACGCCCTGCGCGCCTACGACGACGGGGCCGCGCTCGGCTTCCCGCTGCTGTCGGACTACTGGCCGCACGGGGCCGTGGCCCAGGCCTACGGCGTGCTCGACCTGCAGCGGGGCTGCGCCCGGCGGGGGACCTTTCTCGTCGACGGCGAGGGGGTGCTGCGGTGGTCCGACGTGACGGCGATGGGCCGGGCCCGGGACCTGTCGGCGGTGCGGTCAGCCCTCGCCGACGTCGGTACCCTGTGACCTCCTCAGGGGCGTATAGCTCAGTGGTAGAGCACCTGTCTTACACACAGGCGGTCGCTGGTTCGATCCCAGCTGCGCCCACCGTCCTGACCTGCGGTTTCGTCATCCTGACGGGGCCGCTCGACCGTCTCCGAGGCCGGTGTGGTCACGGTGTGGTCACGTGGGGTGCGGGGGACCA
>DASTQL010000096.1:0-13789 GCA_035761805.1 Jiangellales bacterium | reverse complement strand
CGCGCCCTCGCGAAGTGCCTTGCCGACGACCGCCTTGACCGACGACTCGTGGGCAGCGTCCTCCGAGGGCCATCGATGCGTCGGGAAGATGCCGAGGACGCGGTCGTTCTCGGCACGAAGGAAACCACCCTCGACGAGCCGTTCGTAGAGCTGGACCCGTGCCCGCTTCCCGAGTCGTGCCACGACACTCTGGGGTTTCTTGCCTTCCTTCTGTCCCACGATGGTCAGGGCCTCGTCCAGCAGACCGTCGCCGGTGGGAACGGGATCCCTGACCACCAGCCGGCCCTCGCGCACACGCTCATCGCGGTCTGCGACGTCGACGCGCTGCATCAGCGCGAGCTCGACCAGCAAGGCGCCGCCGAGCGCCACATCCACCTCGGCGCTGGACGCTGCCAGCTTTCCGGTGTCGTCGTCCGTCAGGAGGAGTAGGAGGTCCTCGGCGAGGAGCACGCACCTCATCCTATGCTCCGGACGGCGAAAGGACATAGACCCAAGAAAAAGGACGAAAGACCGAGGCCCTAAACGGGCATCATGGGATGTCTGGCCCCCTGGCCCGTGACGAGGTACGAGGAAAGTGGGTCAGTCAGGAAAGCCTTGTGCATGAGTCTCCGCGGGTGGGCGGGGTGGCACCCCCGGGCCGCCGCCTGAGCCCGGCTCGCACCGACCCTACGCGTGCCGCCGGCGCTCGCCCGGCACACCAAGCCCACCACGCCGCAGCCCGGCAACACGATCAGCCGATCTTGCGGTGGTGCACACCAGCCGCCTGTCAGGCGGTGAATCGACGACCCGGGTGCGCCACTTCACGCTCGCCGCCCTATCAGCAAGGGCCCTCCGCATCATGGGCGGCTTCCCCGTGGCGTGAGTCGCCGCCTCGTGCGCACGATCACCCGAGCCTGTTCCTCGCTCGCCCGTCCGTCGGACAGCGCTCGGCCCATGCACTCGTGCTCTGCAGCCAAGGCCTTCGCCAGCCGGACCCCGCGTCCGGCCGCCACCCGTTCGACGCGGCAGGACCCGCGCAACCACGCGGCCGTCCGGGCGCCCCGGTCCTTGCGGCAGTGCCGACCGTCTCGGTTGTGCTGATGAGCTGCATCCGCAGCCCGGCCAGCCGGGCCTCCAGGGCCACCACGGACGTGAGTAGGTCCCCCCGACGGCCTCAGGAACCAGGCCGTACAGGGGAACATCGGTGAGCTCGTCGAGGACGCGCGTGATCGTGGCAGTGGCGGCGGTGACCAGGTGCACCCGGGACCCACCACCCGTCACCCACTCGCTGCCCCGATCCATGCACCGACCCTAGAGGCGGGTCTGACACAAACCGGTCCGGAAACTGTTGCTCCACAACGGTTTCCACTCAGGAACAGCGGTCGACGAGCACCACCCAGGTCCATCACCAGCCTCGTCGGGTCATCACCAGGCGCGGACGCCTTGTGGTGGCCCGACCAGGGTGGTGAACGTGGTCATTCGGCTCCGGGTCGACGGGCCCGGTCAGCGTGCGTCGCAGGCCGCGCAGGTACCGAAGACCTCGATCGTGTGGCTGACCGCGACGAAGCCGTGCTCGCTCGCGACCCGGTCGGCCCACCGCTCCACGGCCGGCCCCTCCACCTCCACCGTGCGGCCGCAGTGCCGGCAGACCAGGTGGTGGTGGTGACCGGAGCTGCAGCGCCGGTAGACCGCCTCGCCATCATCGGCGCGCAGCACGTCGACCTCGCCGGCGTCGGCGAGGGCCTGGAGGGTGCGGTACACAGTGGTCAGCCCGACATTCTCGCCACGCTGCCGCAGGAGTGCGTGCAGGTCCTGGGCGCTGCGGAACTCCGCCAGCTCGTCGAGGACCGCGGACACCGCGGCGCGCTGCTTGGTTGGCCGCATCAGTGCTCGCCGTCGCTGTCGTGCTCCTTGGAGTGGCGCAGCGCGTCGCGCACGATGTGCGCGACGTGGTCGTCCGAGAGCACATACGCGACCTCACGGCCCCGTCGTACCCGGCTGACGAGGTCGGCCCCGCGCAGCACGCGGAGGTGCTGGGAGACGAGCGGCTGCGGCAGGTCCAGTGCCTCGACCAGCTCGTGGACGCAATGCTCGCCCTCCTCGAGCCGCTGGAGCACGGCGAGCCGGACCGGTGAGCTCAACGTCCGGAACAGCTCGCTGGCCTCCTCGTAAGAGCGGAGGTCGGTGTCGGCCATGGGCACATCCTCATATTCGCACGAGCGCATGTCAAAGCCGGGTCAGGGTGACTCCGACCCTCCGGACGTGGTCAGCAGGGGACCGGTGTGTGGGGCGACGTCGGGCCGGCCGCGCCAGCGGCGGAGCCGGGCGAGCGCACCGACCGACACGGCGGCGAGCATGAACACAGCGATCGCCAGCAGCACGATGGTGCCGCCCGACGGGGTGTTGGCGTAGAACGACGCGACCACCCCGCAGACGCTCACGACCACCCCGATGGCGACGGCGAGCACGGCGGTGCCGCGGAAGGACCCGCGGACGAGCTGGGCTGCCGCGACGGGGAGGATCATCAGCGCGCTGATCAGCAGCAGTCCCACGACGCGCATGGACACCACGACGGTCACGGCCGTCATGACTGCCAGCACGACGTTGAGGCCCAGTACGGGGAGCCCCGCGGCGTGGGCGTACTCCTCGTCGGCACTGACGGCGAAGAGCCGGGGCGCCAGGACGAGGACCACGGCCAGGACGGCTACGGCCAGGACCGCGAAGACCACGAGGTCCTGGTCCGACGTCGTCGTGATCGCCCCGAAGAGGTACGTGTTGAGCGCCGCAGTGCTGCCTCCCTCCGCGAGCCCGACGACGACGACGCCCCCAGCGATGCCGCCGTAGAAGAGCACGGCCAGGGCGATGTCGCCGCTGGTCCGCCCGCGCGCGCGGATCAGCTCGATCGCCAGCGCCCCCGCCACAGCCGTCACCAGGGCCGTGAGAACCGGGGACCGCGCCGTCAGCAGACCGATCGCCACGCCGGTCAGCGCGACGTGTCCGATGCCGTCGCCGATCAGCGAGAGGCGGCGCTGGACCAGGAAGATCCCCACCGCAGGAGCCGCCAGCCCGACGAGCACCGCCGCCAGGAGTGCCCGCTGCATGAAGGCGTACTCGAGGACCTCGGGAGTCACGGTTCCTCCTGGTCGGTCAGGCCGAACGTCGTGCCGGTGGTCTGGCTGACGACGCCCGCGTGCGGGTGCGGGTCGTGCTCCGGCTCGCCGGCGCGGGTCAGCTCCAGCGGACCGTCGCTCACGATCCGGCCGTCCCGCAGCACCACGGCCCGGTGCAGCAGCCCGGCGAAGGGGCCGATCTCGTGGGTGACCAGGACGATGGTGACGCCGGCCGCGGCCGAGCGGGTGAGCGCCTGGGCCAGGATCTCCTGGTTCGCCTGGTCGACGCCGGCCGTCGGCTCGTCGAGGACGAGCACGTCCGGCCGGGCCGCCAGGGCGCGGGCAACCAGGACGCGGCGTTGCTGCCCCCCCGAGAGGTGGGCGAGCGGGGCACTCGCGCGGTCCGCGAGGCCGACGGTGGCGATGGCCTCGTCGACGCGCGCCCGGTCCTCGGCTCGCGGGGGCGCCCACCAGTGGCGCCGGGCCAGCCGGCCGGTCGACACGACCTCGCGGACCGTGACGGGGAGGCCGCCCCCGACCGTGTGCCGCTGGGGGACGTAGCCGATCCGCCACCGCTCCCTGACCCGGGCCACCGGTACGCCGAGTACCTCGACCGTGCCGGCCAGGATGTCGGCCAGCCCGAGGGCGGCCCGGACCAGCGTCGACTTGCCAGAGCCGTTCGGGCCCAGCAGGGCGACCGCCTCACCCGCGTGGATTTCGAGGTCGACCGCGTGCACGACCGCGAGGTCGCCGTAGCCGACGACGGCGTCCCGGAACGAGAAGACCGGAGGCCCCCCCGCTGGTACGGAAGGGCCATCGGACGGGGGCGACGTCACGGACAGGGCTGACCGGCCTGCAGGTTGGCGAGGTTGGCCCGCATGATCTCGAGGTAGTCCGTGCCCTGCGAGTCGTCCGTGAGCCCCTCGATCGGGTCCAGGACCGCTGTCTCCACCCCCGCCTCGGCGGCAATCGTGTCCGCCACGTCGGGGCTGACGAGGGTCTCGTAGTAGACGGTCCGGATGTCGTTGTCGCGTACGAAGGCCACCAGCTCCGCCATCTGCGCTGCCGACGGCTCGTCGTCGGGCGTCAGGCCGGAGATGCCGACCTGCTCGAGGTCGTAGCGCGCGGCCAGGTAGCCATAGGCCTCGTGGCTGACGACCATGGTGCGAGGCTCGCAGGTGGACAGGCCCATGGTCATCTCCTCGTCCAGCGCCGCAAGCGCGGCCACGAGGTCGGCCGCGTGGTCGCGGAACTCCTCCTCGCCCTCGGGGTCGAGCTCGGCCAGCCGGTCCGCCGTGCTCTCGGCGACCGCCGCGAGCTTGGTCGGGTCGAGCCAGAAGTGCGGGTCCGTGCCATCGTGGGCGTCGTCGTCGCCGTTCGCCTCGTCGGCGTGATCGTCCCGATCGTCTTCGGCGTGCGCCTCGTCGGTGCCCTCGTGCGAGTCCCCCCCGGCCTCGACGTCGAGGTCGGCGACCGCACCCACCTCGAATGAGCTGTCGGGCGCCTCCTGCGACACCGCCTCGTCCACGGCCGGCTGGAAGCCCTCGAGGTAGACGACGAGGTCGGCGTCGCCGATCCCCGCGACGTCGCGCGGTGCGAGCTCGAGGTCGTGTGCCTCGACCCCCGGCGGGGTCAGTGACGACACCGAGACCCGGTCCCCGCCGACCCGGGCGGCGACGAACTCCAGTGGGTAGAAGCCCGCCAGCACCGTCAGGCCGCCCTCCGAGTCCTGCGCCGTGCCGGCACCGTCGGCCTGCTCGCCGCCGCAGCCGGCCAGGACCAGCGCACCGGCGGACAGGGCGACGGACACGACAGCGGCGCGTGCCCGGTCGGATCGAGGCATACGTCAATCCTGAGTGACCTGATAACCGTTGTCAATTTCGTCCGGGTGATCATGCGCCGTTCCACGAGACGACGGCCGCTCCCACCACGAGCGCCAGCGTCACGAGCCGGATCAGCCGGCCCCGCGCGTCGAGGGCGGGCCAGGACAGCGCCACCAACCACGTGAGGAAGGCAGCGACCACGAGCAGCAGCAGCGGGCCCCAGGGCGACGGCGCCAGCAGACCCCCCAGCAGGACGGCCCCGGCCATCAGACCCACCAGCACCTTGGGAGCGGCAGCGATCCGTGCCAGGAGGGGGTAGCTGAACCGTTCGAGCCCCGCCCGCGCCCCCGGGGTGGGGGACACCGGCACCGGTCGGGTCGGGCCCGGCCGGGGCCCGCGCTGACGAGGAGCCGGGGAGTTCGGACGCGTCCGGTCCCGCGAGCCGCCCGGGCGGCCGGAGCGGCGTCGTCTACGGGACACGGGTGCGGTCCTCCTTTGTCGCGGCAGCACAGGCACGGTGCTCGCGGCGGCGGTGGGAGCCCCCCGGAGCCAGGGCGCCGAGAGGGCGTCGGCACCGGACCGTACCGTGGTCCCGCCCATCGTCCCGCACGTCCCGGAGGAGCCCGTGCTCGCCGTCACCCGCTACCGCGTCGTCGGGTCGGACGCCGCCGGCTTCCTGCAGCGCGCGCGAGATGCGCTCGCCGCCCTGGCCGGCCAGCCCGGGTGGCGCGGCGGCCGCATCGGCCGCGCCACGGACGACCCCGAGCTGTGGGTGATCACCTCCGACTGGGCCGACGTCGGGTCCTACCGGCGCGCCCTGGCGGCCTACGAGGTGAGGCTGCGCGCCGTACCCCTGCTGGCACTCGCGCTCGACGAGCCGACGGCGTTCGAGGTGCTCGGCCGCGTCGACGCGGCAGGGCCGGCGCCGGGGGAGCCGCGTGGCCGGAGCGACCGGGCGGCCGACGCGGCGACGGTGGCCGTGGGCGAGGCGGCGGGTCCCGCCGTCCCGTCCGACCTCGACTGACGTGGGGGCCGAGCACAGCCACCGCGGCGAGCCGGCGCTGCCGTCGCCGCCCGCGGTGCGGCGCGCCGTCGTCGCCGTCCTCGTCCCGCTGGTGCTGGCGACGGTGGTCGGCGTGGTCCTGCTGTGGCCGACCGAGCCTGGCCCGTCGGTCGCCGGCGCCGAGCGCGTCGACGCCACCATCGTGGACGTCTACCCGTGCGCGGACGTGGGGACGACCGACCCGGAGTCCCCGGAGGGCGCGCCACCGACCGAGGAGTGCTTCGAGGCACTCGTCGCCGTCGACGCCGGCCACGACGCCGGTGAAGAGGTGCTGGTCCCCCTCCCGTACGGTCCGGGAGTCCCGCAGTTCACGCCGGGTGACGCGGTCGTCCTGGGGGGCATCCCCGACGCGCCGCTGGAGAGCCGCTACGAGGTGCTGGACTTCCAGCGCACCACGCCGTTGCTGCTGCTTGCGGTGCTGTTCTCGCTCGCCGTGGTCGCACTCTCGCGGTGGCGCGGCGTGGCGGCGCTAGTGGGGCTGGGGCTGTCGGTGGGGGTGCTCGCGACCTTCGTGCTTCCTGCCCTGCTCGCCGGCGAGCCGCCGCTGGCCGTGGCGGTGGTCGGCTCGTCGGCGATCATGATCATCACGCTGTACCTCTCGCACGGCGTCTCCGTGCGGACGTCGGTGGCCCTGCTCGGCACGCTGATCAGCCTCACGCTGACCGGGCTCCTGGGCGCCTACTTCACGCAGGCCGCCCGGTTCGCCGGCCTCGCCGACGAGAGCTCGGCCTACCTCGGGGCACTCGAGAGCGACATCGATGTGCGCGGCCTGTTGCTCGCGGGGCTGGTCATCGGCGCCCTCGGGGTGCTCGACGACGTCACGGTGACCCAGACGGCCGCCGTCTGGGAAGTCGCCCGGGCCGACCCGGACGCCACCCGACCGCATCTCGTGGGCGCCGGGCTGCGGATCGGACGCGACCACGTGGCCGCCACCGTCAACACGCTCGTGCTCGCCTATGCCGGCGCGGCTCTGCCGGTGCTGCTGCTCTTCGCGGTGTCCGGCCAGGGGGTCGTCGACACCGTCACGACCGAGCTGGTGGCCCAGGAGGTCGTCCGCGCCCTGGTGGGCGGGCTGGGCATCGTCGCGGCCGTGCCCGTGACGACGGTGCTCGCGGCCCTCGCCGTACGGGAACGCCCCCGGCGACGTGGCCGGCGAGTGCGCGGGGTCGCCGCGGAACCGTAGGGGGCCGCGAGGCCTGGTCGGCGCCCGGGTAGCCTGGTGCGTCGGCCCCCAGCCCCGTACGGGCGTACGGGGCTGTCCCCTCGCCGACCGCCAGCCGGATGGAGTGAGCCCCACGTGGCCGCCGACAAGATCATCGACTCGCTCGTCTCCCTCGCCAAGCGCCGTGGCTTCGTCTACCCCACCGGGGAGATCTACGGCGGCACCCGCTCGGCGTGGGACTACGGCCCCCTCGGGGTCGAGCTCAAGGAGAACATCCGCCGCCAGTGGTGGCGCGCCATGGTCCAGACGCGCGACGACATCGTGGGCATCGACTCGGCGGTGGTCCTGCCGACTCAGGTCTGGGTCGCCTCCGGGCACGTCGACGCCTTCGTCGACCCGCTGACCGAGTGCCAGTCCTGCCACCGGCGCTTCCGGGCCGACCAGCTCATCGAGGCCTACGAGGAGAAGCACGGGCGCTCCCCCGAGCGGGGGCTGGGGGACGTGAACTGCCCCAACTGCGGCACCAAGGGGGCCTTCACCGAGCCCCGCATGTTCAACGGACTGCTCCGCACGCACCTCGGGCCGGTCGAGACCGAGGAGGGGCTGCACTACCTGCGTCCCGAGACCGCGCAGGGCATCTTCGTCAACTTCCTCAACGTCATGAGCTCCTCTCGGCTCAAGCCACCGTTCGGCATCGCGCAGACCGGCAAGTCGTTCCGCAACGAGATCACCCCCGGCAACTTCATCTTCCGGACGCGGGAGTTCGAGCAGATGGAGATGGAGTACTTCGTCGAGCCCGGCACCGACGAGGAGTGGCACGACTACTGGCTGCAGAACCGCTGGGACTGGTACGTCGATCTCGGGCTGTCCCCGGAGAACCTGCGGCTCTACGAGCACCCGCAGGAGAAGCTCTCCCACTACTCCAAGCGCACAGTGGACATCGAGTACCGCTTCCGCTTCGGAGGCAGCGAGTTCGCCGAGCTCGAGGGTGTGGCCAACCGGACCGACTTCGACCTCACCACCCACGCCAAGCACTCCGGCGCCGACCTGACCTACTTCGACCAGGACAAGGGCGAGCGCTGGACCCCGTACGTCATCGAACCCGCAGCCGGGCTGACCCGCTCCGTGCTGGCCTTCATGATCGACGCGTACGACGTCGACGAGGCGCCCAACACCAAGGGCGGGGTCGACAAGCGAACGGTCATGCGCTTCGACCGGCGGCTGGCACCTGTGAAGGTCGCCGTGCTGCCGCTGTCGCGCAACCCGGAGCTGTCGCCGAAGGCGCGTGACCTGGCCGCCACGCTGCGCGCCCGCTGGAACGTCGACTTCGACGACGCCGGTGCGATCGGGCGGCGGTACCGCCGGCAGGACGAGATCGGGACGCCGTTCTGCGTGACGGTCGACTTCGACACCCTGGAGGACCAGGCGGTGACGGTGCGGGACCGCGACTCCATGGCGCAGGACCGGGTGGGGCTGGACCGGGTCGAGACGTTCCTGGTGGAGCGGCTGCCGGGCTGCTGACGCGGGTCCGCGGGACTGTGGGCTCACGGTGATCTTGGGGCGCCGGCCTCAGTGGTCGGTGGAGATCACCGTGTGGCTCGGGTCCCGGGTTGCGGTAGCTGCACCACGCGGCGATCTGGGAGCCGGCCAGGCCTCACCACCGTCGGCGCAGCCACCGCGGCCGGCGGAGGTCCCGCGCCAGCACCGCTGCGGCGCTTCGCCCGCTGACCCCGAACACCCCGCCGCCCGGGTGCGTCGACGCCCCCGTGAGGTACAGCCCTGGCACCGGCGTCCGGTACCCCGCCAGCTCGGGCAGCGGCCGCAGGCTGAACATCGCGTCCAGGCCCATCTCCACGTGCATGACGTTGCCTCGCAGCAGGCCCAGCTCACGCTCCAGGTCGACCGGCGTCTGCACGTGCACCCGCTCGATCGTGGAGGCGAAGCCTGGCGCCGCCTTCTCGACCTGTGCCACGATCCGCTCCGCCTCCCGGTCGCGGATCTGGTCCCAGCGTTCCCCGCCGGCCAGCTGGTACGGGTGCCACTGGGCCCACAGCGTCACTGAGTGCCGGCCGGCAGGCGCCAGCCCCGGGTCGAGCGCCGAGAAGGTCATGGCCAGGACGGCAGGCTCGGTCGGCGTGCGACCGGCGGCGAACTCGCCGTAGGCCCGCCGCAAGGCCGTACGGGAGGGAGCCAGCAGCTGCATCGCGGAGTACGGGGCGCCGGAGCCGTCAGCGGCCGGATAGCGCGGCAGGTCCCGCGTGCCGAGCCGAACCGCCATGCCCAGCCCGTTGCCCACCCGGACGGCCCGGCGCACCCGGTCGAGCCACCGCTCGTCGCCCAGCAGGGCGAAGGTGGTCAGCACGTGGCACCCGGCGAGGACGGCGCGCGAGCGCAGCCGGTCCCCGCCCGCGGTCACCACACCGTCGACGCGTCCGGAGGGATCCCGGGTGATCCGCTGAGCGCCGTCGCCGAGCCGCAGCCGTCCCCCGAGGAGCTGCAGTCGCTCGACGAGAGCCGTCGACAGCGCTCCCGACCCACCGACCGGCCGACCGGGGGCGACGCGGTGCATCAGAGGGTTCCAACCGACCAGGGCGCCGGTGCCTGCCTCGTGCGTCGGCGGACCGGACTGCGCACCGAGCCAGGCCAGCGCCGTCTTGAGCCGCTCGTCGGTGAAGAGCTCGTCGAGCAGGTGGTCACCGGGCACGAGGAACCGACGGGTCGTCTCAGCCGTCCCGTCGGGCGACCGGCGGTTCACGCGGACCAGCCCGCGGCCGACCGCTGCGGCCGTCGGGGGCCGCTGGAAGGCCTCGAAGACCGGCTCGTTGAGGTCCGCCCAGGTCGTGGCGAAGCGGTGGTAGGCGTCGGCGTCCCCCTCACCGCACACGGCTGCGATCGACGCGCAGGTCTGTTCGAGGTCGACGTGGAAGGTGATCGCCTCTTCGCCGTAGGGGGCGTAGCCCCACGGGTCCATGTCCAGGTACCGGAGCCCGCATTCCGCCAGGCCGAGCTCCTCCGCGATCCCGGTGTGGCGGACCATGATGTGGGCGCTCGAGCCCCGGTCCACCTGGTAGCCCGGCCAGCGCTCGACGGTCGAGCAGGCTCCGCCGACCACGGTGTCGCGCTCCACGACCTCCACGTCCAGGCCGGCGCGGGCGAGGTAGCAGGCGGCGACGAGGGCGTTGTGGCCGGCGCCGACGACCACGACGTCGCGGACGGTCATCGCTGCCCCACCGCCGTCACGACACTGCCCGACGGGCTGTCGTCCTTGCTGTCGAGGTAGAGCCCGCGCCCGTTCACCCGACCGACCGCTTCCAGGACGCCGAAGCGGGTGAAGAGGTCCTCGACGTGCCAGCCCGTCTCACCGGTACGTCGGATGACGTCGCGGTGCTCGGGCGTGCCGTAGGCGAACCGCCGGAGGTCGTCGGCCGAGTCCCAGACGCTGAAGGTGCCCATGAGGACGAGGGGCGCGTCCCCGATCCCGATGGCGAGCCGCAGTCCCGGAGCGCGGTGCAGCACGTCGTTCACCCGCGGTACGGCGGCCCAGAACTCCCGACCGCGGGACTGCCGCACCCGGGCCCGTGTCAAGGCGGCGACCGGCCCGTCCCATCGACTCGTACGGGGGGAGCCGAAGGGCCGTCGGCCGGACCAGGCGCCCTTGCTCTGCAGGGGTCTGAGCGCGAGGCCGAGGTGTTCCTCCGACCGGCGTCGCCAACCGATCATCGTGGCCGAGCCCTCGAAGGCGCGTGCCGCATCGCGGTGCTCCCAGGCGGCGAGGACCGCCCAGTGCCGCGGGTCGGCGTCGCGAAGCGTGAAGGACCGCCCTGCTCCGGTCCCGAGGAGCTTGGCGAAGCGCAGTCCCGGCGCCGTACGGAGAGGGCGCCGGTCGAGGGCCATGTGCAGGAGGGCCGAGCCCACGGCTCGGCGTGGGACGCCGAACACGTGGAGCGTGACGAGCGCGGGAGGGCGGTCCTGCACCCTTGCGACGCTAGGGTGCGGGTCGCACTCCCGCGACTCGAGACAGCTGGCGCCGGCCTCGATCCGGGTGGGTCACACCATGAGGTCGCGGCGCCGGAAGAGAGCCAGTCCGACGGCGACGGCGACCGCCGCGAGACCGACCAACAGTCCCACGTCGCCCCATTGAACGCCCGAGACCAGCGGCTGTCCCTGGGCGTACCAGGCGAACGGAGAGACGTCGGTCAGCCAGGAGAGCGCCTCCGCCTGGGGCGCGAGCGCGTTGGCCATCCACGACAGGACGGCGACGACCGCCCCGCCGCCGATCGCCGCCGCCTTCGAGCCTGTGGCGGCCCCGATGGCGAGCGTGACCGCCCCCATCGCCAGCCCGAGGGCCACCAGGTGCAGGGAGGCAGCAGCCAGCTGGCCCACGCCGAGGTCCAGGTCGGCCGGCCCGGAAACAAGGAAGACCGCGACGACGACGGTGATCCCCAGCGCGAGCAGCCCCAGCACCAACGTCAGGGTGCGCTGGAGCAGGACAGATGGCCGCGAGACCGGGTGCGCGAGGAGCAGGTCGAGGACACCGCTCTGCTCGTCGCCCGCGATGAACCGGGCGCCCCAGCCGATCGCGAAGACCATGACCAGGACGGGACCGAGGATCCCGTACACGGTCGAGCCGAGGTAGCCGGCTGCGGTGGTGAGGTCCTGCATGCCGAATGCCTCGACGACGCCGGAGGGCATGCTCGCGTAGGCCTCGGTGAACTCGGGTGCGCTCACGGCGGGGTAGAACCCTGCGTACATCACGGACACGCCGGCGATGCCGAGGACCCAGCCGAGCAGGGCGCGGCGCTGCTGGTAGAGGGTCTGGCTCCACACCTCACGCGACATCGACGTGCTCCTTCTGCGAGTAGTAGCCGAGGAAGATCTCTTCCAGGTCCGCCTCGTCGACCACGAGGTCGAGGACGGTGTGCCGGGCCAAGGCCTTGACGAGGGCGTCGGGGGAGCCGTCGACCCGGCAGTGCAGTACGGCACCGTCGACGCGGACGTCCCGAACATCGGGCAGCGCAGCGAACTCGTCGGCCTGGAGCGGCGTGGCCAGCTGCGCCTCGACCCGTCGAGGGGCGCGCTCGCGGAGGGACTCGACCGACTCGACGGTGACCAGCTCGCCCGCGCGGACCAGCCCCGCCCGGTCGGCTCCGCGCTGCACCTCGCTGAGGACGTGCGAGGACATGAAGACGGTACGGCCGGCGGCCGTGGCCTCGCGGACGAGCTCGAGGAACGTCTGCTGCATCAGCGGGTCGAGGCCGGTCGTGGGCTCGTCCAGCACCAACAGCTCGGGGTCGTGCATGAAGGCCTGGACCAGGCCGACCTTCTGCCGGTTGCCCCGGGACAGGGCCTTGATCGGTCGCGACAGGTCGAGGGCGAGGCGCTCGGCCAGCTCGTCGACCCGCTGGCGAGGGACGCCGCCGCGCAGGTAGCCGAGGTGCTCGACGAGCTGGCGCCCGGTCTGCCGCCCGTCGGCGACGAAGTCGCCGGGCAGGTAACCGATGCGCCTGCGCAGCTCGACCCCGTCGCGGGCCGGGTCGACGCCGAGCACTCGGACCTGGCCGGCTGTCGGCCGGATCAGGTCGAGCAGGATTCGGATGGTGGTGGTCTTGCCGGCGCCGTTGGGGCCGAGGAAGCCATAGACCTCGCCGGTCTCGACGCGCATGTCGAGACCGAGAAGCGCCGGCGTTCGCCCGTAGGACTTCACCAGCCCTCGGGTCTCGATCGCAGCTGTGGTGGTGGTCATGCTGACTCCAGGTTCTGGGCCGGGCTGGCCGGCCGGGTGGTCTCGTCGACGGGTGACACGGGCGGGCTGGTATCAGGTGGACGGTCCGGCTGTGCGAACGCCGCCTCGAAGGCCCGCAAGTAGCGGTCGTCGGTGAAGAGGCCGTGGGTGAAGAGCTCGAGGAGCACCCGCGAGACCCGGACGATCCCCTCGGGCGTGAGCGGGTCGGAGCCGGTGGCGCGGGCGATGTGGTCGGGCATCAGCAGGGCGCCCATCCGGACGCTGACCAGCAGGGCGGCCCGCATCCCAGGGTCGACAGTCGGCCGCACGACCCCGTCGGCCTCGAAGTGGTCGAGGAACTCCGCGGTGAGGCGGATCAGCTCGTCGGTGACCAGTTCCGCGTGCGGCCCGCCCTCGACGACGAGCCGGCCGAGGAAGCGCACCACGGCCATGCCCTCCCCCATGAGCGACTCGACGGCCGACATGCTGGCGGCCGGGTCCCCGACCTCGGCCGCTGACGTCTTCTCCCGCATGAGGTCGATGACGTACTGGCCGCAGGCCTCCCGAAGCCCCTCCTTGGAGCCGAAGTGGTGCAACACCAGGGCGGGGGAGACGCCCGCGTCGGTGGCGACCTCGCGGACGGTCGTCGCCCGGCTGCCCTGGGTGCCGAACCGCGCGATGGCCGCGTCCCGGATCCGGGACCGGGCGGTCAGGTCGTCGACTGAACGCATGTTCAGTATGCTGAACCTGTGTTCAGTCGCTGTCAAGGTGTTGTTGTCGCCCTTGAGGTGCCGGTCGCGTGCTGACCGGCGTGCCCCCGGCCGCCGGGGACGGCATCGCGACGGAGAGCCCGCGGCCGTGGGCATCCGTTCCTTGATCGCCGTGTGGCTGAGGTCCTGCTCGCCGCGACCTGTGGCACACGGTGATCTT
>DASTQL010000095.1:0-9394 GCA_035761805.1 Jiangellales bacterium | reverse complement strand
ATGCGGACCCGCTGGATCTCGCCGCAGTTCGTCGCGACGAACCGGGTCGACACCGCCGCGGACTACGTCCAGCTGCGCGAGCTCGGTGCACGGGTGGCCGACGTGCTCGGGATCGGCACGTCGGCCACACACATGGAGTGGTTCTTCGGCCCCAAGGGGCTGAAGTTCTCCGAGATCGGCTGCCGACCGCCCGGCGTCGGCGCCTGGGACCTGTACAGCGCCGGCAACGAGATGGACATCTACAGCGAGTGGGCGCACGTCCTCGTCCACGGCGGCCCCTCGCAGCGGGCCACTCGCGCCTACGCGGCGGGCATGATCGCGCTGCGACCGGAGGCGGACGGGCACATCCAGGGCTACTCCGGCGTCGACGAGCTCCACGCGCGGTACGGCCCGTGGGTGCTCGACGCGCGCCTGCCCGACCCCGGCACGCCCACGCAGCCGGTCGCCGCGGGCTTCATGGCCAACGCGTACGTTCGCATGCGCCACCCGGACTTCGACGTCCTCCGCGGGATGCTCGACGACGTCGGGCGGACCTTGCGGGTCCACGCGGGCTGACCGGCACATGACGGTGACCTTGCTGGGGCCGCAACGCCGCCCGTCGCTACGGCCGGTGATGGCCGCGCTGGACGTCGACGGCCAAGTGGCCGTGGTCAACGCCGGCTGGCGGCACCGGGAGGACGACGACGCCGAGCTGCTCGACCTGCTGGACGGTCGGGGCGTCAACCTGGCGCTGTACCGCCGCTGGCTCGACGTCGCAGCCCACGACCCTTCGCTGGCCGAGTGGGAGGCCGAGTGGACCGAGGCCCGGGAGGAGCTGTCCGCCGTCTACGGCCTACGGCTCCGCCACGCCATGGCCGCCGTGACGGCGCTCCAGCGGCGGGGCGCCGCGGCTCCGTCGCCGCTCGTCGAGCAGGCGGTGGACGACGCGGTGGAGGACCTGCGGCGGGTGGACGCGTGGCACCTGGAGGCGGTACGCGGGGTGCGAGAGCGTTTCGTCGGGCGCGACGCCGAGCACGACCACCCGCGCCTGGCAGAGCACCGGGCCCGGGTGGCCGAGCTGCTCGATCCGGCCACGGTCCTCGTGGTCGCCGGCGGACACGTCGGCGTGCTGCTCGACTGCCTGCGCCTGTTCGACGTGCAGCCGGCGGACCGGGTGGTCGTGGCCTGGTCGGCCGGCGCCATGGCACTGGCCGAGCGGGTCGTCCTCTACAACGACTTCGCACCGCAGGGAGACAGCCCGCCGGAGGTGCACGACGTCGGTCTGGGGGTCTTCAGCGGGGTGATCCCCCTCCCGCACGCCCGCCGACGGCTGCGACTGGACGACGAGGCGCGCAGCTCCGTCCTGGCGCGGCGCCTGCACGCCGCGCGCTGCCTCGTGCTCGACGACGGCGTCCGGGTCGACGTGGGCAGGGACGGGTCGCTGCCCCCCGAGGCCCGCGTCCTCGACGTCGCCGGGCGGGTCGGCACCGTCGCGGAGTCGGCGGCGTGACCGTCTCCTCCCGGGCGGCCGCCGGTGAGCTGCAGGGTGTCCCGGCCACCGGGCGACGACGCAAGCTCGCCGTCAACCGGCTCCGCGCCCACCCCCACCTGGACGCGACCGCCGTCGATCGCTTCCTGGCGCGCCACGAGGTGCCGATCGTCGAGGGGGCGACGTGCACCTTCCTCTTCCGCGGTGAGGCTGACGAGGTCCGGGTGCGGCACCGGGTGCTCGGTCTGCCGGACATCCGACTGAGGCGACTGGCCGGCACCGACCTGTGGTACGCCGCGGTCGAGCTTCCCGAGGGGTCTCGGGTCGAGTACCAGCTGGAGACCCGACGGGGCGAGCACTGGGAGCGGTTCAACGACCCGCTCAACCCGCGGCTGGCCCGCAGCCCCGTCGGCAGCTCGTCGGTCTGTCACGCCAGCGGGTACGTGGTGCCCGACTGGACCCGGGAGGACGCGGAGGCGCGCCCCGGCGAGCTCGTGGCGGTGTCCGTCCCCAGCCAGGCGCTCCGACGGCAGGTGCACGCGCGGCTGTACCTGCCCGCCCGGTTCCGCCGGACTGCGCGCTACCGCCTGCTCGTGGTGCACGACGGTAGTGACTACCTGGAGTACTCGTCGATGAAGACGGTGCTCGACAACCTCGTCCACCGCCTCGACGTCGCCGAGACCTGTGTGGTCTTCCTCGACCCCGGGGACCGCCTGCGCGAGTACGCCAACTCCAGCGCACACGCCCGCTTCCTCCACGCCGAGCTGCTGCCCTGGCTGGAGTCGGAGCTGCCGCTGCTGCCGGGTCCGTCCAGCCGGTGCCTCATGGGGGCGAGCTTCGGCGCCGTCGCCTCCCTGTCCGCAGCCGTACGAGCTCCGCACACCTTCGGAGCCCTCCTGCTGCAGTCCGGGTCGTTCGTCTTCACCGACATCGGCACCGACCACGGGGGCGGACCGGCCTTCGACCCGGTGGTGCGTTTCGTGAACCGCTTCCGTGCACGACCCCGGCGGGTGGCGGACCGGGTGTTCCTCTCCTGCGGCATCTACGAGCCGCTCATCACACCCAACCGGTCGATGGCCACGGTGCTTCGTCAGACCGGCGTGGACGTCCACTACTTGGAGATGCGGGACGGGCACAACTGGGAGAACTGGCGCAACCAGCTCCGCGACGCGCTGAGCTGGGTCTTCCCGGGGCCGCAGAAGTTCGTGTACGAGTGAGCCGGTGAGGAGCAGATGAAGGCGGTCCAGCGGTGGTGGTCCGATCGGGTCCATGCGGACCTGGGCATTGCGCGATGGGGCCACTACGGAGTGCCGGTGCTGGTCTTCCCCACGGCGGGCGGCGACGCGGAGGAGGTCGAGCGGCACCACGTCGTCGGCGCCTGCCGGCCGCTCGTGGAGTCCGGACGGGCCAAGCTCTACTCGGTGGACTCCGTCGGCGGTAGCGCCATGGTCGGGAAGGTGGGGACCCAGGGCTACCGGATGGCGCTCATGGACCGCTTCCACCAGGCGGTCCGGGAGGAGGTCGTGCCCGCGATCCGTTCCGACAGCGGCGGCTACGAGGGCCCGATCCTCGCCGCGGGCTCGTCCATCGGCGCCTTCAACGCGCTGGCCATGGTGTGCCGGTACCCCGACACCTTCGGCGCCGCGGTGTGCATGAGCGGCACGTACGACCTGCAGCCCCTGTACGAGGGCCACTGGTCGGACGACCTGTTCTTCGCCTCCCCGCTGCACTTCCTCCCCGGCCTGGACGGGCCGCTGCTGGACCAGCTACGCCGCCGCTTCGTCGTCCTCGCCAGCGGGTCCGGCGCATGGGAGAACGTCGGGGAGTCCTGGCGGGTCGCCGAGGTCCTCGGCGCGAAGGGCGTGCCCAACCGGGTGGACGACTGGGGGCCGGCCTACGAGCACGACTGGGGCACGTGGCGCGCGATGCTGCCGCGCTACCTCGACGAGCTGCTCTGACCCGGCCCGCGGCCGTCCCGGCCTCGACCGCCCAGCAGGACAGCCTCCACCTGGCCGTGGTCGACGTTCACGCGGACGACGTGACCGCGAGGGCGGCGAGGACGACGGCGGGCTCTCCCGACGTCGATCCTCGCCGCCTCGTGAACCTACGCGCGGCTCAGGTGGGCAGGCCGAGCTTGGCCGCGCACGCCGGCCAGTCGCCGTAGCCGCCGCGTGCGTCGCGCACCTTGGTGGCGATCCGGATCTGCTCCTCGCGGCTGTTCTCGTGCGGGTAGCCAGAACCGCCGTAGGCCTGCCAGGTACCCAGCGAGAACTGCAGGCCGCCGTAGTAGCCGTTGCCGGTGTTGATCGACCAGTTGCCGCCCGACTCGCACTCGGCCAGCCGGTCCCAGACGCTCCCGTCGGCGACGGGCGGCGCGGACGAGCCGCCGGAGCTCGGCGACGGGCTCGGGCTGGGCCGGGACTTGGTGCCGACGAGCACGACCTCGTCGACCGGCTCGGTGACGACCGTGTCCGAGACGACCCTCTCCGTGATGAGCTCACCGTCGACGAGGGTGCTCCGCACGACCTTCTCCCGGGTGCCGGCCCTGCCCTCGGTCTCGACCTTCTTCTCCCCCTGGTAGAGCGAGTCCGACTTCTTCTCGACGGTCTCGAACGGGATCTCCTCCGTCACGGTCTCGTTCTCGACCGCGACTCGCTCCACCGTGATGGCCGTTCCGGTGGCGATGCGGGCATCGGCGTCCGGCGAGATCCTGTCGAGCTCGCCGAGCGCGACACCGACGTCGGTGAGCGCCTCCGTCACGGTGAGGGCCGTGGTGGTGTACTCCTGCGTCCCACCGTCGACGGTCACGGTGATGTCCTTGGGGGTGCGCACCTCGAAGTCGAGGCCGCCGCGGGCGATGCCGAGGGAGCGGGAGACGGAGAGCTCGGCACCCTCGGCCCGGATGCCGAGCTCGGCCAGCGCCTCCTCGACCGAGAGGGCGGTGGTCCAGATCTCGCGCTCGGCGCCGTCGACCGTCACGGTCAGCAGCCTGCCGTACCGGACGGAGATCTCCGTCCCGTCCTGGATGCTGCTCTCGGGCGAGGGGGCGACCACGTCGTGCTCACCGAGCTCGATGCCCTCGGCGTCGAGGACACCCTCGACGTTCCGGGCGAAGGTGCTCACCTGCTGGCTCTCGCCGTCGACGCTCAGCGTGACGGTGGTGTCGAAGGTCGCGTAGGCGGTGGTGCCGCCGACGAGGGCGGTCACGACGGCGGCGTTGAGGGCCACGGTCTTGACGGACAGTCGCACGGTGCTCCAGGTGGTGCGGAGGTTCCGGGCACGGGGAGCGTACCGGCAGCACGAGGGACCTCCGCCGAACCCCCCGGCGCGTCGGCGCACCGGGGCGGCGCAGGTCCCCGTTTCCGCTGCCGAGGCTTCCCCACCCCGGCCAACAGTCACAGGACGGTAACGGCACTCGGCGGCCGAGGGCAAACCTGGCCCGCGGGGCTGTGGGCAGGCTCACGCCGCCGCGAGCGGTCTCACCAGCGGCCTAAGACCCGGAACGCGTTGGTCGTGACGGCCGCACAGACCTCCTCCAGGCCGTGGCCGAGCACCTCGGCCACGGTCCGGACGGTGTACGGCAGCAGGTACGGACCGTTGCGTCTCCCCCGGTACGGGTGGGGCGTGAGGTACGGGGCGTCGGTCTCCACCAGCACCTGGTCCAGCGGCACCTGGGCCAGGGCCTCCCGGAGAGGGCCGGAGTTGCGGAAGGTCACCGGACCGGCGAAGGAGAGGTACCACCCCCGGTCCACGCAGTACCGCGCCATCGCGGCGTCGCCCGAGAAGCAGTGGAAGACCACCGTCTCCGGGGGGCCCGCGTCCTCGAGCACCCGGATCACGTCGGCGTGGGCGTCCCGGTCGTGGATGACCAGGGCCTTGCCGAGCTCCCGGGCCAGCGCTGCGTGTGCCCGGAACGACTCCTCCTGCGCCGGGCGGCCCTCGGGTCCGACCCAGTAGTGGTCGAGCCCGGTCTCCCCCACGGCCCGGACCTGGGGCTCGGCGGCCAGCTGCCGGATCTCTGCCAGGGCCGGCCCCAGCGTCCCTTCGCCCGCGTGCCTCGTCGCCTCGGTCGGATGCAGCGCGACGCCGGCGACGACCGGGGCGTGGGCCGCCGCCACGTCGATCGCCCACCGGGCGCCGGCCAGGTCGCAGCCGATCTGCACGACCCGCTCCACCCCGACCGCGGCCGCCTCGGCCAGGGCCTGCTCGACCGGCACCGGACCCTCGTCCTCGTCCCTGCCGATGTCCAGGTGGCAGTGGCTGTCGACGACCGGGCCCGGCAGCGGCTCCGGCGGGGGCGGCCGGTCCCGGACGCTCACGAGCCGGCGGCCCGCTCCTCCAGCCGGGCCAGCTCCTCCTCCACGACCGAGTCGTCGAGCTTGCGGAAGACCGGGGTGGGCGGTGCTACCGAGGTGCCCGGCTCGATCGGGACGGAGCCCCAGGACAGCCCGTCGCCCGGGTCCCGGTCCAGCATCAGCACCGGGTAGGGCCGCCCGCCGTCGAGGTCGTCGACCTCGCGGATCTCCGGCATGGGCGCGACCCCTCCCGTACGGCCGAGGAGCTCGTGCACCCGCTGCGCCGAGTGCGGCAGGAACGGGGCCAGCAGCGTGTTGCAGTCGTCCACGGCCTGCAGCGCTACGTGCAGCACCGTCAGCATCCGGTCGGGATCCTCCGTGCGCAGCTTCCAGGGCGCCTGCTGCGACAGGTACGTGTTGGCCTCGCCGACGACGCGCATGGCCTCCTGGACGGCGGCCTTCTGCCGGTGCGTCCCCAGCAGCGAGCCCACGGCGTCGAAGCCCCGCCGGGTCGCCTCCAGCAGGGCGCGGTCGGCGTCGGTGAGCTCGCCGCGCTCGGGGACCGACCCGACGTTCTTGGCCACCATGGCCACGGTCCGGTTGACCAGGTTGCCCCACCCCGCCACGAGCTCGTCGTTGTTGCGCCGGACGAACTCGGCCCAGGTGAAGTCGGTGTCCTGGTTCTCGGGGCCGGCGACCGCGATGAAGTAGCGCAGGGCGTCGGGGTCGTAGCGCTCGAGGAAGTCGCGGACGTAGATGACCACGCCCCGGCTGGACGAGAACTTGCGCCCCTCCATGGTGAGGAACTCGCTGGACACCACCTCGGTGGGGAGCTCCAGCGTCCCGAACGGCCCCGGCGAGCCGCCCCGCGACCCGCGGCCGTCGTAGCCGAGCAGCTCCGACGGCCAGATCTGGCTGTGGAAGGTGATGTTGTCCTTGCCCATGAAGTAGTACGAGGACGCCGCCGGGTCGCCCCACCAGGCCCGCCACGCTTCGGGGTCGCCGGTGCGCCGCGCCCACTCGACCGACGCCGACAGGTAGCCGATGACGGCGTCGAACCACACGTACAGGCGCTTGTTGGGGTTGTCCTCCCAACCCGGGAGCGGCACCGGCACGCCCCAGTCGATGTCGCGGGTCATCGCCCGCGGACGCACGTCCTGCAGCAGGTTGAGCGAGAACTTCAGGACGTTGGGCCGCCAGTCCGTACGGGTCTGGAGCCACTCCCCCAGCGCCTCGGACAGCGCCGGCAGGTCGAGGAAGAAGTGCTCGGTCTCGACGAACTTCGGCGTCTCGCCGTTGATCCGGCTGCGCGGGTTGACGAGGTCGGTGGGGTCGAGCTGGTTGCCGCAGTTGTCGCACTGGTCGCCGCGCGCTCCGTCGTAGCCGCAGATCGGGCAGGTGCCCTCGATGAAGCGGTCCGGCAGGGTGCGGCCGGTCGACGGCGAGATGGCGCCCTTGGTGGTGCGCGGGACCATGTATCCGTTGCGGTGCAACGTCCGGAACATCTCCTGCGCCACCGCGTAGTGGTTGCGCGTCGTGGTCCGCGTGAAGAGGTCGTACGAGAGCCCGAGCGCCTGCAGGTCCTCGACGATGACCCGGTTGTAGCGGTCCGCGAGCGCCTGGGGCGGCACCCCCTCGTGCTCGGCCTGGACCAGGATCGGCGTGCCGTGCTCGTCGGTGCCGCTGACCATGAGGACCTGGTGGCCAGCCATGCGCATGTACCGGCTGAACACGTCGGACGGGACGCCGAAGCCGGAGACGTGGCCGATGTGGCGCGGTCCGTTTGCATAGGGCCAGGCCACGGCCGTGAGGACGTGCCGGGACGCCGGGATCGACATGGCCGCGATCCTAGGGGTGGCGCTCGCGCCCCTTCGCCTCGACCACCGCGGCGTAGACCTCCCGCTTGGGTCGGCCCAGCTCCGCCGCCACCTCGGCGATCGCCTGCTTGCGCGGGACGCCCGCCTCCTCCCGTACGGAGACGAGCCCGGCCGGGTCGGCGCGCTCGTCGGGTCGGGCGGGGTCGGCGCCCGCCACGACGACCGTGACCTCCCCCCGTACGCCGTCCTCGGCCCACGCCGCCAGCTCGCCGAGGCCGCCGCGACGCACTTCCTCGTACGTCTTGGTGAGCTCCCGGCAGACGGCGGCGGGCCGGTCGGGGCCGAAGGCCTCGGCGCAGGCCGCGAGCATCGCGCCCAGCCGGTGCGGGGCCTCGAAGAAGACCAGCGTGCGCTCCTCGTGGGCCAGGCCGGCCAGGCGTCGCGACCGCTCCCCGGCCTTGCGCGGCAGGAAGCCCTCGAAGCAGAAGCGGTCGACCGGCTGCCCGCTCACCGCGAGGGCGGTGAGCACCGCGCTGGGGCCGGGGACGGCGGTGACCCGGACGCCGGCCGCCACGGCCGCGGCCACGAGCCGGTAGCCGGGGTCGGAGACGGACGGCATGCCTGCGTCGGTCACCAGCAGCACGTGCTGTCCGGCGCGGAGGACGTCGACGAGCTCCGCCGTACGGGCGGTCTCGTTGCCCTCGAAGTACGAGAGCACCCGGCCCTGCGGGGTCACGCCGAGCGCCAGGCAGAGGCGGCGCAGGCGGCGGGTGTCCTCGGCGGCCACGACGTCGGCCCGCTCCAGCTCGCGGGCGAGCCGGGGCGGTGCGTCGCCGGCGTCACCGATGGGCGTGCCGGCCAGGACGAGCACTCCGTCACGGCCGGGATCGGGGGCGCGACCCTCGTCCTGCGCGGTGTCCCTCACCCTGCCCATCCTGGCAGCCCACCTACGATGTGCCGGTGACGCAGACGGCCGAGGCGAGCGGGAGCGCCGCGCCCGACGTGGCTCCCGGGGCCGAGGAGGAGGCCGTCGCGCCCGAGCCCTCCGGCGCCGACCTGGGGGCCTCCCTCCGGGAGCGGCTCGTCCCGCCGATGCCCGGTGACCGGCTCAACGGGTGGTTGGTGGCGCTCGGGGTCGGCGTGCTGGCCGCGGTCCTGCGCATCGTCGACCTGGGGCGGCCCGACCGACTGGTCTTCGACGAGACGTACTACGCCAAGGACGCGTTCGCGCTGCTGCGCTTCGGTCACGCCCGGGCCTTCGTGGAGGGCGCCGACGAGCGGATCCTCGCGGGGGACCTGGACGTCTTCGCCGAGGGACCGGCCTTCATCGTGCACCCGGAGGTCGGCAAGTGGCTGATCGCCGGCGGGATCGAGCTGTTCGGCATGCAGCCGGTCGGGTGGCGGATCGCGGGGGCGCTGGCGGGCGCGGTCACCGTCGTCGTGCTGGCGCGGGCGGCCCGCCGCCTCTTCCGCTCGACGTTGCTGGGTGGGCTCGCCGGCCTGCTGCTCGCCGTAGACGGGATGTCCATCGCGGTGAGCCGGACGGCAATCCTGGACGGGCTGCTGGCCCTCTTCGTGGTGGCGGCCTTCGCGTGCCTGCTGGTGGACCGGGACCGTTCGCGCGCCGCGTACGCGGACTGGGTCGAGGCGCGGGACGGGCGCCCGCTGGGCCCCGGCCCGCTGCTGGCCTGGCGGCCGTGGCGCCTCGCTGCGGGTGTCATGCTCGGGCTGGCCTGCGGCACCAAGTGGAACGGCATCTACGTGCTGGCCGTCTTCGGGCTCCTGACCGTCCTGTGGGAGATCGGCACGCGCCG
>DASTQL010000094.1:0-8690 GCA_035761805.1 Jiangellales bacterium | reverse complement strand
TCGTCCGGGGCGACACGCTCGTCGTCCTCGACGTCTCCGGCACCTCCCCGCGCGAGCAGGGGAGGCTCGAGCTCCCGCCGGGGTCGGCGGGTGAGCTGCTGGTGTCGGGGGACACCGCGCTGGTGCTGGGGACGTCGTGGTGGGAGGTCCCCCTGCCGGAGGGCGGGGGCGCGAGCGGCTTCGTCGAGCCGGACTTCCGCGGGGACGACGTGGCACGGCCGATGATCATGCCGGTGGGCGAGCCGACCGCGATGCTCACCACCGTCGACCTGTCCGACCCATCGGCGCCCCGGCTGGTCCGCACGGACGAGGTCGAGGGCTCGTACGTGTCCGCGCGGGAGCGCGACGGAGTCGTGCGCGTGGTCGTGCAGAGCTCGCCGGTGCTGCCGTTCGTCATGCCGCAGTCGGCGGGTGCCGAGGACCTGGCAGGGGACGAGAACCGTCGGATCGTCGCCGAGGCAGACGCGCAGGACTGGTTGCCGCAGCGGGTCGAGCGCGACGCGGACGGAGAGGTGACCGGGACTGTCCCGCTGCTCGACTGCGCGGACGTCAGCCGGCCGGCCGAGCCCTCGGGGATCGGTGCCCTCACCGTCCTGACCCTCGACCTGGCCGCGCCCCAGGCCCCGGCGAGCATGGCCGTAGCCGCCGACGGCGACCTGGTCTACGCCTCGACCGACCGCATGTACGTGGCCACGACGCGCGGGGGCTGGATGTGGCCGATGCCGATCGAGCCCGGCCCGGCCTCGTCGGTGCGACCCGAGGACGGCTCGGTGACCACGCAGGTGCACGGCTTCGACGTGACCGCCCCGGACTCCACGTCCTACGTCGCCTCCGGCGAGGTCGAGGGCTGGCTGATGGGTCGCTGGGCGATGAGCGAGCACGAGGGGCGCCTGCGGGTCGCCACGACGCGTGGCCAGGCATGGAACCCGGACGGCTCCGCGCCGGACACGGACGCGGCGGTGACCGTGCTCGAGGAGTCGGGCGACCGCCTGGTCGCGGTGGGGTCGGTCGGTGGCCTCGGCAAGGGCGAGCAGATCCGCGCGGTGCGGTGGTTCGGGGATCTTGCGACGGTCGTGACCTTCCGCCAGACCGACCCGCTCTACACCGTCGACCTGTCCGACCCCACCGAGCCCCAGGTGCTTGGCGAGCTCAAGGTGCCCGGCTACTCGGCCTACCTGCACCCGCTCGGCGACGGGCTGCTCCTCGGCGTCGGGCAGGACGCGACCGAGGACGGGCGGACGATCGGCACCCAGGTCTCGACGTTCGACCTCTCCGACCTCGCGGCGCCGGTCCGGGTCGACAACGTGGTCGAGCCCGACAGCTGGTCCGACGTCGAGGGCGACTCCCGGCAGTTCAGCTATCTGCCGTCGCTGCGGACCGCGCTCCTGCCGATCTCGGGGATGACGGGGTCGTCGTTGTGGGGCCTGCGGGTCGGCGAGTCCGGTGAGCTGGCCGAGAGCGGGCGGTGGTCCCCGGACGCCGACGGCTGGGTCGTCCGGGCGATCCCGGTCGACGGCGGGCGGCTCGCGGTGCTCGACGAAGGCTCGCGTGGCGCGACGCTCACGCTGGTCTCGGTCGAGGGGCTGCGGGCGCTGGGGTCGGTGGTGCTGGGGTCGCCGTGGTGACCCGGCCCCGACTCACCACGTTCACCATGCTCGTGGGGTCATCACCAGGCCTGGACGCCTCGGGATGACCCCACGAGCCTGGTGGTGGGCCGGGACCTGCAGGCCGGGTGATCCCCGCAGCCGCAGGTCGCCGCGACTGAGCGGGCTCCCCGGCGCCGGCACCGCCACCGCGTCACCCAGACGCCGGTCTCACACCCGTACGGACGAGGGTCCGCACGTCCCGGCCGAACGACCAGGCCAAGCACCCCAGGGCCGGGGCGCACCCGGCGACGGCCAGCCAGGGCGGCACAACGGGCGCCGTCGCCACCGTCAGCGTCACGCCCTGCTGCACGGCGACCGCCTTGCGGGCCAGGCTGGGCGGGAGCTCGCCGCGCAGCACCGGCCACACCCGCCCGGCGATGCCGAACGCGTAGCGGGCCAGGCCGATCGCCAGGACCCACCACCCGACCTTGCCCGACCAGGCCAGGCCGGTGGCGAGCACGAGGATCAGCGCCGCGTCGACCTCCATGTCGAAGCGCGCCCCGAAGCCGCTCGCGATCTCGCCCCGTCGGGCGATCAGCCCGTCGACGCCGTCGAGGACGAGGGCCCCCGACGCCAGGCCCACCGCGCACCACGGCTGCGCGTCCGTCGGGTCCGGACGCAACACCAACGCGCCGACCCCGGCGGTGAGCACCAGCCGTACCGCGGTGACGGCGTTGGCCGCCCACTGCGGCGGCACGTGTGGACCCACGCCCCTGCCCACCTCTCGTACGGGGGATGTATCGGCCCCCGCCCCTAGGGTGGCGTCGGTGTGGAGAGGAGGCGACGTGGGCGGAGTGGCGGAGGCGTTCTGGGTGATCGCGCCGGGTAGGGGGGAGGTCAGGCGCGAGACCCTGCCCGAGCCGGGACCGAGCGACGTCGTCGTGCGCGCCCTGTGGTCGGGTGTGAGCCGGGGCACCGAGTCGGCGGTCTTCCTCGGACGGGTGCCCCCTGCGGTACGGGGGGAGATGCGCGCGCCCTTCCAGGTGGGGGAGCTGCCCGGGCCGGTCAAGTACGGCTACCTCTCGGTCGGCGTCGTCGAGCGCGGCCCACCGGCGCTCGAGGGTCGGGAGGTCTTCGCGCTGCACCCGCACCAGACGCGCTACGTGGTGCCTGCTGATGCCGTCCACCCGCTGCCAGACGGCTTGCCGGCTGCACGCGCGGTCCTCGCGGGAAACATGGAGACGGCCGTGAACGCCCTCTGGGATGCCGCGCCACGCGTTGGCGACCGGGTGACCGTCGTGGGTGCCGGCGTCGTGGGATGCCTCGTCGCCGGGCTGCTGGCGGGCATCCCCGGCGTGGAGGTGGAGCTCGTCGACGTCGACCCCGCGAGGGCGGAGCAGGCCGCGGCGCTGGGGGTGACCTTCCGGATGCCCGGCACTGCGCTCGGTGGGCGCGACCTGGTCCTGCACGCGAGCGGCAACAGCGACGGCCTGGCGGCGGCCCTCTCGCTCCTCGGGCCCGAGGGCGAGGTGGTCGAGCTCTCCTGGTACGCCGACCGCCCGGTCAGCCTGCCGCTGGGTGAGCACTTCCACCCGCGACGCCTGGCGATCCGGTCCAGCCAGGTCGGGACCGTCTCGCCGGCGCGTGCAGCTCGGTGGAGCGCCAGCGACCGTCTGCGGCTCGCCCTCCGGCTGCTCCGTGACCCCGCCTACGACGTGCTCGTCTCCGGCGAGTCGCCGTTCATCGAGCTGCCTGAGGTCATATCCAAGCTGTCCGCCCCCGGGTCCGGGGCACTGTGCCACCGGATCCGCTACGACCCCTGACCGCTCGTCGACGGGAGGCGACACGAGGTGTACGGATTGACGGTTCGCGACTCGGTGATGATCGCCCACAGCTTCCGGGGCGACGTCTTCGGCCCGGCCCAGCGGTTGCACGGCGCGACCTATGTCGTCGACGCGACCTTCCGCCGGGGTGAGCTCGACGACGACGGGCTGGTCGTCGACATCGGGCTCGCCTCCAGGGCCCTGCGGGCGGTTCTCGACGAGCTCGACTACCGCAATCTCGACGAGGAGCCCGCATTCGCCGGCCACAACACCACGACAGAGTTCCTGGCGCGCGTGGTCGCCGACGGGCTGGCGGCCCGCATCTCTGCCGGTGAGCTGGGCGCCTCGGCCGGAGGGCTCGCCGGACTCGCGGTCACCCTGCGCGAGTCCCACGTGGCCTGGGCGTCGTACGAGCGGGAGCTGTGACACCCGACGTCACGGTGGTCGCGCCCGCCGACGTCGACGCTCCTACGGGCGGCAACATCTACGACCGGCGGGTGTCCGCCGCGCTGTCCGAGCTGGGTTGGCACGTCTCCGTACGAGGGGTGGCGGGTGCGTGGCCGATGGCGGGGGAGGCGGGGCAGCGGGCCCTCACCGAGCTGCTGACCGGCCTGCCCGACGGCACCGTGGTGCTCGGCGACGGCCTGGTGCTGGGCGGGCTCCCCGACGTGGTGGTTCCGCACGCGGAGCGACTGCGGTTGATCGCGCTGGTGCACCTGCCGCTGGCCGACGAGATAGGCCTCGACCCGCAGGAGGGTCAGCGACGTCGCGAGGCCGAGGCCAGGATCCTTGCCGCCTGCCGGGCCGTCGTCGTGACCGGGGCCTGGACGGTCGGCAGGGTGTGTGCCCTCGGCGTGCCGCCCGACCGCGTCCACCTGGTCGAGCCCGGCACCGACCCGGCGCCACGGGCGCCCGGCACCCCGGACGGTGGGTCGGTGCTCTGCCTGGCCGCCGTCGTCCCCCGCAAGGGGCAGCTGCTGCTGGTCGAGGCGCTGGCGGGATTGGTCGACCTGCCCTGGCGCTGCCGCATCGTCGGCCCGCTCGACCGTCACCCCGCGTACGTGGAGCGTGTCCTGGACGCCGTGCAGCGGTATCGCCTCGCCGGGCGGGTGGAGGTCTGCGGCCCGCTCGACGGGCCCCGGCTCGACGATGCCTGGACCTCTACCGACCTGCTGGTCCTCCCTTCGTACGGTGAGACCTTCGGGATGGTCCTGGCCGAGGCTCTCGCGAGAGGGGTCCCAGTGGTGACGACGACGGGCAGTGGGGCGGAGCGGACCGCGGCCGACGCCGGGTTGCTCGTGCCGCCCGGTGACGTGCAGGCGTTGCGAGCTGCCATCGCACAGTGGCTGTCCCAGCCGGCGCTCCGTGCGGACCTCGCTTCCAGGGCCGGGGCGGCCGGTCGCGCCCTCCCCGGCTGGGAGGTGTCGGCTCGTAGGCTTGCCGACGTCCTGGAGACGGTGAGGGCGCAATGAGCGAGGCCTTCGACCCCGACTGGCTGGCGCTGCGCGAGTCCGCCGACCATGCGGCACGATCCGCCGGGGCGGCGGAGCTGCTCTCCCTGGTGGCGGCTGTGCTCCCGAGCGCACGGCCGCCACGCGTGCTCGACCTGGGCTGCGGGATCGGGTCGAACGTCCGATGGCTCGCCCCCCGGCTGCCCAGGCCCCAGCACTGGATCCTCGTCGACCACGATGCCGCCCTGCTCGAGCGGGCCTTGCTCTCCCTACGCGAGCACTCGGCCGCCGTGCTCTCGGTGACGGCCCGTCGCCTGCCCGTCTCCGATCTGCGCAGCGCCGACTTCGCTGATGTCGACCTGGTCACCGGATCTGCCCTGCTCGACGTCCTCACGGGACCCGAGCTGGAGCACGTCGTCGCCGTCTGCACCTCGGCTGGGACCCCGATGCTCCTCGCTCTGTCCGTCGACGGCGACGTCGCACTGGACCCTGCACTGGCGGAGGACGGCCTGCTGCGGGAAGCCTTCCATGCCCACCAGCGGCGGGACCGCGACGGTGTCCGGCGACTCGGGCCCGACGCCGCTGGGGTGGCGCGGCGGCTGCTGCGTGCCCACGGCTGCGACGTCCACGCTGCTGAGACGCCCTGGTCTCTCGGGGGCGCCGACGCTGAGCTCGCCGTCGCGTGGCACGACGGCTGGGTGGCGGCGGCGGCCGAGGAGCGCCCGGACCTCGCTGTGGCGGCTGCCCACGCGCGTGCCGTCCGCAGGCACCAGGCCGGCCACGGTGAGCTGCGGGTCCGGGTGGGTCACGTCGACCTGCTGGCGCTGCCGGGCCCGGGGTCTTGATCACGTACGGGCGAGGTCTGGGTCTGGGGTCCTCGTTGCTCGAATCGTCCGCGGCCCCGCGGCCTCGGGATGGCAGGTCTCCCGGCCGGCGCCGGTGGGTAGGAGCCCGGGGACGCACGCGACCGACGATGCCTCGCCCCGGACCGGATCCGACGGCGACGGCAGCCGTGACGAAGGAGAGGACGCGATGACGGCACCGCCCGTGGAACCGCCACCTCCGGCGCCTGCTCCTGCCCCGCCGCTACCTCCGCAGCCCCGACCTGGACCGGTGGAGCCGCCGACACCGACACCACCCGTGCCCGGGCCGGGGCCGGATCCCCTGCCACCGAATCCGCCGACGCCACAGCCGGACATCGCCGGCCGGGCCACCGCCAGGCTGCTGGTGCCATCACCAGGCGCGGACGCCTCGTGAAGGCCCGACCAGGGTGGTGAACGTGGTCATTCGGGGCGCGGATCAGCGCAGGGTCAGCTCGAAGAGCACGTCGTCGCCCAGCGGGAACCGCCGGCTGGGCGGCCGGAGGGCGTCGTGGAGCCGGTCCGGGCCGCGTAGCTGCAGGCCGGGCCGGCCGTCCCCGACGATCATCGGCGTGACGGTCAGGTAGAGCCGGTCCAGGGTCCCGGCCGCCAGGAAGCGCGACACGGTAACCCCGCCACCCTCCACGAGCAACCGGCCGAGCCCACGGTCGGCCAGCTCCTCCACCACGCAGGTCTCGTCGAAGCCGTCCCGGCCGCACGGCAGCCGAAGGACCTCGGCGTGGGGCGGCGGGGCCGGCACCCTCGTCCGCTCCCCGACGAGCCACAGCGTCGGGGCCCTCCCGTCCCGGAAGATCGTCCGGTCGCGTGGGGCCCGCCCCCGTGGGTCCAGGACCACCCGGACCGGATTGCGACCCGGCACGTGCCGGACGGTGAGGCGCGGGTCGTCGGCGAGCACGGTGCTCACCCCCACCACGACGGCGTCGCTGAGGGCACGCAGCCGGTGCAGGTGGACGTGGTCCTGGTGACCGGTCACGCAGGCGCCGTCGCCGGTCCGGCTGGCGATGCAGCCGTCGAGGCTCTGACCGAGCTGCGCGATGACGTGCCGCGGCCCGGCCAGTGCCAGCGGCAGGTACAGCGAGGTCAGCGGGTCCTCGCCGGACCCGTCCAGCAGTTCGAGTCGCGACGCGTCCGCGGGAGTCCGCGCACGAAGCAGCCGCGACCAGGTGAGGTCGTCGTCCGCCTCCGAGGTCACTCGGTGGTGCCGACGACCGCACAGGCGGCCGCCCACTTCTCGGCAGCGTCCTCCTGCCGGCGTCCCGGCACGACCTCGTGGTAGCGCATGACGGCCGCCGCCAGCATGTCCCGCAGCAGGGCGTCCGTCCGCGTGCCGCGCTCGAGTGCCACGGCACCGACGGCGTACTGGAGGACCCCGAGCGCGCCCTTGCGGCGGTAGAAGCGTGGCGACACCCGGAACCTGTCCACGTAGGCCGCGGCGTCCGCCCGCTCGGCCGGCGTCAGCGGGTCCGGCTCCGCCTGGGTGGGCGTCGGCGGGTCCACCTCGCGCAACTGGCGCTCCGCCGACAGCAGCGCCACACCGAGGACGAAGCGCGGGTGCCCCCGTACGTACGGAAGTGAACGGCGGCAGGTCAGCAGCACCAGCTCCGGGGCGAGGCGCGGGTCGTCGGCCTCGGTCCCGATGACGTCGGGGACGAGCGGAGCCAGCATCGGTCGTCCATCGTCGGTGGTGCAGTCGTTCACGCTGCGCGCCAGGGCCCCGAGGAGGGGGTGGGTGCAGCGCGGGTGATCGCTCCACCGCTCGCCCGCCAGCAACGAGGCGAACTCCATGAAGCAGGCACCCTTGCGGGGGTTGCGGTGCTTGCCGCGGGCCAGGACCGGCAGGGACTCGAGCGCCATCGGGCCCTCCTCTCCTCGCAGACCACGACTGTATGACGTGGGGGTGCCGGACGTCTCCCCCGAGCGGCCGGTCAAACTCAGGAGAATCCCCGCGTGCTGGGGGGAGAACCGCCGTCCACAGGGGGTGCAGGCGTCCTCACGAGGATGTCTGCGTCGTGGGGTGGCCACCAACGGGGATCGCGTACGGGTCGCGGTCGGCCTGCTCGATCGGCACGACCTCGCGGCCCAGGGGCAGCAAGGCGAGCGGGACCATCTTCCAGCAGGCGATGCCGAACGGGATCCCGATGACCGTCACACAGAGCACCAGCCCGGCGACCAGGTGCAGCAGGGCCAGCTCCCACCCCAGGAGCAGGACCCAGACGACGTTGCCGAGGACCGACCAGACGCCGGCCTCCCGCCGCCACACCGCCGTACGGCCGAAGGGCCAGACGACGAAGCCGGCCAACCGGAAGGCGGCGATGCCGAACGGGATGGTGATGATCAGGACGAAGGCGATGAGGCCGGCCACGACGTAGCCGATCGCCAGCCAGACCCCCGCGAGCAGGAACCACAGGACGTTGCCGATCGTGCGCACGGTCCGATCCTCGCATGTACGGACGGGTCGGCCAGGGTCACCGACAGGCGACCCCTCGGAGGCCAGACCCAGCCGCGCTACCGCGTCGCGGCCCTGGACGCACCACCCCGCCGCCGGAGCACGACCGGCGGGCCATCACAATGCGGCCATGCGCCTGGACCACGTCTCCTACGCCGCCGGGCCGGAGGGTCTCGAAGCCTCCGGCCGGCGGCTGGCGCAGGAGCTGGGCGTGGACCTGGTCGACGGCGGTGTCCACCCGCGGTTCGGGACCAGGAACAAGATCCTCCCGCTGGCCCGTGACCACTACCTCGAGGTCGTCGCCGTCCTCGACCACCCGGCTGCCGACAAGGTTCCCTTCGGCCAAGCCGTGAAGGCACGGACGGACGCGGGTGGCGGCTGGCTCGGCTGGGTGGTGGCCGTCGACGACATCTCCCCCATCGAGACACGGCTGGGCCGGCCCGCGGTGCACGGCAACAGGCACCGGCCCGACGGGGTCGAGCTCCACTGGCGGCAGGTCGGCG
>DASTQL010000093.1:0-6851 GCA_035761805.1 Jiangellales bacterium | reverse complement strand
TCGGCGACGTGGCCGTGGTGTGGGAGCCCGAGGCGCTGTCGGGTGCGGCGGAGGTCGCCCGCTGGGCGGGGGCCGGGGGGCCGGCGGCGGCGACCGGTGGGCTCGCACTGGTGACCCAGGTGGGTGCGGCGTTCCAGCGGGAGCACCCGGACGTGGAGGTCCTCGTCGACCGCGGCCGTCACCTGGTGGATGCGTCCGCGGTCCCTCCCGTCCCGGAGGACCACGTCGACTGGAAGCTCGAGCCCCTGCCGGCGGACACGGCCGTGGTCACCCGCCACCCACCCGTACCCGTCGAGGCGGAGCCCGGGATCGGGCAGGTCGTCGAGAGCCTGTCGCCCTCGTCGTACGAGCAGGACGTCACCCAGCTCGCCTCGTTGGCGACCCGCCATTCGTTGAGCGCCGGGTTCGATGAGGCGGCGGCCTACTGCGTCGGGCGGCTCGAGGCGGCGGGCTACACCGTCACCCAGGAGTCGGTCCGGGTGGGTGACGGCACCAGCGCGAACCTCGTTGCCGATCGTCCGGGCGGGGGATCGGACCGTCGGGTGGTGCTGGTCACCGGTCACCTCGACTCGGTCAACTCTGCGGGTGGTCCAGCCGCGGCTGCGCCCGGTGCGGCCGACAACGCGGGCGGTGCTGCGGGTGCGATGACGCTGGCGGAGGCCCCGGCGGCGCATGCGTTCGAGGGTGACACTCGGGTGATCCTCTTCGGTGGGGAGGAGCAGGGGCTCCACGGCAGCGGCCAGCACGTGGCGGCCCTCCCGCCGGCCGAGCGGGACCGGATCGCGGCGGTCGTGAACCTCGACATGGCCGGGCGGCGCAACGGTCCGGGCCTGGGCGTCCTGCTGGAGGGGGCGGCCGTGTCGTCGTGGCTCGTGGACCGACTGGCGGCTGCGGCCGCCGCGTGGACACGACGGTCGGTGAGTAGGCCGCGGCCGCCGCCATGATCACCGTGACGGGTAGCTGCCGCGACGCGGCGGGTTGACGACACGGTGATCTTGTCCTCGGTCGGGTGCCCGGCCGGGCTGTGGCCGGAGTGATCACTGTGTGGCCGAAGTCCCGGCACCCGGCACGCCAGGCGCACGGTGATCATGCCGTCGGGACGTTCGCCTCTGCAGTGATCTGCGGGGGCGGCCGACCGTGCGTGCATGGTGCAGTGGTCAAGACCGCCCACGGCGAGGTGGGCGGCAACGTTGCCGACGGCGTGTACAGCTTCCTGGCGATCCCGTACGCGGCTCCGCCGTTCGGGCCCAACCGGCTCCTCACACCACAGCCGGTCGAACCCTGGGACGGCGTGCGCGACGCGACCAGGTACGGGCCGTCACCGCCCCAGGTCGCTCCACCGGAGGCAGCCGGGTCGGAGTGGGACACCGACCTGACCGGTGAGGACTGCCTGACCCTCAACGTCTGGACGCCCGACCTGGGTGCTGCCGGGCTGCCCGTCATGGTGTGGATCCAGGGCGGTGCGTACGAGATCAGCGCGACCGCGGCCTACGACGGGAGCACCTTCGCGCGCGACGGCGTCGTCTGCGTGGTGATCAACTGGCGCGTGGGGGCGGACGGGTTCCTCTACCTCGGCGACGACGTCGCGAACGCCGGGCTGCTCGACCAGGTCGCCGCCCTGGAGTGGGTGCGGGAGAACATCGCCGCGTTCGGCGGCGACCCTGGCAACGTCACGGTCTTCGGCGAGTCGGCCGGTGCGATGAGCATCGGCACCCTGCTCGCCGTCCCACGCGCCGAGGGGCTCCTCCGGCGGGCCATCCTGCAGAGCGGGGCAGCCCACCACGTGTGCTCGCAGGCGACCGCGACACGGATGGGAAGGTACCTCGCCCAGAAGCTCGGGGTGCCACCGACTCGCGAGGCGATCGCCGCGGTTCCTGTGCAGCGGCTCCTCGGGGCGCAGGTCGAGATCAACGCCGACCTCGGCGCTCACCCGGAGCCGGAGTACTGGGGCGAGGACATGGTGCTCACGATGCCGTGGCAACCCGTGGTCGATGGGACGGTCCTCCCCGGGACGCCGATCGAGCGCATCGCGGCCGGGTCCGCCGCGGGCGTCGACGCCGTCATCGGCACCAACACCGACGACTGGCGGCTCTTCCTCGCCCTCACCGGAGAGATCGGCCAGGTCACCGACGAGGCCCTCGCCGGGCCCGCCAGTCAGTACGGTCGCCACGCCGTTGCCGCGTACGGGCTCCCGGTCGAGCAGGCCCTCCCCGCCTACCGGGCCAGGTACCCCGATGTCGGTCCCGGTGACCTGCTCGCCGCTGTGCAGACCGACTGGTGGACACGCATTCCCGCCCTGCGGCTGGCCGACGCCCACGCGGCCAGCGCTAACGCGTCCCGTACCTACATGTACGAGTTCGCCTGGGCGGCACCCGGACTCGGCGCCGTCCACGGGCTCGAGATCCCGTTCGTCTTCGACGCCGCCACCCCGGACGCGCGGCTCTTCGGGCCGATGCTGGGGGAGGACCCGCCACAGCACCTCGCCCGCACGGTGCACGCCGCGTGGATCCGGTTCGCCGAGAACGGCGATCCTGGATGGCCTGCGTACGACCTCGACCGCAGGGCCACCATGCGGTTCGACACGACCTCGCAGGTGGTCGACGACCCACGATCGTGGGAGCGCGCTCTGTGGGAGGGGATCCGGTAACCGTCGACCGCTGCGGTTCAGGCGCCCGGCGACTCGATGCCCTCACCTGCGGAGGCAGCCGCCGACTCAGCCCGCCGTGCCGACGAGCAGGACCTGGTCGGCGAAGGAAGCGACCTTCTCCTCCCAGCCCTCCTCGAGCGGACCCTTGAGGTTCGTCACGTAGACGACTCCCTCGGCGACCTCGGTCAGGCCCTTGCCGTGCAGGAGCTCGTTGACGATCGGCCTGACCTTCTGCCAGCGGGCCATCTCCTCCTCGGTCGGCATCCGGCCGGTCTTCTTGTCCGGCTGCGGGGCCGCCTCGGTCGTCAGGAGGGCGTAGCTCGTCCCGGCCGGCAGCGTGACCTTCCCCAGGAAGCTCCGGGCGCTCCGCTTCGGCTTGCCGAACCGTCCCGGGGAGCTGAAGACGTACAGGTCGGCCGGCGGCAGCTTCTTCGGATCGGCGTCCTTCATGTGACGGACGCTGACGGTCACCCCGCGGTCGGCCATGATCCGCCTGAACTCCTCGGCCACCTCGGCGCCGTTGCCGTACTTGGAGTCGTGGAAGTACGCGACGTTCTTGATCGGTTCCATGGGAACTGCTCCTCTCGGCGGCTGACGACACTCGCCCGGAAGTCCGCCTCCCACGCTTCGCCCTCCCGTACGAGCGCGCCAGGGTCGAAGTCCCCGCAGGTGGCGGTCGGCGTGGCGGCGTGGTGACCTTCGCCTCTGCAGCCGCCTGCTGGCACGCCGCAGCCTGGAAGACATGGGTGAGGTCGTGAGCCGCCCCGGTCCGGCCGGACCGGGCACGCGCCCCCCACAGATACGCGACGGCCCCGTGGGGTACGTGGTCCGACCCCTGCCCCCCAACCGCAAGGTCGTGGTGGACCGCCTGTTCGGGGCGCTGCGCCGGTTCCCCATCCACGGGCTGGTCGAGTTCGACGTCGAGCGGGCACGTTCGGCCATCGCCGGGTCGGGGCCACCGGTGTCGTGGACCGGCTTCGTGATCGCGACTGTGGCGAGGGCGGTCGCACTCCATCCGGAGGTGAACTCCCGTCGGGCCGGGAACCGCGTGCTCTACTTCGACCGCGTCGACATCGGGGCGACGGTGGAGCGGTACGGGCCCGGTAGGCTCGTCCTGGACATCACGGCCGTCCGGGATGCCGACCGCAAGTCGTGCGCTGCGATCTCGGAGGAGCTGCGCCGCGCGAAGCTCGGGTCCGAGCGGCTGCTGCCTCGGCACGGCGCGGTGGCCGGCCAGCTCTGGCGACTGCCCGGCCCACTCCGCAGGAGCCTCGTCCGGGCCGCCGGGACGAGGCCGCGGGTCGCGGCGACCTTCGGGCCGGCCGTCGGCGTCACCTCGCTGGGCATGTTCGGGAACGGCGGAGGTTGGGCCATCCCGTTGTCACCGCTGACCCTCGTCGTCACGGTCAGTGGCGTCGTCGAGCGACCGGTCGTCCGAAGCGGGAACGTCGTGATCAGGCCGATGCTGCCGCTGACGCTCACCTTCGACCACGCGGTCGTCGACGGTGGACCGGCCGCTCGCTTCGTGGAGACCCTTCGCGAGCTGACCGAGACCGCGGCCGCCTTCGAGGGCGCTCCGGCGAGGGGGCCCCGATGAGCACCAAGTCCGCGGCCGCGGGTGTCACCTACTGCCTCACCCTCGACGACCCGAGGGCCCGCGACCCCGAGGTCAGCGGGTCGAAGGCCGCCGGTCTGGCGCTCGCCCGCGCGCACGGGATCCCCACGATCCCGGGGGTCGTCATGACAACCGCCGTCCACGAGCGGTACCTGCAGGCCGCCCGCCAGCTGCCCGACGAGGTTGCCGATGGGCTGCGGGAGGCGTGGGCGGTCACGAGCCGGGACGGCGCGCGTCCCCTCGTCGTTCGTTCCTCGTCCACGGTGGAGGACATCGGGGCCTCGTCGATGGCCGGGCAGTTCCGCAGCGTGCTCGACGTCCGCGGGTGGCCGGCGTTCCTGGACGCCTTGGCCGCGGTCCTGACGTCGGCGGACCAGGTGGGGGGCTCCGCCGGGCCGAGCCCGATGGGCGTGCTGGTGCAGCCCTTCGTCGTACCGACCTGCGGTGGCGTGATGTTCGGCGTCGACCCGGTCTCCGGCGACGCGAGCCACGTGGTGGTGGAGGTCGTGGCCGGCGGTCCCGACGCCCTGGTGAGCGGACGGGTGAGTGCCCAGCACTACGTCGCCTCCCCTCGCGGTCGTGTGCTCGCCGTCGACCACCGGCCCCAGCACCTGCTCTCCGTGCACCGCGACGGGCAGCGCCTGCTGTCCCACCGGCAGGTACGGGCTCTCACCGACCTGGCCGGCCGCGCACGGCGGGCCTTCGGGTGTCCGCAGGACGTGGAGTGGGCGTTCGACCGCGACGGCACGCTGCTGCTGCTCCAGAGCCGGCCGGTCACGGCCACCGGGGAGACCGCCCAGGCGACCGGGCCGGTGCTGGGGGCCGGCCCGGTCGCCGAGACCTTTCCTGACCCCCTCGGACGGCTGGAGAACGACCTGTGGGTCAGCCCCCTCCGTACGGGAGTCGTCGCCGCGCTTCGTGAGACCCGGGCGGTCGCCACGGGCCGCCTGGACGGTTCGCCGGTCGTCACCACGGTCCGCGGCCGGGTCGTCGCCGATCTGGAGCTCTTCGGCTACGTGCCGGAGCGCCGGGCCTTGAGCCTGCTCGACCCGCGGCCGCCGCTGCGGCGTCTGCGGGCCTCGTGGCACGTCGGCCGGCTCCGCGCGCTCCTGCCGGAGCGGGTCTCCGCCCTGGTCGGTGAGGTCGACAAGTTCCTGGCGGGCGTGGTCCCGACGGACATGAGCGACGACCAGCTGCTGGCCCTGCTCGACGAAGGCGCGGCGCTGCTCACAAGACTGCACCACGCCGAGGTCCTGGCCGGGACGCTGCTGCCCCCGGGCCCCCGGACCGCCGCGGCGATCGCCCTCGACGTCCTCGCCGAGCAGGCCGAGGACATCGACGAGGGCGAGATGGTGCGGCAGCACCCGGTCCTGCTCAGCCTGTGCCCCCCAGCGGTGGGCGCGCCCCTGACCCTGCCTCCGAGCCCGGTGCGGCGGCCCCGCGCCCGTACGGGAGCCGGGGCGGACATCGGCCCCAGGGAGCGGCTGCGGCTGCGGGCGAGGTGGGTCCAGGAGCTGACCGCGCGGACGGCCTGGCTGCTGGGGCGCCGTCTGGCGGGACGGGGTGTCCTCGACGCACCCGCCTCCGTGGCACTCCTCGACCTGGCCGCCCTGCGGCTCACCGTGGCCGAGGGCCGCCCACCCGGCGACCTGCACGACCGGGCGGAGCTGGCGCTCGCCGACGCCTTCGCGCCGCCCCTGCCCGCCCAGTTCCGTCTCACGCCGGCCGGCGAGCCGGTTCCCGCGGCGCGGGTCGGCGCACGGCCGGGGGCGGGCACCGGGGCGGGCGGCGGGCGAGGCACCGGTCGGGTGGTCCAGGCCTCGGCCCGCAGCCGGCCGGCCCCCGGCGACGTCCTCGTCGTCCGAGACCTGGCGCCGGAGCTGGCGCCCTGGCTGCCCGGCCTGGCCGGCCTGGTGGCCGAGACCGGTGGGACCCTCTCCCACCTGGCCATCCTGGCCCGCGAGTACGGCGTGCCGACCGTGGTGGGTGTGCACGACGCCACGCGCCGCTTCCCCGCGGGTACGCACGTGGTCGTCGACGGGACCACGGGCGAGGTCCAGGACGTGGGGGGTGACACGACATGAAGGTCACCCTGACGCGGTGGATGGGCGCCGCGGTACTCGCCGCCACCATGCTGGTCGCCGGCAGCCACTTCGCCTACTACATGTACAACTGGGAGTGGGTACGGGCGCAGATCGCCGGCACCGCGTTCGTGGCTGCCCTGGTCATCGCCGCCACCAGGCTCGTGCTCGACAGGCTGGGCCGCCTGGAGCGTGACGTCACCGCCCGGCTCGCGAGGATCGAGGCGGCGGTGACCGGTCCGGGCGCGCGGCCGGCGCGGCAACGATCGGAGACCGACGCGGATGCCGCTGCCGGTCGACCCGACTTCCCGTGGCTGGCCCCGGAGCTTGCCCCCACTCGCCGCCTGGTGCTGCTCCCGGCGCTGGTGATCGGCGCGCTGACCGAGGCGACACCCGCGTCCCGGCCCGCCGTCTTCATCCCGATGCTGCTCGGTGCCGGCCTGGCGGTCTCCGTCGTCGCAGGGCTCGTCGAGCGCACGGCGGCCGCCGTCCACACCCGCCGTACGGC
>DASTQL010000092.1:0-8254 GCA_035761805.1 Jiangellales bacterium | reverse complement strand
GGGAGCCGTCGCCAGCCGGCTCACCGCTGCCGCCGACCTGGCCGCGGGCGACCTGCTCGCCGCCGAGGCCGGGGCCCGGGCCGCCCTGACCGCCACCGACGAGCTGGGTGCCCGGCCCGAGCACGTACGGGCCGGGCTGCTGCTCTCGTCGGTCCTCGGGCTGACCGGGAGGTCGGCGGAGGCACGGGAGGTGGGCGGTCGGGCAAGCGCCGAGGGGGCGGCCATGGGCCTGCGGGACGTCGTCGTGGCCCGCTGAGCACCTGTCAGGTCTCGGCCGGTTGCGCCTTGGGACCCGACGCGTGCACGCGCCCTCCAACGGGCCTACCGTGCGAGGCACGTCAGGGGGAGGAGCGAGAGATGACGGCCACGTGGGGCCCGCTGCAGGTGCTGGTCGTGGGCTTCGGTTCCGAGGAGCGGCTGCGGGGGCAGGTGCGGCAGGAGCTCCACCGGCTCCGTGTGCACGGTGTCGTCCGCCTGGTCGACGCCGTCGTCGTCCGGCGCTCCTCCGCGGGCGGCTACGCCACCGAGCAGCTCGCCGGCGACGTCGACGAGTCGCTCCGGCAGACGCTGGGCCTGCTGGTGCGGCGGCTCCTCGGGCTCGGCGTCGACGGCACCATCAGCACCACTGGTGCCGGTCTCACCGGCGCCGAGCCCGACGAGGGACTGACCGCCGGCCTCGGACCGGTCGACCTCCGTCGGTTGGCCGAGAGCCTGGAACCCGGTACCGCTGTCGCCGTCGTGCTCGTGGAGCACACCTGGGCCGCGCGGCTGCGTGCCGGGGTTCGCGAGGCGGGCGGCCGGCTGCTCCTGCAAGGCATCCTCACCCGCGACGCGGTGCTCGCCCTGGGCCAGGAGCTGGTCGCGGTCATCGAAGCCAGCGAGGCGGCGGAGATCGCGGCGGCCTCCGCCGGTGCCGCCATGGCGCAGGCGCTCGTCGGCGATGCCCACGGGCACGACGACACCGAGGTGGTCTGGGACCAGGCGGCCGACGACCACGCCCGCGAGCTGGCCGCCGAGCGCACCAGCGCGGCGGGTGAGACCCTGCGGGTCCTCATGGACCGGGGGCTGCTGGCGCGGTCATCCGGACCGTCCGCCGTCCACGCGCTCCTCGAGGAGGGCGTCATCGACTCACGCTCGGCCGCCGAGGCTGTCGCCGCCGGCGAGGCCGCCGACCGAAGTGGCTGACGGTCGGGAGACCGGCGTGGACGCCCCGGCCACCCGGGCGGGGGTCGGGTCTCGATCCACCGGGGCACGGGACCGGGCGTGCGGCCAGCGCCTTGATCGGCGTGCCGTCCCGGTATCACGCTGCGGGATGTGCCGGGCACGGTGATCTCGGCAGCGATCGGGTGAGCCGAGGATCGCCCTGGACCGAGATCACCGTGACCCCCTGGTGCCGCCAGGCGGGACTTGAGCCGCACGGTGATCGCGGGCGACCCGGGGTCGACCGGACACTTGATCACCGTGAGTCCCAGGTCGCACCAGCGGTGCGGCCGTCCCGAAATGTGAGACTCCCGCCCGCATCCCGGGATGCGACCCGCCCCATCTCCCGTACGATGACCGCGCGACCCATCACGAGCGGCCGAGGGAACTGGCCCGTCGACGCCGCAGCAGCCGGGGGTGGAACCACCCCGTCGGGTGCTAACTCCAGCGCGGTGCCTCTCGTCCCGGGAGGCGGCGCGGCAGATGGGACGCCGGTCCGGTCCTCCGGCGCCGTACCCGCCGGGACACCGCGCCCGCCGGGAACCCGGCGGAGAGAGGACCAGCGCACGATGACGCAGGCCCACGACGACGCACTCCCAGCTCGAGCCTGCCGAGCTCGCGGCTGCCGGCGTCCGGAGGACATGGTGAGGCTGTCCGTCGGCGTCGAGCACGTCGACGACATCCTCACCGACCTCGACCACGCGCTCGGCGCGGCGGCGAAGGTCTGACCGCACCCGTGCTCGCCCCGCAGGCCCGAGTGCTCGGGCAGGTCGAGACGCAGCGGGTCGTCCTCCACGACGAGGCCGACCCGCTGCAGCTCGCGTCCGGCCGCACCCTGGCGCCGGTCGAGGTCGCGTACGAGACGTACGGCGAGCTCTCGCCGGCGGCGGACAACGCGGTCGTCGTCTGCCACGCCCTCACCGGCGACGCGCACGCCGCCGGGCACCACGGCGACCCCGCCCGCCCGGGCTGGTGGGACACGCTGATCGGGCCCGGCAAGCCCGTCGACACCGACCGGTTCTTCGTCGTCTGCTCGAACCTCCTCGGCGGCTGCCAGGGCACCACCGGTCCGTCCTCGACCGACCCCGCCACCGGCCGTCCGTACGGGCTGGAGTTCCCGCTGCTGCAGATGAACGACCTCGTGGCGGTGCACCGCCGGCTGCTCGCCCGCCTCGGCGTCGAGCGCCCGGTGGCGGCGGTCGGCGGCTCGCTCGGCGGCATGCAGGTCCTGCAGTGGGCGGTCGAGCACCCGGGCGAGCTGCACGCCGCGGTCATGATCGGGGCCTCCAGCCGGCTGACGGCGCAGAACATCGCCTTCTCGGCCGTCGCCCGCGAGGCGATCGTGCGTGACCCGGGCTTCCTCGGCGGGCAGTACTACGGCGACGGTGGAGGTCCCAAGGTGGGACTGTCCGTGGCCCGGATGATGGCCCACATCACCTACCTCTCCGAGCAGGCATTGGCCGAGAAGTTCGGCCGCCGCCTGCAGGGCAGGGGGGACGACGTGGCGCCCGTCCCGCGCTTCGGGGTGGACTTCGCGGTGGAGAGCTACCTGGCGCACCAGGGCGAGAGCTTCCTCGACCGCTTCGACGCCAACACCTACCTCTACCTGACCCGGGTGATGGACTACTTCGACCCCTTCGCAGACCCGGCGGGCGCCGCCCGAGTCGCCGCGGCAGGGACCAGCTCCCTGGTGCTGAGCTTCGACAGCGACTGGCGCTTCGACACCGCGCACTCGATGCGGATCGTGCGGCACCTCGAGCACGCGGGGGCACCCGTGACCTTCCGAGAGATCGCCTCACCGTGGGGGCACGACTCGTTCCTGCTGGAGGTCCCGGACTACCACGCGACCGTGCGGGCGTTCCTGACGCGGGCGGCCGACGAACGCGCCGGGCGGGTCGACGGATGAGGCCGGACCTGGACGTCGTCGCGAGCCTGGTGCCTCGCGGGAGCCGCGTCCTCGACCTCGGCTGCGGGGACGGGACGCTGCTGGAGCACCTCGTGCACCACCAGGGTTGCCGGGGCACCGGCGTGGAGATCGACCCCGACGCCGTGCTTGCCACGATCGGGCGCGGCGTCCCCGTCCTCGCCCTGGACATCGACCGCGACCTCGCGACCTTCGCCGACACCTCGTACGACGTGGTCGTCCTGTCGCAGACGCTGCAGACGACGCAGCACCCCGGGGTCGTGATGCGCGAGGTCCGCAGGATTGCGCCCCTCACCGTCGTCTCGGCGCCGAACTTCGGGCACTGGCGGCACCGGCTCACGCTGGCGCGGGGCCGGATGCCGGTCTCGCGCACCCTGCCGTACCCGTGGTTCGAGACACCCAACATCCACCTGGCGACCCTCGCGGACCTCGAGCGGCTGATCGCGGCGGAGGGCTTCGCGGTGCAGCGGCGGGTGCTGCTGGACCCGGCCGGGCGGGGGCGCCGGTGGGCGCCCCGGCCCAACCTGGTCGCCCCGGGTGCCGCCTACCTCCTCCGCCGCCTGGGGACGGGGGGAGCGGTCGCGGGGTAGGGCGTGCCAGGCTTGAGCCCGGACGCCAGGCACCCGCACCGACGGAGGACCTCATGGCTGCACCTGACCCCCGCCCCAAGACCGGTAAGGACACCGGCTCCGAGCGCGGCGTGGCGGCTGCCCAGGACGACGGTGCGCAGGACACGGCCGCCCCGGACGACGTGCGCGCGCGCTTCCGCGAGGCGCTCGAGCGCAAGCAGGCAGCCCAGCACGGCACCGCCGCCGGGCCTGCCGACACCGACCACGGGCCGCACAGCGCGTCCGGCCCAGCCAAGACCCAGCGTCAGTTCCGCCGCAAGAGCGGCTGAGCGCGGCGCCCGTGCCACGCTCGGCCGGCCACCTAGGCTGACCGGGTGTCCGGTCCACACCTGCTCGAGGTCGCGGGCCGCGAGGTCGAGATCACGCACCCGGACAAGGTCGTCTTCGCCGACACCGGGACCACCAAGCTCGACCTGGTCCGCTACTACCTGGCCGTGGCCGAGGGCGCGCTGCGTGGTGTGGCCGGCCGCCCGATGATCCTCAAGCGCTTCGTCAGGGGGATCGACGAGGAGGCCTTCTTCCAGAAGCGGGCGCCCGTGCGCCGGCCGGACTGGATCGAGGTGGTCGAGCTCCGCTACGCCTCCGGCCGCTCCGCCGAGGAGGTCGTAGTCCGCGACGCCGCCCAGCTCGCCTGGGTGCTCAACCTCGGCTGCATCGACCTCAACCCCCATCCCGTACGGGCGGAGGACCTCGACCGCCCGGACGAGCTGCGCATCGACCTCGACCCCGTCCCGGGGGTGCCGTGGGGCCAGATCCTCGAGGTGGCGGCAGTGGTGCGCGAGGTGCTCGAGGACCACGGACTGACGGCTTGGCCCAAGACGTCCGGCGGGCGAGGCTTCCACGTCTACGCCAGAACCGAGCCGCGCTGGCGCTACCCCGACGTGCGTCGAGCGGCCGAGACCGTCGCGCGTGAGGTGGAGAACCGCGCCCCGGACCTCGCCACCAGCAGGTGGTGGAAGGAGGAACGGCAGGGCGTCTTCGTCGACTTCAACCAGAACGCCAAGGACCGCACGGTCGCCTCCGCCTACTCCGTACGGGCGGTGGCTGACGCCAGGGTGTCCACGCCGCTCGGGTGGGACGAAGTGCCGGGCTGTCGGCCGGAGGAGCACACGCTCACCACGGTCGCGCACCGGTGGGCAGACGTCGGCGACCCGTGGCTCGACATGGACGCGTCGCCCGGCTCGCTGGACGCCCTGCTCGACCTCGCGCGCCGCCTCGGGCCCGCGGAGAAACCGCCGAAGGGCAGCGGCCGCCGAACCCCCACGATGCCGCTGGTCGAGGTGGCGCGGGCCCGGACGCGCAAGGAGGCGCTGGACGCACTCGAGCGGTGGCAGGCCCGGCACCCGGCCGTGGCGGCGCGGCTGGAGCCTGCCGACGTGCTCGTGGACGGGATGCGGGGGCGCAGCTCCCTCTGGTACCGCATCCGCGTCAACCTCCAGCACGTGCCGGAGGACGAGCGGCCGTCACAGGAGCCGCTCGAGGTCGACTACGACCCGTGGGCGGGCACTCCCTGGGGACGGTGAGCCCGTTCGTACCCGATCACGTCAACCGCGGTATCCGTCTAGTTGGGACTGTTTTGTCGGACACGTCGTGCGGTAGGGGACTCGTACCGTCCGATCCGGGGCGGACCACCGACCAGCCGGGTTCGATCCCGGCAGCGAGGAGGATCGCGAGATGGCAGCCAGCAACAGGGCAGTGGCCTACATGGGCCCGGGCAAGGTGGAGGTGCAGACCATCGACTACCCCGGGTTCGCACTCAAGGACGGACCCGGCGTCAATCCCGCCAACGTCGGCCGCACGACCCCGCACGGCGTGATCCTCAAGACGGTGACCACCAACATCTGCGGCTCCGACCAGCACATGGTGCGCGGCCGCACGACGGCTCCCGAGGGCCTGGTGCTCGGGCACGAGATCACCGGCGAGGTCGTGGAGAAGGGCAACGACGTCGAGTTCGTCGACGTCGGCGACATCGTCTCCGTCCCGTTCAACATCGCCTGCGGCCGTTGCCGCAACTGCAAGGAGGGCAAGACCGGGGTCTGCCTGAACGTCAACCCGGACCGGCCCGGCTCCGCGTACGGCTACGTCGACATGGGCGGCTGGGTCGGCGGTCAGGCGGAGTACGTCATGGTCCCCTACGCCGACTGGAACCTCCTGAAGTTCCCCGACCGCGCCCAGGCGATGGAGAAGATCCTCGACCTGACCATGCTGTCGGACATCTTCCCGACTGGCTTCCACGGCTGCGTGAGCGCGGGAGTCGGCGTCGGCTCGACCGTCTACATCGCCGGGGCCGGCCCGGTCGGTCTGGCCGCGGCGGCCGGCGCCCAGCTGCTCGGCGCCGCGGTCGTCATCGTCGGCGACCTGCAGCAGGAGCGGCTGGCACAGGCGCGCAGCTTCGGCTGCGAGGCGATCGACGTGTCGCAGGGCCCCCTGCCCGACCAGCTCGAGCAGATCCTCGGCGTCCCCGAGGTCGACTGCGCGGTCGACGCGGTGGGCTTCGAGGCGCGCGGGCACGGGGCCGAGGCCGGCGAGGAGCACCCCGCCGCAGTGCTCAACTCGCTGATGGAGGTCACCCGGGCCGGCGGCGCCATGGGCATCCCCGGCCTGTACGTCACCGGTGACCCGGGTGCCGCGGACGAGGCGGCCCGGGAGGGCTCGCTGTCCATCCGGCTCGGGCTCGGCTGGGCGAAGTCATTGGCGTTCACCACCGGCCAGTGCCCGGTGATGCGCTACCACCGCGGGCTGATGCAGGCGATCCTGCACGACCGGGTGCAGATCGCGAAGGCCGTCAACGCGACGACCATCTCGCTCGACGACGCCCCGCAGGGCTACGCCGACTTCGACAAGGGTGCGGCGAAGAAGTTCGTCATCGACCCGCACGGCATGGTCAAGCGCTGACATATCGGGCCCCTTGCCCCGCCCCACTCTGCAGAGGGGCGGGGCAGGGGTTCAGGGCCGTCCCTACACTCGCGACGATGGCCGACGTCCGGGTGGGGATCTCCGGCTGGACCTACGCCCCGTGGCGCGGCGTCTTCTACCCGCCCGGCCTGCCGCGCCGCCGGGAGCTCGCCTACGCGGCCGAGCACCTCGGCACCGTGGAGCTCAACGGCTCCTTCTACTCGCTGCAGCGGCCGAGCAGCTACCTGAGCTGGGCGGAGCAGACCCCGCCGGACTTCGTCTTCGCGGTCAAGGGGCCGCGCTTCGTCACCCACATGAAGAAGCTCGCCGGAGTGGAGACGCCCCTCGCCAACTTCCTGGCCAACGGCCTGCTCGCCCTGGGTCCCAAGCTGGGCCCGCTGCTGTGGCAGCTGCCGCCGACGCTGGGCTTCGACCCGGCGCGCACCGAGACCTTTCTCGCGATGCTCCCCACGACGACCGCGGCCGCTGCCCGGCTCGCCCAGGCCCACGACGACCGGGTCACCGACCGGTGCTGGACCACGACCGACGCCGACCGTCCGATCCGCCACGCCATGGAGGTACGCCACCCCTCCTTCCTCGCACCACGGTTCCTCGACCTCCTTCGCACGTACGGGGTGGCGGCCGTGGTCGCCGACTCGGCCGGGCGTTTCCCGGTGCTCGACACGGTGACCGCCGACTTCGTCTACGTCCGGCTGCACGGGGCGGAGGAGCTCTACGTGAGCGGCTACACCGACGAGGCGCTCGAGGCCTGGGCGATCCGCGTGCGCGGCTGGGCCGACCAGGGCCTCGACGTCCTCGTCTACTTCGACAACGACGTGAAGGTTCGTGCGCCGGTCGACGCCATGAACCTCGCCACCCGACTGGGTGTCGGGCCCGGCGCCCGTCCCGTGTGACGGGGCGCCCGCGCGCGCCGGACGGCACGGCCGCCCCTCCTTCCGTACAGTCGATTGCGTGAGCAACTTGGAACGGGACACGGCGGAGACGCGATGCGGGGGCGCCGGGCTCGCCACGGCGGTCCCGACGCACGAGGTCCTCGAGCCACGGGAGGTGCCGCTCGGCGGCCCGCGCGCGCTGGTCGTCCGTCGCACGCTGCCGCACCGCGACCGCCGCATGGTCGGGGCCTGGTGCTTCGTGGACGACTACGGTCCGGCCGACGTGTCGTCGGGCCCGGGGATGCAGGTCCCGCCGCACCCGCACACCGGGCTGCAGACGGTCAGCTGGTTGCTCGAGGGTGAGGTCCTGCACCGCGACAGCGTGGGAAGCCTTCAGCTCGTCCGACCGGGGGAGCTCAACCTGATGACGGCTGGACGGGCGATCTCGCACTCCGAGGAGTCGCCGGCCGAGCGCCCGGCCGGGTTGTGCGGCGTCCAGCTCTGGGTCGCCCTGCCCGACGCGGACCGCCACGTGGACCCGCACTTCGAGCACCATCCCGACCTCCCGCGCGTGGTGGACCGCGACATCGCCGCCACCGTCGTGTTCGGGGAGCTGGCCGGCCATGTCTCGCCCGCGACGACGTACACCCCCATCGTCGGCGCCGACGTCGAGCTCGGTCCTCGCGCGGACACCTTCCTCCCGCTGGACCCCG
>DASTQL010000091.1:0-6208 GCA_035761805.1 Jiangellales bacterium | reverse complement strand
GCGCCGGTGCGGGAGTCACCCGTGTGCGGCGGCGGCGGGTCGTCGCTGCCGGCGCCGCCTGATCAGAGCCGCGCCCCAGCGTCAGCACCCTGGCCCCGACCCCGGCATCCGGTCACCCGGTGTCGTCCGGTCGGATACGTGGCCGTATGCCGGCGGGCGGGGCCGGCGCCCGCGGCATACGGTGGGAACCCCGAACCGGAGGAGGTCGCGCATGGCGGTCACTGACGCCGTCGTCATCGGCAGCGGGCCCAACGGGCTGGTGGCGGCGAACCTGCTGGCCGACCACGGCTGGGACGTCACCGTGCTCGAGGCCCAGGACGCCCCGGGCGGGGCCGTTCGCAGCGACTCCGCGGTGCACCCGGACTTCGTGCACGACACGTTCAGCTCGTTCTACCCGCTGGCCGCGGCCTCGCCGACGATCCGCGCCCTCGAGCTCGACCGCCACGGGCTGGAGTGGATGCACGCGCCGGCCGTGGCGGGCACGCCCTTCCTCGAGGGGGAGTGGGCCGTGATGCACCGGACCCCCGAGGAGACGGCGGCAGCGCTCGACAAGCTCGCCCCCGGCGACGGCCAGGCCTGGCTAGACCTCTGCGCCGGCTGGCAGAAGGTCGGCGACGCCGCGATCCGGGCGCTGCTCGAGCCGTTCCCGCCCGTGCGGGCCGGGGCCCGGCTCGCCACCCGGCTGCCCGGGGCCGGCGGCCTGGGCTTCGTGCAGATGATGCTGTCGCCCCTGCAGAGCATGGCGGGCACGCGGTTCTCCGGGCGGGGCGCGCAGATGCTGCTGGCCGGGAACGCGGCCCACGCCGACATCCCGATGGACGCCTCGGGCTCCACGATCATGGCGTGGGTGCTCGCGATGATCGGCCAACACCTCGGCTATCCCGTGCCCCGGGGCGGCGCCGGGATGCTCAGCGGAGCCATGGTGCGGCGGTTCACGGCAGGTGGGGGCGACCTGCGCGTCGGGACCCACGCCCGCCGGGTCCTGGTGCGCGAGGGTCGCGCCGTGGCCGTCGAGACCGACGGCGGCGAGGTCTTCACTGCGCGCCGGGCGGTGATCGCCGACGTGAGTGCCCCCGGCCTGTTCGGGGGACTCGTGGCCCCGGAGGACCTCCCGGCCCGCCTGATGCGGCGGATGGAGCGGTTCGAGTGGGATCCCGGCACCGTCAAGGTGGACTACGCGCTGAGCGGGCCGGTGCCGTGGGCGGCCACCCCGGCCCAGGTGCCGGGCACGGTGCACATCGCCGAGTCGATCGACGAGATCCGGATGAACGGTGCGCACCTGGCAGCCGGGGCCGTGCCGGCGGTCCCCTTCCTCCTCGCCGGACAGATGGCGGCGGCCGATCCCGGGCGGGCGCCGGAGGGCGCGGAGTCCCTGTGGCTCTACACCCATGTGCCCCACCACACCACGCACGACGCCGGCGACGGCAGCATCTCCGGGCGCTGGGACCACGACGACGTCGAGCGGATGGCCGACCGGATGCAGGCACGCATCGAGGCCTACGCCCCCGGCTTCGCCGACCGCATCCTCGCCCGGCGCGCCATGGGCCCCCACGAGCTCGAGGCCCGCAACGAGAACCTCGTGGGCGGCTCGGTCAACGGCGGCACGGCCAACCTCCACCAGCAGCTGGTGTTCCGCCCCGTGCCCGGCCTCGGCCGTGCCGAGACCCCTGTGGCCGGGCTCTACCTCGCCTCGGCCTCCGCCCACCCCGGCGGCGGCGTCCACGGTGCGTGCGGCTCCAACGCTGCCCGCGCCGCGGTGGCTCACGACCGAGTCCGCTCGCTCATCCCGACCCGCAGGAAGGAACCGACCCCATGAGCCGCACCACCAGGCACCTGGAGTGCCGCCCGGAGGACGTCTTCGACGTCCTCGCCGACGGCTGGAGCTTTGCCACCTGGGTGGTGGGGGCGGCGCGCATCCGCGATGTCGACAGCGACTGGCCGGCGGTGGGCTCGCGCATCCACCACTCGGTCGGGATCTGGCCGCTGCTCATCAGCGACACGACGGTCGTCGAGCAGGTGGACTCGCCCCGGGTGCTGCAGCTGCGGGTGAAGGCGTGGCCGACCGGCGAGGGCCGGGTGGTCATCCGCTGCGAGCCCGACGTCGAGGGCGGCACGACGGTGACCATGGATGAGCGGGCGGTCTCCGGGCCCGCCCGCCTCATCCCGAGACCGGCGCAGGACGCCGCGCTGCACGCCCGGAACACCGAGGCGCTGCGCCGGCTGGCCTACCTTGCCGAGAGCCGCGCGCGCCGCGCCGACGACAGCCGGGGCGACGCCGGGGTCGCCAAGGTGCGCAAGCCCTCGACGGGGCCGGAGGCCTAGGCGACCGGTCCCGTGAACTTCTCGCCCGGACCCTGGCCGGGCGGGTCGGGGATGACCGAGGCCTCGCGGAACGCCAGCTGCAGGGACTTCAGGCCGTCGCGCAGGGGGCCTGCGTGCTGGCTGCCGAGGTCTGGTGCGGCAGCGGTGACCAACCCCGCCAGCGCGGTGATGAGGCGGCGCGCCTCGTCGAGGTCGAGGTGGTCGGCGGCGTCCTCGCCCTCGGCGAGTCCGCACTTGACCGCCGCGGCGCTCATCATGTGGATCGCCGCCGTGGTGATGACCTCGACGGCCGGGACCTCGGCGATGTCGCGGGCCAGCTGCTCGTGCTCCGGGGGATTGGGATTTTCCGTGCTCACGCTGGTAGCCTTGCAGATCGACCGGCCGTTCCTGCCGCGGGGTGACCCACGATGGGGACGGTGTGCAAGAGAAGCGCCACCATGCTTCCACCCGCTGTGACCGTGAGGTTGCCGGGTTCCCCGGGTCCGCAGGGCGTGTGACGACGGAGGAGACTCCACGGCATACCGGCCCTTTGCGGAGCAACCCCGGGACGGATTCTGGTGAGGCTTCTCGCGCGACTGCGGCGGGGAGCCTCTTCTCGTTGCTGCGGACGGACCCTGTGACTGAAGGAGCACCACAATCAGCGAGCCCCGCATCAACGACCGCATCCGGGTTCCCGAAGTGCGGTTGGTTGGCCCCAATGGAGAGCAGGTCGGCATCGTGCGCGTCGAGGACGCGTTGCGCCTGGCTGCCGAGGCAGACCTCGACCTCGTCGAGGTGGCCCCGATGGCGAAGCCGCCCGTTGCCAAGCTCATGGACTTCGGCAAGTTCAAGTACGAAGCAGCCATGAAGGCGCGGGAAGCCCGCAAGAACCAGGTCAACACGGTCATCAAGGAGATCAAGCTCCGCCCGAAGATCGACCCGCACGACTACGGCACCAAGAAGGGCCACGTCGAGCGGTTCCTCAAGGGCGGCGACAAGGTCAAGGTGACGATCATGTTCCGCGGCCGCGAGCAGTCGCGACCGGAGCTCGGCTACCGCCTGCTCCAGCGCCTGGCCGAGGACGTCATCGAGCTTGGCACCGTGGAGTCCGCTCCGAAGCAGGACGGCCGCAACATGATCATGGTCCTGGCCCCGACCAAGAAGAAGTCCGAGGCCAAGGCCGAGCAGCGGCGGGCGCGAACAGCGGCTGCCACCGAGGGCGCGAGCGAGGCCCCCGAGGGCGCCACCGAGGCGCCGGAGGCCGCCGCCACCGCGGCGGAGCCGCAGGCTCCCGAGTCGGCGCAGTAGCCGACCGAAGACCACCAGCAACACCGCAACGACTGAAGGAGATCGGCTCCCCATGCCGAAGATGAAGACGCACTCTGGCGCCAAGAAGCGCTTCCGCCTGACCGGCAAGGGCAAGGTCATGCGCGAGCAGGCCGGCGGCCGCCACCTGCTCGAGCACAAGTCCTCGCGCTACACGCGTTCCATTGCGAACGACGTCGAGGTCTCGAAGCCGGACGCCAAGAAGGTCAAGAAGCTCCTCGGCAAGTAGGCCCGAGTCCCCATCCCCGTTATGTCTGCCGGCTCAGCACACCGACCGGCAGCGGCACCAAGCAAGCAAGGAGAACTCACGTGGCACGCGTGAAGCGGGCGGTCAACGCCCATAAGAAGCGCCGGGTCGTCCTCGAGCGGGCCAGCGGCTACCGCGGTCAGCGCGGACGCCTGTACCGCAAGGCCAAAGAGCAGGTCACCCACAGCCTCGGTTACGCCTACCGTGACCGTCGCGCCAAGAAGGGCGACTTCCGCCGCCTGTGGATCCAGCGGATCAACGCCGGCGCCCGCGCCAACGGCATGACCTACAACCGCTTCATCCAGGGCCTGAAGGCTGCTGAGGTCGAGGTCGACCGCCGCATGCTGGCCGAGCTCGCGGTCAACGACGAGGCTGCGTTCGCCGCCCTCGTCGAGATCGCCCGGGCGAACGTCCCGGCAGTCGCCGAGACCGCCAGCGCCTGACCCTGCGCTGAATCCTCCAGAGCGCCGGGACATGCCCCCGCTGACCAGCACCCGCTCAGACCGGGTGAGGGCGGTGCGGGCGTTGTCCCGGCGCTCTGTGCGTGCCAGGACCAGCCGCTTCCTCGCCGAGGGCCCGCAGTCGGTGCGCGAGGCTGTGCGGTGGCGGCCCCAGGACGTCGTCGACCTGTACCTCACCGCTGAGGCGGCCGACCGGCATGCCGACATCGTCGCCGCGGCCCGCGAGGCCGGCCTCTACCTCCACGAGGTGAGCGAGGACGTCCTGGCCGCGATGTGCGACACCGAGGCGCCGCAGGGCCTGGCAGCCGTGTGCCGGGTGGCCCCGGCCGCGCTGGACGAGGTCCTGGCCGCGGGGCCGCGCCTGCTCGTCCTGCTGACCAACGTCCGCGACCCCGGCAACGCGGGCACCGTGATCCGCGGCGCCGACGCCGCCGGCGCCGATGCCGTGCTGGTCAGCGAGAACTCCGTCGACGTCTACGGTCCCAAGGTCGTCCGCTCGACGGCGGGCTCGATCTTCCACCTGCCCGTCGTCACAGGCCTGGCCATCGATGACGCCCTCGCCGCCCTGCGCGCCCAGGGAGTGCGGCTGCTGGCCGCCGACGGCGCGGGGGAGCGGCTGCTGCCCGACGTCGCCCTCGACTCGCCGCACGCCTGGGTGATGGGCAACGAGGCGTGGGGGCTGGAGCCGGAGGTCCGCGAGGCCTGCGACGAGGTCGTGCGGGTCCCGATCTACGGCCGGGCCGAGTCGCTCAACCTCGCGATGGCGGCCACCGTCTGCCTCTACGCGTCTGCAGGGGCCGTCCGCCCCGGCAGTCGCTAGGGTGGCGGCATGTTCTTCCCGGACGAGGAGCTGTTGGATCCCCAGGCCGCCACGCGGGCCGTGGAGATGATCCCTGACGGCCTCGTTGCTGCTGACGCCGAAGCCAGGGTCATCTACTGCAACCGGCGCTTCGAGCGCCTCACCGGGCTCAAGGCCGCGGACATCCTCGGCCACGACCTCCGCAAGGTCCTGGTGCTCCAGGACAGCGACGGCACCTCCTGGTGGGACGTCACCGACCCCTGGGGCGGGCTGCGCACCCGCACCGGGCACCGCGAGCGGCTCCTGATGCTGGCCAACGGCCGCGAGGCCCTCGTCACCGCCAAGTACATCCGGCCGGGCCGCAACATGCCGGTCAACCGCGTGGTCGTCGTGCTGCGCGACGCCGAGCACCGTCGTCGCACCGAGGCCAACCACGCCGCCCTCATCTCCACCGTGGCCCACGAGCTGCGCTCGCCCCTGACCTCGGTCAAGGGCTTCTCCTCGACCTTGCTGCGCCGTTGGGAGCGGTTCAGCGACGAGCAGAAGCGCCTCATGATCGAGACGATCGAAGCCGACACCGACCGCGTGACCCGTCTCATCAGCGAGCTGCTGGACGTCTCACGCATCGACGCCGGGCGGCTGCAGATCCGCCCCCAGCCCATCGACGTGGCCGCCGTCTTCGAGCGCCACGTCGAGCGGGCGGTCGCCACCGGCCACGACCGCGAGCGCTTCGTCGTCGACGTCCCGGCAGACCTGCCCGAGGTGTGGGCCGACCCCGACCGCTTGGACCAGATCCTGGCCAACCTCGTCGAGAACGCGCTGCGTCATGGCGACGGCGCCGTCACTCTGGCCGCGACCCCGGCCCACGACGGCGAGGGCGAGGGCGGCGGCCGACGGCGGCTCGAGGGCTGTGTCGACCTCGTCGTGAGCGACGACGGCAAGGGCATCGACCCCGCCCACCGAGACCTGGTGTTCTCCCGGTTCTGGCACGGCTCGGGCCGGGGCAGCACGGGCCTGGGGCTCTACGTGGTCAAGGGCCTCGTCGAGGCGCACGGAGGCCGGATCCTGGTCGAG
>DASTQL010000090.1:0-2076 GCA_035761805.1 Jiangellales bacterium | reverse complement strand
CGTCGACCCCCACCTCGACGACGGTGGTCGCGACCAGCACGGGCACCTCGCCGGAGGCGAACCGGCGCATGGCGTCGTCCTTGGCATCCGGCGTCATGCGGCCGTGCAGCGCCCCGACGCCGATGCCGGCCAGGGGTCCCTCCCGCAGCAGGCCGGCCACCTCGAGCACCGCGGCGGTCGGCCGGGCCGGACCCTCGTCCTCGGCCGGCTCGTCCGCCCGGTCCGGGTCGTCGAGGTCGCCGTCCGAGCCGTCGCCGATCCGCGCGCACACGACGTAGACCTGGCGGCCGGAACGGGCCTCCTCGGCGACCCGCTCCCAGGTCCGCTCGAGGTAGTGCGGCTTCTCCGCCGCCGGAACCAGGTGGGTGACCACCTCGCCCCGGCCCGGCGGGAGGTCGGCGAGCGTCGAGGTCTCCAGGTCGCCGAAGACGGTCATGGCCACGGTGCGGGGGATCGGCGTGGCCGTCATCACCAGCACGTGGGGACGGACCTCGCCGGCGCTCTTGGCGGCCAGGGCGGCCCGCTGCTCGACACCGAACCGGTGCTGCTCGTCGACGACCACCAGTCCCAGGTCGGCGAAGGAGACCCGCTCCTCGAGCAACGCGTGCGTCCCGATGACGATCCCCGCCCGACCGCTCGCGGCGTCGAGCAGGGCCGACCGCCTGGCGGCCGTGCCCAGGGAGCCGGTGAGCAGGGCAACCCGGGTCCCGACATCCGACCCGCCCAGCAGCCCCTGCTCGGCCAGGGGGCCGAGCATGGCGGTGATCGAGCGGTGGTGCTGCTGGGCCAGGACCTCGGTCGGCGCCAGCAGCGCCGCCTGGCCGCCGGCGTCCACGACCGCGAGCATCGCGCGTAGCGCCACGACGGTCTTGCCCGAACCCACCTCGCCCTGCAGCAGGCGGTGCATCGGGTGGGGCAGCGCCAGGTCCGCCGCGATCTCGTCGCCCACGCTGCGTTGACCGGGGGTGAGAGGGAAGGGCAGCCGCTGGTCGAACGTGTCGAGCAGGCCGCCGGGCCCGCCGCGGCGCGGGACCGCGGGCAGCGCCGCGCTGAGCCGGCGACGGCGGGCGAGCTCGACCTGCAGGACGAAGGCCTCCTCGAAGCGGAACCGCTGCTGCGCCTTGACCCAGTCGTTGCGCTGCTGAGGCCGGTGGATCCGCTGGAACCCGTCGCGCAGTCCCGGGAGCTTCCGCCGCGCCCGTACGGTGTCGGGCAGCGGGTCCGGCAGCGGGCCGAGCACGTCGAGCACGAGCCGGACCGCCTTGGCGATCGCGCTGCTGGACATGGCCTTGGTGGCCGGGTAGACGGGACGGATGCCGCCGGCGAAGTCGTCGACGTCCTCGCGGGCGATCTCCGGGTTCGTCATACGCAGGTGGCGGCCGAACCGCTCCACCTTGCCCGACAGGACGACCTCCGAGCCGGGCTGGTGCCGGCCCTCGATCCACCGCTGGTTGAAGAACGTCACCGGCATGTCGTGCAGGCCGTCGGTGATCACCATGTCGGTCTTGTGCAGCCGCTCACGGATCCGCCGACCCCTGACACTCATGACCCGCGCCTGCACGGTCGCCTGCTCCCCGACCTCGAGCTCGGTCAGCGGCGTCAGCTCGCCACGCTCGAAGTAGCGGCGCGGGTAGTGACGCAACAGGTCGTGGACGGTCTCCAGGCCGAGGTCGGTACGGAGCGCGTTGGCCGTCCGCGCGCCCACGGCCGCGCGCAAGGGGGTCGCGAGGTCCATCACTCCACCCCGATGAGCAGCGGGTAGCGGGGCTGGCCGCCGGGCAGCACGACGGCGTCCAGGCCGGGGTGGTCGCCGCGGACCCGGGTGGCGACGGTCTCGGCCAGCTGGCCGTCGGCGTCCAGCCCGCTCACCAGGGTGAGCAGCTCGCCGCCGGTCGCCAGCATGCGCCGGCAGACCTCGACCGCGACGTCGGCGAGGTCGGAGCCGATCACCGCGAAGTCGCCCTCGACGACACCCAGGGCGTCGCCGGCCCGGCAGACCCCTGCCGACGTGACGGCGTCGCGCGACGCGATGGTCACCGCACCGTGCCGTACGTGGGCCGCGGCAGCGGTCATCGC
>DASTQL010000089.1:0-9210 GCA_035761805.1 Jiangellales bacterium | reverse complement strand
CCCGCGGTGCCGCCGGAAGCCGAGCGACTCGCCGTCCGGGTGCTGCTCGAGGCGCTGGCGGAGCGGGCGCCCGGCCGGAGCCTGGAGGTCCGGGTCCCGCCGTACGCCGCCGTGCAGTGCGTCCCCGGGCCCCGGCACACTCGCGGCACGCCGCCCGGGGTGGTGGAGACCGACCCGCTCACCTGGCTGCGACTGGCGGCCGGGCGGGTCTCGTGGGCCGAGGCCCGCGAGGCGGTCCATGCCAGCGGCGCCCGCGCCGACCTGTCGCCGTACCTCCCGCTCTTCTGACGCGCCTGGCCCCCAATGACCACGTTCACCATGCTCGTCGGGTCATCACGAGGCGTCCGCTCCTGGTGATGGCCCCAGCAGCCTGGTGGTGGGCGGGGTGCGGTCCGGGGGTCCTGGTCGGCGTCGCGTGGGGGGTGGAGCAGGGCTGCCGCACCGGGCCACCACCAGGCTCGTGGCCTCATCACGAGGCTCCAGCGCCTGGTGATGGCACCGCCACGGTGGTGAACGTGGTCATTCGGGGCGGCGGCGGGTGAGGTCCAACGCGTAGGAGTCGCCGGCCCGCGCGAAGCCGAGTCGCTCGTAGTACGGCTCCACCATCCCCGGCGGCGTGAGTACGCGGAGATAGCCCCGGTCGGTGAACAAGCCGCTGCGCCGGTAGACGAATTCACCGGGGGAGAAGTCCCGGAACCGCGGCGTCACGTAGTCCAGGTCCACCTGCGCCACCCCGTCTCCGGCGTCCCGGGCGAGCACCACACCGACGGTCTCGTCGCCGCGCTGCACCAGGAAGGCCGACCGCTTCGGCACCGCCGGGTCGTGGACGAAGCCTGGGTTGAACATCCGGATGTCGGCCTCGTGCAGGCGCAGGACGTACCGGAGGTACGGGTCGGCGGGACCAACCTCGAGGACCTCGTACGCGGCCTCGTCGTGCCGGCTGCGGAGCAGTCGGCGCAGGTGCACCGCGTTGATCGCGGCCAGCATGAGGTTGAGGCCGACCATCGGCCACACCTCCAGGACGGCGTTGTAGACGAGCAGGACGAGGCTGCCTGCGAGGCTGAAGGTGCGCAGCCGCAGGATCCGGGTCTGCAGCAGCGACCAGACCACGAGCGCCGAGCCGGCCCAGCCGATGATCTCCAGCCACACCATGCCCGGAGCGTAGGGCCACGGCGCCCCCGTAGGGTCGACGTCCGTGACCACCGACCTGCGCGCCGCCGTCGACAGCGTCCTGCCGGGGGTCCGCCGCGACCTGGAGGAGCTCGTCCGCATCCCCTCCGTGAGCGCCGACCCGGCCCGTGCCGACGACCTACGACGTAGTGCCGAGGCCGTCGCCGACCTGGCCCGCGACGCCGGAGCGGCCGAGTCCCGGATCCTGTCGGTCGGGGGCGGGGCTCCGGCGGTCGTGGCGTCCTGGCCGGCACCGGAGGGCATGCCGACCGTGCTGCTCTACGCGCACCACGACGTCCAGCCCACGGGAGACCGGGACGCGTGGTCCTCGGACCCGTTCGAGCCGACCGAGCGGGACGGACGCCTGTACGGACGGGGGACCGCCGACGACAAGGCCGGCGTGCTGGCCCACCTGGCCGCGGTTCGCGCGTACGGGGGGCGGCCGCCCGTCGGCGTCACGCTCTTCGTCGAGGGAGAGGAGGAGGTGGGCTCGCCCACCTTCGTACCGTTCCTGGAGAGACACCGTGACCTGCTCGCGGCCGACGTGATCGTGGTGGCCGACTCGGCCAACTGGGCTGTCGGCGTCCCCGCGCTGACCACCAGCCTGCGTGGGTTCGCGGTGGTCCTGGCCGAGGTGCGCACCCTGGACCACCACCTGCACAGCGGCATGTACGGCGGTCCCGTCCCCGATGCGACGACGGCGCTCGTCCGGCTCCTGGCCACCCTGCACGACGAGCACGGTGACGTGGCCGTGGCCGGCCTGGCTGCCGGGAGGGCTACCGACGTCGACTACCCGGAGGAGACGTTCCGCACCGACGCCGGGCTCCTGGACGGTGTGCAGCTGATCGGCAGCGGGTCGATCGCCGACCGCCTGTGGACGCGGCCCGCGATCACCGTCATCGGGATGGACGTACCGTCCGTCGACGGCGCGGCCGGCGTGCTGCAGCCGGTCGCCCGTGCCGAGGTCAGCGCGCGGTTGGCCCCTGGGCAGGACCCGGGCGCGGCCGTCGAGGCGTTGACAGTGCACCTCACCTCGCAGGCGCCGTTCGGCGCGCACGTCACCGTGACCCCCGTCTCGACCGGCGCCCCGACCGCGCTGCAAACGTCAGGACCGGCGTACGTGGCGGCGCGCTCCGCTCTGCGCGCGGCGTGGGACGGCGTCGAGCCGGTGGACGTGGGGATCGGCGGGTCGATCCCGTTCATCGCGGAGTTCGCCCGGCTCTTCCCGGCGTCCGCGGTCCTCGTGACCGGCGTCGAGGACCCGGACTCCCGGGCGCACGGCATCGACGAGTCGCTGCATCTGGCCGAGTTCGCCCGGGTCTGCCACGCCGAGGCCCTGCTGCTGGACCTCCTGGCGGACCGCTGACCGCTCGTCCGCGAGGTGTGATCGCCAGGTCGGGGCCGGTGACCCATGGCGCCAGCCCCCCGGACCTAGTAGGAAGTCCCTCGGGCGGGTCGGACACTGCGTCAGCGGGCCCGCCCTGCCATGACCTGAGAACCGACCGGCGGAAGGGGCTTCGATGAAGAAGATCATCAACGACCCGGCGCGAGTGGTCGAGGAGGCGCTGGCCGGCATGGCCGCGGCCCACCCCGACCTCATCGACGTGCACTTCGACCCGAACTACATCACCCGCAAGGGCGGCGCGGTCCAGGGCAAGGTGGGCGTCCTCTCCGGGGGTGGCAGCGGGCACGAGCCGATGCACGGCGGGTTGGTCGGGCGCGGGATGCTCGATGCGGCGTGTCCTGGTGCCGTCTTCACCTCCCCGACCCCGGACCAGATGCTCGACGCCACCAAGGCGGTCGACGGCGGCGCGGGCGTGCTGCACATCGTGAAGAACTACACCGGGGACGTGCTCAACTTCGAGACCGCCGCCGAGCTCGCCCAGGCCGAGGGCATCCAGGTGGAGGCCGTCGTCATCGACGACGACGTCGCGGTCAAGGACAGCCTCTACACCGCCGGCCGGCGTGGCGTGGGGGCGACCGTGCTCGCCGAAAAGATCGTGGGCGCCGCCGCCGAGCGCGGTGACGACCTGGCCGCGGTCGCGGAGATGTGCCGCAAGGTCAACGCCAACGCCAGGTCGATGGGCATGGCCCTGACTTCCTGCACCGTGCCGCACGCGGGCAAGCCGACCTTCGACCTCGCCGAGGACGAGATGGAGATCGGCATCGGGATCCACGGCGAGCCGGGTCGCGAGCGGATGAAGCTCGAGCCCGCCGACGCCGTCGTGGACCGCCTGCTGACCCCGGTTGTCGAGGACCTGCCGTTCTCCTCCGGTGACGACACGCTGCTCTTCGTCAACGGCATGGGCGGGACGCCGCTGATCGAGCTCTACATCGCCTACGGTCACGCCGAGAAGGTCCTCGCGGAGCGCGGGATCAACGTCGTCCGGCGGCTGGTCGGCAACTACATCACCTCGCTGGAGATGCAGGGCATCTCGGTCACGCTGCTCAAGCTCGAGGGCGACATGGTCGACCTCTGGGACGCCCCGGTGCACACCCCGGCGCTGCGGTGGGGGGTCTGACCCTCGATGCCGGTGAGCACCCAGGACGTCCTCGACCTCGTCCGTGCGTACGCCGGGGTGGTCACGGAGAACCGCGACTACCTGATCCAGCTCGACGCCGCGATCGGTGACGCCGACCACGGTGAGAACATGGACCGCGGCATGAGGGCCGCGCTGGCGAAGCTGGACGGCGAGACCCCGGCGACGCCGTCGGACGTGCTCAAGTCGGTGGCCACCTCGCTCATCACCAAGGTGGGCGGGGCGGCCGGCCCGCTCTACGGCACGGCCTTCCTCCGGGCGGCGACCGCCGTCCAGGGCAAGGAGACCCTGGAGCCGACCGACGTCGTCGCCGCCATCACGGCGGCGCGAGACGGGATCGTCGCCCGAGGCAAGGCCGAGCCGCAGGACAAGACCATGGTCGACGCCTGGACCCCCGCCGTCGACGCGGCCGGTGCAGCCGCGTCCGACGGCGGCGGCGTACGGGCGGTGCTCGAGGCAGCGGCCGACGCCGCCGAGCAAGGGATGCGTGACACCATCCCGTGGGTCGCCCGGAAGGGCCGCGCCAGCTACCTGGGCGAGCGGAGCGCGGGACACCAGGACCCGGGCGCGACGTCCACGGCGCTCCTGCTCCGGGCCGCGGCCGACCTGGCCGGCCGCGAGGCATGAGCGTCGGGCTGGTCCTCGTCTCGCACAGCGCCCGGCTTGCCGAGGGCCTGCGCGAGCTGACCGCCCAGATGGCGCCCGACGTGGCCGTGGTCGCGGCCGGCGGCATGGAGGACGGCGAGGTGGGCACCAGCTTCGACCTCGTGCTCGCCGCCGTCGCGGAGGCCGACGGCGGCGACGGGGCGGTCCTGCTCTACGACCTCGGCAGCGCCCTGATGACGGCGGACCTGGTCCTCGAGGTGCTCGACGACGACCAGCGTCAGCGGGTGCGGGTCGCCGACGCGCCGCTCGTCGAGGGCGCCCTGGCGGCTGCCACCACCGCCCAGGGCGGCGCTTCGGTGGAGGCCGTCGCCGCCGCGGCCACCTCGGCTTGGAGACGCGTGGCGGAGGGTCCCGCGCCCGCCGATGCCGCCGCCGAGGTGGCAACCTCCGCCGACGGTGCCGAGTCCGCCGAGCCGGCCGACGACGCCGTACGGGAGGTGGCGACCCTCGCCAACTCGCTGGGCATCCACGCCCGCCCGGCGGCGATGATCGTCAAGGAGGTGTCCGGCTACGACGCCGAGGTCCTGCTCGGCCCACCGGGGGAGGCGACCGCCGACGCGCGCAGCATCCTCTCGGTGGTCGCACTCGGCATCACGGGGGGCCAGCAGATGGAGGTCGTCGGCCGCGGTGCCCAGGCCCGCGAGGCCGTGGATGCGGTCGTCGCCATGGCTCGGGACGGCTTCGGCGAGGAGTGACCGCCCCCCCCAATTGATCACGGCAGCCGCGCAAATGGGTGCCGAGCCAGGTGCATACACCTGGCTCGGCGCCCACTTGCCGCGGCGTGGAGGCCCAGGGGCGTAGCGGCGGTTTCGCCATGGGGGTCGCCGCCGCCCTCAGGCATCCCCGAACAGCCGCTGCCGGTGCTCCCGCCACCGCTCGAGCAGCCCGGGCATCTCGGCGCGCAGGAAGGCGAAGAACTCCCTCGACTCGTCCAGCCGCCGGCCGCCCGGCCGGTCCGCCCCGAGGGCCTCGACCCCGGCCGCCATCGTCTTCTCGTAGACCCCGAGCAGCTCGGAGCGGGCCGCGTAGAACCGCGACCAGAGGTCCCGGTCGTCGAGCACGTACAGGTCGCTGCGGGTCCCGGGCTCCCGCTCGCGCGACAGCAGCCCGAGCTGGACCAGCTGCCGAACGGCCCCCGAGATCGCGGCGAGGCTCACCTGCAGCCCCTCGGCGAGCTCGGCGGCGGTGTAGCGGTCCGCGTCGTCGGCCAGCGCGTACGCGAAGACCCGCGCCGGCATCGGCGACATGCCCGACTCCCGGAGCACCAGCGCGAACTGCTCGACGAAGCGGAGCAGGGCCTTGCGATCGCCGTCCGCGGCTGCCCCCACGCGCCCCTCCTACGGTCACCTGTCTACGGCAACCTTAACGTACTTCACGTACATGTGAAACTTGTGTACGTTGTGAGCCATGACCACAGCGATCTCCGTCACCGGGCTGGTGAAGACGTTCGGGCCTACCCGAGCCCTCGACGGGCTCGACCTCGACGTGACGGCCGGCGAGGTCCACGGCTTCCTCGGGCCCAACGGCTCCGGCAAGTCGACGACGATCCGGGTGCTGCTCGGCCTGCTGCGCGCCGACAGCGGCCGGGCCGTCCTCCTCGACGGCGATCCGTGGCACGACGCGGTCGAGCTGCACCGGCGGCTCGCCTACGTCCCCGGCGAGGTCACGCTCTGGCCGACCATCAGCGGCGGTGAGGCCATCGACTTGCTGGGGAGGCTGCGAGGCGGGCTGGACGAGCGGCGGCGGGCCGACCTGCTCGAGCGCTTCGACCTCGACCCGCGCAAGAAGGCCCGGACCTACTCCAAGGGCAACCGGCAGAAGGTCGCCCTGGTCGCCGCGCTGGCCTCCGATGTCGAGCTGCTCCTGCTCGACGAGCCCACGTCGGGCCTGGACCCGCTGATGGAGACCGTCTTCCAGGAGTGCATCCGCGAGGTGAGGGCGGAGGGCCGAACCGTCCTGCTGTCGAGCCACATCCTGGCCGAGGTCGAGGCCCTGTGCGACCGGGTGAGCATCATCCGGCTGGGCCGCACGGTGCAGTCGGGCACGCTCGCCGAGATGCGACACCTCACCCGTACGTCGATCACGGCGGAGACGGAGCGGCCGGTCACGGGCACGACCGAGCTGCCCGGCGTGCACGACGTGGTGACGGAGGACGGGCGGGTGGCCTTCGACGTCGACACCGACCACCTGGACGGCGCCGTGCGGCACCTGACCGGCTTCGGCATCCGGGCGCTCACCAGCCAGCCGCCGACGCTCGAGGAGCTCTTCCTGCGGCACTACGGCGACGAGCTCGCCGGCGCTGGGGCGGGTGACGGGCGGTGAGGTCGCCCCTGGTGCTCACCGGGACGGGCGGCCTCGCCCGGTTCGCGCTGCGCCGTGACCGCGTGCGGCTGCCGGTCTGGGTGCTGGCCGTCGCCGGCCTGGTGACCGTGCAGGCGAACCAGAGCCTCGAGCTCTACTCCGAGCCGGGTGCACTGGCCTCGTACGAGCAGGCGGCCCGCGGCAACGCCGCGATCATCGCGACGACGGGTCCGCCGGTGGGCCTGGACACCATCGGCGGTGCCGTGGCCTTCGAGCTCTGGTCCACGGTGGCCGTCGTCGTTGCCCTGATGAGCATGTTCACCGTCGCGCGCCACACCCGCGTGGACGAGGAGGCGGGGCGGACCGAGCTGCTGCGGTCGGCGCGCGTAGACCGACACGCGCCGGTCACCGCGGCCGTCCTGGTGGCCGTCCTGGCCAACCTGGCCGTGCTGGTCGCCGTCATCGCCGCCGGGTCGGCCGCCGGTCTCCCCGTACGGGGGTCGCTGGCGTTCGGCGCGGCGCTGGCCGGCATCGGGCTGGTCTTCACGGGGGCCACCGCGGTTGCGGCCCAGGTCGTCGAGCACGGGCGCGCCGTGTACGGGCTGGTCTCTGCCGTCCTGGGGGTGTCGTTCCTGCTGCGGGCGGCGGGCGACATCGGGGAGAGCTGGGTGTACTGGCTCTCGCCGTTGGGCTGGGGGATGGCGGTGCACCCCTACTCGGACGACCGGTGGTGGCCGGTGGTGCTCTGCCTCGTGGTCGCCGTCGTCCTGGTCGGGGTGGCCTACGTGCTCGTCGAGCGTCGCGACGTGGGCGCCGGACTGGTGCAGCCGCGCCTGGGACGGGCGAGGGCGCCCCGCGCCCTGATGACACCGCTCGGGCTCGCCTGGAGGCTTCAGCGCGGCGCCTTCGTGGCCTGGGCCGCCGGGATCGCGGTGTCCGGGCTCGCGTTCGGCGCCATGGCACCGGCCATCGAGGACCTCATCGTTGACAACCCTGAGCTGCAGACCTACTTGGACGAGATCAGCGGCGGCCTCGTCGATGCCTACCTGGTCGTCGTCCTGGTCATGCTGGCCCTGCTCGCCGCTGCGTACGGGATCACCGCCGTCCTGCGCGCCCGTGGCGAGGAGGCGGCGGGTCGGGCCGAGCCGGTGCTGGCTACGGCCACCAGCCGCCCGCGCTGGATGGCCAGCCACCTGATGATCGGCCTGGTCGGCAGCGCCGTCGTCACTGCCGGCGGAGGGGTCGGCACCGGGCTGGGGTGGGCGCTCGCCGCAGGCGAGCCCGACCAGCTGGCCAGGGTCCTTGGGTCCTCGCTGGTGTACGTCCCCGCGGTGTGGCTCCTCGTCGGGGTGGCCGCTGCGGTCTTCGGGGTCGCGCCCCGGCTGGCGGCCCCGATCGCCTGGGTGGCGCTGGCCTACTGCGTCGTGATGGGACTGCTGGCCGACCAGTTCGGCTGGCCGGAGTCGGCGGGTGCGTTGTCGCCGTTCCAGCACACGCCGCAGGCCCCGGCCGAGGTGGTCACGGGCCTGCCGCTGGTGGTGCTGGTCGCCGTGGCGGTCGCACTGGTCGGCGCCGGGCTCGGGGCCTTCCGGCGCCGTGACCTGACGACCTGAGCGGGCCTCCGGCAACGGGTCGTAGGGCCCAGCGGTAGACCGCCGGGGACCTGCGTCCTCGTGGGCCACAGGGGGTGACCGACCGGCGAAAACGATCACGGCAGCCAGGGAAATGGGGGCCGAGCCAGGTGAATTCACCTGGCCCGGCACCCACTTACGCGGCTGCCGTGATCATTGGGTCAGCGCAGCGAGCCGGTCAGTCGTCGTCGTCGACCCAGTCGAAGGTCTTGGTGACGGCCTTCTTCCACTTCCGGTAGGTCTTGTCGCGGTGGGTCTGGTCCATCGACGGCGACCAGCGCTTGTCCTCGGCCCAGTTGTTGCGCAGGTCGTCCTCGCCGGCCCAGTAGCCGGTGGCGAGGCCGGCGGCGTAGGCGGCGCCGAGCGCCGTCGTCTCGGCCACCTTGGGCCGGATCACGTCGACCCCGAGGATGTCGGCGGTGAACTGCATGAGCAGCTCGTTCTGCACCATGCCGCCGTCGACCTTGAGCTCGGTCAGGTCCACGCCCGAGTCGGCGTTCATCGCGTCGAGCACCTCGCGGGTCTGGAAGCCGGTTGCCTCCAGCGTCGCCCGCGCGATGTGGCCCTTGTTGACGTAGCGGGTCAGGCCGACCAGGGCCCCCCGGGCGTCCGAGCGCCAGTACGGCGCGAAGAGCCCGGAGAAGGCGGGCACGAAGTAGGCCCCGCCGTTGTCCTCGACGGTCTTGGCCAGCGTCTCCACCTCGGGGGCGCTCGAGATGAGCCCGAGGTTGTCGCGCAGCCACTGCACGAGCGCGCCGGTGATGGCGATCGAGCCCTCGAGCGCGTAGACCTGCGGCTGGTCGCCGATCTTGTAGCAGACGGTCGTCAGCAGGCCGTTCTCGCTGGCCACCTGCTCCGTCCCGGTGTTGAGCAGCATGAAGTTGCCCGTGCCGTAGGTGTTC
>DASTQL010000088.1:0-7349 GCA_035761805.1 Jiangellales bacterium | reverse complement strand
TCACCGGTGCGCCGCTCCACGTACAGCGGCTGCACGTACAGCAGACCGTCACCCACCGGCAGGGTCAGCAGGTTGCCCTCCCGAGTCTCCGCGCCGCTCTGCCGCAGCGGCAGGGTCGCCTCGGCGATGTTCTGGTTGGTCTCGAAGGCGTTGGCCACCTGCCCCGGGCCCTCGATCTGGGTGCTGCCGGGCAACCGAAGGATTCGTATCGTCCCGTACTCCTCGCTGCGGGCGTCAGCGTTCACCGCCATGAACGCCGCCAGGTTCTGCCGGTTCCGCGGCACGAACGTGGTCGTCAGGGAGAACGCCGTCTGCTCGTCGCCGGGCATCGCCAGGGTCAGGTAGTACGGCGGCTGCGGAGCCCCCGTCTCCAACGCCGGGTCCTGCGGCGTGGTCCAGAAGTCCTGCCCGCCGTAGAAGGTCCGCGGCTCTCTGACGTGGTACTGCGACAGCAGCTCCCGCTGGATCTTGAAAAGGTCCTCCGGGTAGCGCAGGTGGTCCAGCAGCTCGTCCGGGATCTCGTCCCGATCCGTGACCGAGTCGGGGAACGCCGACCGCCACGCCTGCAGCAGCGGGTCCGTCTCGTCCCAGGCGTACAGCGTCACCTCACCCGTGTACGCGTCCACCGTCGCCTTCACGGAGTTGCGCACGTAGTTGATCGGCGTCTGCGGCTGCGCCACCACCGCCTGCCGATCCGTCCGCGAGTCACTCGTCGCCTCGTCCAGGAACACCCGCTGCGAGTACGGGTAGGTGTTGCTCGTCGTGTACGCGTCGATGATCCACACGATCCGCCCGCCCACCACCGCCGGATACGGGTTCCCGTCCGCGCGCAGCCACGGCGCCACCGTCTCCACCCGGTCCCGCGGGTGCCGGTCGTACAGGATGACCGAGTCGGAGTTGATCCGATCGGTGAGCAGGATGTTGCCCTCCTGGAACTTCGTCGCGAACAGCAGCCGGTTCACGAAGCTCCCGATCGCCACCCCACCGTCACCCTCGTAGGTGTTGTTGCGCTGCTGGCCACCCGCGTCCGGGTCCTCCGGGATGTCGAACTCCACCGGGTCCGCGCCCTCCGGCGCGCCCACGATGGAGTACGGCGGGGAGTTCTCCCCGAAGTAGATCCGCGGCTCGTACTCACCGAGCACACCGTCAGGGGGGATGTCCTCCTCGGCGAACGCCGGGGAGCCGTCGGCCGCACGCTGGTTGCCGTACGCCGCCACCATCCCGAAGCCGTGGGTGTATACGGTGTGCTGGTTGATCCAGTTCTGCTGGCCGGACGGGATCCCCTCCAGGTCGATCTCCCGCACCGCCACGACCATGTCACGGTTCTCGTCCTCGACGTCGTACCGGTCCACGTCCAGCGGGTTGGCGAACGAGTAGAAGCCCCGGACCTGCTGCTGCTGCTGGAAGGTCGGAGGCACCACGTTGGGGTCGATCAGCCGGATGCTCGGGATCGTGTCCCTGTCCTGCTCCAGCTGGCCCGCCTCCACCGTCGTGGTCGCCTCGTAGGACTCGGCCTCCACCCCCGCGACGCCGTAGGCCTGCCGGGTCGCCCCGATGTTCTCGCTGATGAAGGCGCTCTCCCGGTCGGCCTCGCTCGGGCGCACCCTGAACTGCTGGACGATCGCAGGCCACAGCCCGCCGAGCAGGACGGCCGAGAGCACCAGCAGGCCCAGCGAGATCCCGGGCAGCGTCCACGAACGGCGCCAGATGTTGACGAAGAAGAGCGCCGCGCAGATCAACGAGATCGACGCCAGGATCGTCTTCGCGGGCAGCAGTGTGTTGATGTCGGTGTAGCCGGCGCCGGTGAGGCCGTTGGCGAACTCCTGCTCGATGAGCAGCCCGTAGCGGTCCAGCCAGTACGCGACCGCCTTGAGCAGCACGAACAGCCCGATCAGCGCCGACAGGTGCGCCTGCGCCGCCGGCGAGACCTTCTCCCCCACGGACTGCAGCCGGATCCCCCCGTACAGGTAGTGCGTCACCGCCGCGGCGATCAGCCCGAGGATGATCGCGGCGAAGCCGAAGGAGACGAGGAATCGCCACCACGGGTAGTCGAAGGCGAAGAAGCCGATGTCGGTGCCCAGCTGCGGGTCCTCGCTGCCGAAGCTGCCGCCGTTGCGCCAGAGCAGGAAGGTCTGCCACTCCGCCCCGGCACTGCCACCCGCCATCAGCCCGAGCAGCGCGGCGACGCCGATGACCACCCACCGGCGGATCGGGTCGATCGCCTCGCGGTAGCGCTCCAGGCTCTGCTGCTCGACGCTCATCGGCCGGTACCGCGGGCGGAGCCGGTAGGCGATGACCGCGTTGGCCGCGACGACGGCGCCCATCAAGGCGCCGAAGAAGAGGAACAGACCGATCCGGGTCGCCAACGCGGTCGTGAAGACCTGGCGGAAGCCGACGGAGTCGAACCACAGCCAGTCGGTCCAGAAGGAGACGAGGACGCCGTAGAGGACCGCCAGGATGCCGAGCACCACCAGGGTGGGGACCAGGGCGCGCGGTCGGCGGGTCGCGGTCACCCGCGTGCCACGGAACGGGTCGGAGGGTCGGGGGAAGTCCTGGCTCACCTGGCTCCCTAAGCGTGGTTCCGGCGCCGCCGCGGGCCGGCTGCCACGGGGCGTCTGAGGTCGAAACTAGCCCACCCCCCTCGAAGGTTCCCACCACGTCCCCCCGGGACGTGCTCCCGGCCGGTCCGGACGGCCGTGGCAGCATGCGTCCATGACGACTGCCGGGGCGTCGCCGGGGCTGCCGGAGACCGTCGTGGAGATCGAGCGCCACGTGGCAACTGCAGGGTGGGACCAACCCCCGCGGCTGTACGCGCTGGCCGACACGGCCGACGTGCTGGCTCGCGAGCCCGCCCTGGCCGCGCAGCTCGCACTGGCTCCGGACGGTGTGGGACTCACCCCGGTCGAGCAGGAGGACCTTCCGCGGGACCGGCCGCTGGACGAGGTGCTGGCCGCGATCGTGTGGCCCCCGAGCGTCTCCGGCTGCGCGCTGGCGGTCGAGCGGATCGTGCTGCCGCCGAGCGCCGAGGAGGGCATGCCCGACGAGGACGACCTGGCCGCCGAGTGGGCCGCGACCCACCCCGACCGAGCCGACGTACGGATCGTGGTGGGCGTCCTGCGCGACGGGTCCACCTCCTGCGTCCTCCGGGTCCGCGGCCACGAGTCCGAGCACGACCTCGTGCGGGACCCGGAGGTGTCGACGGAGCTCGTCCGCGCGCTTGCAGGGACGCTGGAGGAGTAGGCCGACAGCCGCCCGGCCGCTCAGGCCACGGGGCAGCTCGGCAGGGAGTCCAGGTCGCCGGCGGCCACGGACTCGACCACGGACACCGCCTCGTCGAGGGTCGCGACCGGCACGACACGCATGTCGCGGGCGTTCGCGCCGACGACGTCCTCACAGTTGTCGGCCGGTGCGAGGAAGACATCGGCGCCCTCCTCGCCGGCGGCGGCGATCTTCTGCTGGATCCCCCCGATGGACCCGACCTCGCCGTCGCTGGTGATCTCACCGGTCCCCGCGACGTGCCGGCCCCCGAGCAGCGGCCCCGGGGTGAGCTTGTCGTAGATCGCGAGGGCGAAGACCAGGCCCGCGCTGGGCCCGCCGATTCGTTCGTCGATGGCGATGTCGACCTGCACGGGCAGGTCGTATCCGGTGCCGACCTGGATGCCGACGACGGGCAGCTGCGGGTCCTCGGGGGCGGGGGCGGTGACCACGGTCTCGGTGCGTTCCTCACCGTCGCGGAGCAGGGTCAGCTCGACCGGGTCGCCCGGCGCGCGGTCCTGCACGGCCGCCGAGACCTCGTCGGGTTCGGCGACGTCCACGTCGTCGACGGCGAGGATCAGGTCACCCGGCTCCAGCACGCCCTCGGCCGGTGAGCCGTTCATGACGGCCTCCACCACGGGCCTTTCGGGGACTTCGGCGCCGGCCTTGCGCAGCGCGGCGACCTTGGCGCTCTCCTCGGACCGGTCCAGGAGCGCCGCGTTGATCTCCCGGGACTGCTCGGAGGTCGTCCCCTCCGGGTAGACCAGGCGACGGGGCAGCACCGCCCGGTCGGGATCGGCCCACGCCCGGAAGGCCGAGAGCAGGTCCAGCTCGCGGTCGGCCGACGTGACCCCCACCGTCGTCAGGTCGAGCACACCGTCGGTCGGGAACGTCTCCGCCCCCTCGACGGAGACGACCGGCGTGCCCTCGACCTCGCCGAGGACGTCCTCGATCGGTCCCGGCGAGAACACCACGTACGGGACGGGGAAGAGCGCGGCCACGGCGACGAGTGCGACGAGCAGAGCCCCTGCGACGGCGAGGGTCGCGGAACGGCGGGTCATGCAGGCGGGGTCCTCACGGTTCAGCTCAGGGGGCACCGGGATCCTACGGCGAGCCCACCCACTCCTGCCCGCCGTCGGTGAAGCGCTGGTGCTTCCAGACCGGCACCTCACGCTTGAGGTCGTCGATCAGCTGGCGGCACGCGGCGAACGCCGTGCCACGGTGAGGGGCCGCGGCCGCGACGACCACGGCGAGGTCGCCGACGACCAGGTCCCCTACCCGGTGGACCGCGGCGATGGCCCGGACCTGGTGCTCCTCCGCCACGGCGGCGGCGACCCGTCGAAGGGTCTCCTCAACCGAGGGATGCGCGGTGTAGTCGAGCCCGCTGACCGCTCGCCCGCCGTCCTGCTCACGGACCGTGCCGACGAACACGCACGTCCCCCCGGCGCCGGGGTCGGCCACGGCACCGAGGACCTCGTCCACCGACAGAGGCTCGGCGCGGAGGCCGATCAACCGCACGACGGGCTCCATGCCGGGACCCTAGCCGGGGCGGTCAGGACCGGCGCTGCCGCCGGGCCCGGCGCACCACCGCGGCGCTGCCGAGGACGGCAACGGTGGCGCCGGCCGCCCCGAGCGTGGCCCGCTCCCGCCGGCCCAGCCGCCGGGAGCCCAGCGCACGATGACCGCCGACGACCTCCAGCAGCGACTCGAGGGCCGTCTCGTTGCTGTGCTCGGGTCGCCACCCGGTGGCCGTCAGGCGGGCGGACGACACGACCCACGGGTGGGCGAGGAAGTGCAGCTCGCTCGCCGGCGCCGGGGTGAGGCCGACCCGGTGGAGGCGCTCGGCGGTGGCGAAGGCCAGGCCCGCCGGGAGCTCCAGCCGACCGAGACCGGACAGCTGCTCCACGCGGGCCTGGTCCAGCCAGCCCTCGCAGCCGACGGTGACGACCTCCGGTGGACCGGCCCCGTCGTCCGCGGCGCCGGTCACGACGTGCTCCAGGGCGCTCGCCAGGTCGTCGACGTGGCAGAACTGCCAGGCAGGCCGGGTCCCCTTGACCACCAAGAGCCTCGGTGACTCGAAGTGCCGGGTGAGGACGGTGTCGACCCCGGGGCCCACGAGCATCGCGGGTCGGACGACCGTCACGGCCGTACCGGGGTGCGACAGGCGGGAGCGGCCGACCAGCGCCTCGACCTCGAGCAGGTCGGACAGGAGGGCCCCGTCGGGCTGTGCCTGCAGCGGGGCCTGCTCGGCGAGCGGGACCGGGTTGTCCGGGACCGCGCCGTACGCCATCGCGCTCGTGACGACGACCACCCGTGGGACCGCGGCCGCCGCCGCAGCGGTCAGGAGCGTCTGCACCCCCCGTACGGTCCGGCGGCTGCGGGCGGCCGGGTCGGCGCTCACGGTGACGTCGACCAGGGTGTGGACCACGGCGTCCAGCCCGGTCAGGGCCGTCACCACGGCAGGGTCGGTCGGGTCCAGGACCCGCCAGTGGACGCCCTCGACGTCTCCGCGGACCTCGTCCACGCCGACGATGCGGCGAACGTCGGGGCGGGCGACGAGCCGGGCCGCCAGGAGCCGGCCCACACCCGAGGCGGCCCCGACGACGCCGACCGCCAGGCCGCCGCGGAAGCCGGGTTTGCGCCCGTGGCGAACCCGACGCGGCGCGCTGCCCACGGGCCTCACCCCTGCCGTTACGGTGGAACGCATGACGCGCTCCACCTCGACGTCGTCGACCGACGCGGCCATCCTGCCGCAGGCCTCGCGATGAGCGGCACGCCGTTCGGCTTCCGCCCCGAGGGCGAGGACGACGACGACCGTACGCCGGCCCGTGGGGACCAGGGCGAGGGCGGGGCGGGCGGTCCGGTCGACCCGTTCGGCGGGCTGCTGGGAGCCTTGGGCGGGGCGGGTGGCGGGACGGGTGGGGCCGCCCCGGACCTCGGGGCGATGCTGCAGCAGCTCGGCCGCATGCTCTCGTGGAAGGGCGGTCCGGTGAACTGGGACCTCGCCCGCGAGGCGGCCCGGCACGTGGTGCAGGCGGCGGGCGACCGCAGCGTGCCCGACGCCGAGCGACGGGCCGTCGAGGACGCCTTCCGGCTCGCCGACCTGTGGCTGGACGACGCGAGCGCCTTCCCCGCGGGCCAGGGCGCCCCGCTGGCGTGGAGCCGCGCCGAGTGGGTGGAGGGCACGCAGGAGGGCTGGCGGGGCCTGGTCGAGCCAGTGGCCGCCCGGGTCTCCGAGGCCATGCAGCGCACCGTGCCCGCCGAGATGGCCCAGGCCGTGGGCCCGTTGCTGGGGATGATGCAGCAGCTGGCCGTGTCGATGTGGGGCGCGCAGGTCGGCCAGGGCATCGGGCAGCTGGCCACCGAGGTCTGCGGTGCGACCGACGTCGGGATCCCGCTCGGCCCCCCCGGCCGGCCCGCGCTCGTCCCCGCCAACGTCCGGGCCTTCGGCGACGGGCTGGGCCTGCAGGAACGCGACGTCCTGGTCTACCTGGCGCTCCGCGAGGCCGCTCACCTGCGCCTGCACGCCCACGCCCCGTGGCTGCGCGCTCACGTCCTCTCGCTGGTCGAGGAGTACGCCCGGCACGTCGAGGTGGACACAGACCGGATCGAGTCGTCGCTGCGCGACCTGGACCCGCAGCGTCCCGAGGCCATCCAGGAGGCGATCGAGGGCGGCCTCTTCGACGTGCCGACCACGCCGGCGCAGCAGGCGGCCCTGGACCGTCTCGAGCTGGCGCTCGCCCTGGTCGAGGGCTGGGTCGACGACGTCGTGACCCTCGCCACCGCCGACCGGCTCCCCGCCGCGGCCGCCCTGGGCGAGACGGTTCGCCGGCGCCGCGCCACCGGCGGCCCTGCAGAGCAGACCTTCGCGACGCTCGTCGGGCTGCAGCTGCGGCCCCGGCGGATGCGGGAGGCGGCCGCCTTCTGGGCAGCCGTCCGCGGGGCCCGCGGGGTACCGGGACGCGACGCGGTGTGGGCGCACCCGGACCTGCTGCCCTCGCCCGACGACCTCGGCGACCCGTCGTCCTTCCTCCGCGGGGCGGCCGAGCTGGACGTCTCGGCGCTCGACGACGCTGGGGCGCCGCCCGACCCCG
>DASTQL010000087.1:0-65734 GCA_035761805.1 Jiangellales bacterium | reverse complement strand
AGCTGCAGATGTTGACCGGGTTCCACCTCGGTGCGTGCTGCACCGTCCAGGCCACCATGTCGGTGACCAGCCGGATGGACGGGCTCGGTGGGAAGACGTACGTGCCGCGGGAGAGGTACTCCTTGACGATGTCGTTCTGGGTCGTGCCCTGCAGCGCCGACACGTCCACGCCCTGCTCCTCGGCCGCGGCGACGTAGAGCGCCAGCAGCCACATCGCCGTGGCGTTGATCGTCATCGAGGTGTTCATCTCACCGAGCGGGATGCCCTGGAAGAGCCGCCGCAGGTCGCCGAGGTGGGCTATGGGCACCCCCACCTTGCCGACCTCCCCGCGCGCGAGCTCGTGGTCGGGGTCGTAGCCGGTCTGCGTCGGCAGGTCGAAGGCCACGGAGAGCCCGGTCTGCCCCTTGGCCAGGTTGCGCCGGAAGAGCGCGTTGGACTCCCCCGCCGAGGAGTGGCCGGCGTACGTGCGCATCACCCAGGGCCGGTCGCGTGCGGGCATCCCGGTCGCCTCCTGACGTGTCCCGACCGTCGTGCCACGAACCGTACGCGTCGGTAACCAGCGCGTCAGGTCCGTGTGAACGGTCTCACGCCGACGAATGTCACACTGACCGCGCCCGGACCGTGGCGCTGCCGCGGCCGGAGCCGGAAGAGGTGCGACATCGGGCGTGTTGGAGGGCTCGACGGGCTCCACCCGCCCGTCGCGAGGAGGATGTGGTGGCCGACGTCGAGCAGGTCAAGCTCCCCGGCGTGGGAGTACTGCACAACTTCGTGACCAGCAGTGGCGAGCGCCTGGGAGTGGTCACCCACCGGACGGGCGCGAAGGACCTCGTCGTCTACGAGCGTCCGGGCTCCGACCGGTGCAAGACCGCGGTCCGCCTCGACGACGACGACGCGCGTACCCTCACCGAGATCCTCGGGGGGACCAGGGTCACGGAGGGGCTGACGGCGCTCCAGTCCCTGCCAGGGATCACCATCGACTGGATGCAGGTCGAGGACTCCTCCGCCTGCGCCGGAAGCGAGCTGGGGCACCAGCAGCTGGCGGGCGGCGAGGGCGTCACGATCGTGGCCGTGATCCGCAACGACCGGACCATCCCGTCACCCGCCGCGGACTTCCGGGTCTTCCCCGGCGACACCCTCGTGGCGGTCGGCACCCCCGAGGCCGTGGAGCGCCTCTGGCGCGTGCTCCAGGTCGGCCCCGAGATGGCAGGGTGACGGGCGGGTGGGTCACGAGCTCATCGTCCTCGGGGCTGCCTTGCTCGTCGCCGCCGTCCTCGGCCGGGCGGGTCGCCGGATCGGGCTGCCGACGATCCCCGTCTTCATGGCAGCCGGCCTGCTCGCCGGCCCGTACGTCCTGCCGGTCGCCCTGGTGGAGCACCCGGAGGACCTGGAGCTGCTCGCGGTGCTGGGCCTGGTGTTGCTCCTCTTCCACCTCGGCCTCGAGTTCGACCTGGACGACTTCGCCGACAACGCCAAGGGGCTGGTGGCCGCAGGGTCCGCGTACATCGTGCTCAACGTCGGCGCCGGTCTCGGCCTCGGCCTGGCCCTCGGCTGGGGTACGCGGGAAGCCCTGGTCGTCGCCGGGATCACGGGGATCTCGTCCTCCGCCGTCGTCACGAAGCTCGTCGTCGAGCTGCAACGGCTGACGAACCGCGAGACGCCGCTGGTGCTGGGCGTCATCGTCGTCGAGGACGTCTTCCTGGCCCTCTACCTCGCTGCCTTGAGCCCCCTGCTCGGCGCCGGGGACTCGCTCGCCACCACCCTGCTCCGCCTGGCCGGCGCCTTCGTCTTCCTCCTCGCCATGTTCACTCTCGCGCGGCGCGGAGGTCGGCTGGTCTCGCGGGTCGTGGGGGGACGGGACGAGGAGCTCCTCACGATCACCTTCGTCGGCCTGGCGGTGCTCTTCGCCGGCACCGCCGAGGAGATCGGGGTCTCCGACGCCATCGGCGCGTTCCTCATCGGTCTGGCGATCGGGAGCACCCCCGCGCGGGAGCGGGTCGAGCGGCTGGTGCGACCGCTGCGCGATCTCTTCGCGGCCGTGTTCTTCCTCGCCTTCGGTCTGTCCTTGGACCCGTCGACGTTCGGTTCGGTCGCTCTCCCGGTCGCCGTGGCGGTCCTGCTCACCCTGCTCGCGAACCTCGTCGCGGGGCTGGTGACGGCTCGGCTACGCGGGTTGGGCACCCGTGAGGGGGTCAACGCCGCCTTCCTGCTGCTGACCCGCGGCGAGTTCGCCCTCATCCTGGCGACCATGGCGGTCGCCGCCGGCCTGGACGACCGGATCGGCCCGTTCGCCGGACTGTACGTGCTGGTCCTCGCCGTCGTCGGCCCGGTGCTGGCGGCGCGCTCGCCGGAGATCGGAGACGCGCTCGTGGGGCAGCTGGAGCGACGACGACGCCCGACGCCTCCACCCCCCGCCGAGGTCGCCGGTGGGATACCGGAGGGGTCGGACGTGCTCGAGGTCCTGGGTGCCATGCGCAGCGGAGCCGTCCCGGAGCAACCTGGCGGCGAGGTCTCCTCCCCGTCCCGACGGCCCGCCGGACGGCGCACCGGGCCGTCCGCCGGACCGCCGTCGGACGGACTGGCCCGCCGGGCGCCCGGCCTGACCGCTCGGAGGATCCCCCTCCGACCGTTGGGCGACCCGGCCTGCGAGCACCTCGCACTGGCCGGCGCAGCCACTCCCGGCAGCGACGGCTGTGCCGAGTGCCTCGCGGACGGGACCGGGTGGGTGCACCTGCGGGTGTGCGCCACCTGCGGGCACGCAGGCTGCTGCGACTCCTCGCCCCACCGGCACGCCACCCGCCACGCCCGATCCACCGGCCACCCGGTGGTGGCGAGCGCGGAGGACGGCGAGCACTGGGCTTACTGCTACGAGGACGAGGCGGTCAACTCGACCGTCGCCGACACCGTGGAGGAGAGGACGTGACCGCCCAGCCGGAGGCCGCCGACCGCCCCGTCCTGCTCACCGTCGACGACGACCCTGGCGTCTCCCGCGCAGTCGCGCGCGACCTGCGCCGGCGCTATGCCCAGGGGTACCGCGTGGTCCGGGCCGAGTCGGGTGAGGAGGCGCTGCAGGCCCTGGACGAGCTCAAGCTCCGCGGGGCGAGGGTGGCCGCGATCCTGGCCGACCACCGGATGCCCGGCATGACGGGCGTCGAGATGCTCGAGCGGGCCATGGACGTCTTCCCCTCCGCGCGGCGGGCGCTGCTCACGGCATATGCGGACACCGAGGCCGCCATCCGGGCGATCAACGTCGTCGACCTCGACCACTACCTGCTCAAGCCCTGGGACCCGCCGGAGGAGAAGCTCTACCCGGTCGTCGACGCCCTGCTGGAGGCCTGGCGGGCCACCGGCGACCGCGACGTCCACGAGACCCGGGTGGTCGGCCACCCGTTGTCGGCCCCCAGCCACAAGGTTCGCGACTTCCTGGCTCGTAACCAGGTCCCGTACCGGTGGTACACGGCCGACGAGGCCGAGGGAAGACGGCTGCTGGACGCCGCCGGGGCCGGTCCCGACGCCGTGCCGCTGGTGGTCACGCCGGACGGGACGGCGCTGCGCCGCCCGACGCCCGGCGCCCTGGCCGCCGCCGTCGGGCTGGCGACCGAACCGTCCACGGACTTCTACGACGTGGCCATCGTCGGCGCCGGGCCGGCGGGGCTCGGGGCGGCCGTCTACGGGGCGAGCGAGGGGCTGCGAACCGTCCTGCTCGAGCGGTACTCCAGCGGCGGGCAGGCCGGGCAGAGCTCCCGGATCGAGAACTACCTGGGGTTCCCCGACGGGATCAGCGGGGCACAGCTCACCGACCGGGCCCGTCGACAGGCGACGCGCTTCGGCGCGGAGCTGCTGACGACGCGCGACGTCGTGGCGCTGGAGCCGCGTGGCTCCGCCCGCGTCCTCCGGCTGGCGGACGGCGGGGAGGTGGCCGCCCACACCGTGGTGCTCGCGACCGGTGTCTCGTACCGGCGGATGAGCGTTCCCGGCGAGGCGGAGCTCATCGGCCGGGGGCTGTTCTACGGCTCCGCCCTGGTCGAGGCACCGCAGTGTCGCGACGAGGAGGTCGTCGTGGTGGGCGGCGCCAACAGCGCCGGGCAGGCAGCGATCCACCTGGCCCGCTACGCGCGGCGGGTCCGGCTGCTGGTCCGCGGCGACGACGTCCGGCGGTCCATGTCGCACTACCTCGTCGAGGAGATCACCGCGACGGAGCGGGTCGGGGTCCGGACGTGTACCGAGGTCACCCGACTCGACGGGGCGGACCGGCTCGAACAGGTGGTCGTCCGGGACGTCCGCGACGGCTCCACCGAGACGCTGCCCGCCGGGTGGTGCTTCGTCTTCATCGGCGCCCAGCCGCGCACCGACTGGCTCGACGGGGTCCTGCTCCGGGACGGTCGTGGCTTCGTACGGACGGGGCCCGATCTCCTGTCCGACGGCGCCCGGCCGGTCGGCTGGCCGCTGGACCGCGACCCGTACCACCTCGAGGCCAGCGTGCCGGGCGTCTTCGTGGCCGGGGACGTCCGGTCCGACTCCGTCAAGCGGGTCGCGTCGGCGGTCGGCGAGGGCGCCATGGCCGTCTCGCTCGTGCACCGCTACCTGCAGAGGCTCTGACCATGACACAGCCTGGAGACCACCAGCGACTGTCCGCGGAGGAGCTGCGCTCGCTGTTCCTCTTCGAGTCCCTCAACGACGACCAGCTCGCCGAGCTGGCGGCGCTGGGCCGGGTCGAGTCGCACGACGCCGGCACCGTGCTCTACCGCGAGGGAGAGGCGGCGACCTGCTTCTACGTCCTGCTCGAGGGTGAGCTGGTGCTCTCCCGCCGGGTCCGGGACGGGGACGTGGAGATCAACCGCACCTCGTACCGGGGTGCCTACTGCGGCGCCACCGCCGCGTACGCGGGCGACGCCGTCCCACAGGTCTACACGACCAGCGTGCGGCTCACCACGGACGCGCGGTTCCTGGTGCTTCCGGCCGAGGACCTGGCCCGGCTGCTGCGCGCGTGGTTCCCGATGGCCATCCACCTGCTCGAGGGCCTCCTGCTGGGAACGCGCCGCTCCGAGACGGTCGTGTCCCAACGGGAGCGGCTGCTCGCGCTGGGGCAGCTCTCGGCGGGCCTGACGCACGAGCTGAACAACCCGGCCGCCGCTGCGGCCCGGGCCACCGCCGCGCTCCGCGAGCGCGTGGCCGGGATGCGCCACAAGCTCGGCAAGCTCGCGACCGGCGCGGTCGAGCCGGTGAGGCTGCAGCAGATCGTCGTCCTGCAGGAGTCGACCGTCGAGCGGCAGGCCAAGTCACCGCGGCTCTCCCCGCTCGAGCGGGGCGACCTCGAGGACGAGCTGGCCGACTGGATGGACGGGCGCGGCGTCTCCGGGGGGTACGACCTCGCGCCCGTCTTCGCTGCGGGCGGCCTCGGGGTCGACTGGGCCGAGGACGTGGCCGCCGCGGTCGACGACCCTGCCGACCTCGAACCCGCCCTCCGCTGGCTGGCCTACTCGGTGGAGACCGAGCAGCTCATGCGGGAGATCGAGGACGCCACCACGCGCATCTCGACGCTGCTCGCCTCGGTCAGGCAGTACTCCGGCATGGACCGCGCACCGTTCGAGGAGGTCGACCTGCGCGCCGGGCTCGAGAGCACGCTGGCCATCCTCGGTCACAAGCTCGGTCCTGGGATCACCGTGGTCCGCGACTGGGACGAGGACGTCCCGGCCGTGCCGGCGTACGGAGGGGAGCTGAACCAGGTCTGGACGAACCTCGTCGACAACGCCCTGGCGGCCATGGCCGGGGAGGGCACGTTGACGGTGCGCGTGCGCTACGAGGCAGGGCCTGACGGCGGGTCCGCGGTGGTCGAGATCGGCGACACGGGCCCGGGGGTCCCCGACGAGATCGTCGGGCGGATCTTCGAGCCGTTCTTCACCACCAAGCCGCAGGGCGAGGGCACCGGGCTCGGCCTGGACATCTCCTACCGGATCGTGGTCGACCGGCACGGCGGCGACCTGACCGTGCGCTCCCGACCCGGCGAGACGTGGTTCAGCGCACGCCTGCCGCTCGTTCGAAGCTGAGGACGCGCCCCAGTCTGGCGACGGCGAACAGTCGCGCCAGACCGGGCTCGACGCCCCGGAGCACGAGCCGTCGCCCGCTGCGCAGCGCTCGGCGGTGTGCGGCGACGATCATGCCCAGCCCGGTGGCGTCCATCACGTCGACACCCGAGAGGTCGAGCACCACGTCGCCGGCGCGACGCTCCAGCAAGCCGGCGAGGGCCTCGCGGACCGCGGACACGCTGCGGACGTCGATGCTCCCGGACACGGTCAGCACGGCAGAGTCAGCATCATCGGTGAAGCTCACGGGTCACGCCCCGTTCCCGGCGACCGGGCACGTCCCACCCCCGTAGCGGGCTCCCGAGTCACCGCGCTCGGTGACCGACACCGTACCTGACGCCACCGATGTCCCGGAAACCCTGACTCGCGGAGTGCGTGGGCGGGTGCGAGTGATCACCCGTACGTGAGGATGATCACCCGTACGTGTAGAAGCCCCGGCCACTCTTGCGGCCGAGGTCTCCGGCGGTGACCATGCGGGTCAGCGTCTCCGGCGGGAAGAACTTGGCGTCCCCGGTCTCGCCGTAGATGTTGAGGCTGGCGTGTCGGAGGATGTCGACGCCGGTCAGGTCGGTGGTCGCGAGCGGCCCCATGGCGTGGCCGAAGCCCAGCCGGCAGGCGGTGTCGATGTCCTCGGCGGTGGCGACACCCGACTCGTACAGGCGTACCGCCTCCACGACCATGGCGCAGATCAGCCGGGTCGTGACGAAGCCGGCGACGTCGCGGTTGACCACCACGCAGGTCTTGCCCGCCGCCTCGGCGAAGGCACGGGCCCTCGCCATGGTCTCGTCGGAGGTGTGAAGACCGCGCACCAGCTCGCAGAGGGCCATCATCGGGACCGGCGAGAAGAAGTGCGTGCCGACCACGCGCTCCGGGCGGCTCGTGGCCGCGGCGATCGTCGTGATCGGGATGGCGCTCGTGTTCGTCGCCAGCACGGCGTCCTCCCGCGCCAGGCCGTCGAGCGCCCGGAAGAGCTCCTGCTTGACCGAGACCTCCTCGTAGACCGCCTCGACCACCACGTCGGCCGTGGCGGCGGCCTCGAGGTCGGTCGTCGTGGTGATGCGCTCGAGCGTGGCCGCGCGCTCCGCGGCCGTCATCCGGTCCTTCTCGACGAACTTCGCGGTACTGCGTTCGATCACCGACAGCCCCCGGGCCAGGGCCTCCTCGCTGATGTCGCGGAGGACCACCTGCCACCCGGCCTGGGCGGCTACCTGAGCGATCCCCGCGCCCATCAACCCCGCACCGATCACGGCCACCTGCGTCGACATGGCGGTCACCCTAGCCGCGGGTGTCGGGCGCCCTCCGGCGAGGCACACTGGGGGGGTGCCCGGTTGGGGGAGCTACTCCTACGCCTTCGGGCCCCTCGTCGTCGGGGCGCTCCTGGTCCTGCTCGTCCTGCTCACGCGCTGGGCGTTCAGCAGCGGGTCCTCCGTCGTGCGCCGGAACGACCGGCGGCCCGGCGATCCGACCGACTACGGGCTCCTCGAGGCCGTCGCCGCCCCGCGGACCGAGACCGAGGCCGAGGCGATCCGGGTCGCGTTGTTCGGCATCCACGTCCACGCCACCGTGGCGCGGACCACCCAGGGCCTGCGCGTCCTGGTCTGGCCCCAGGACGCCGACCGGGCCCGCGACGTCGTCCGGCGACTGCGCCGGGACGCGTGACCAGCGGCGGTCGGACCACCGTCGCTCCAGCGCGCCCATGCCGGCCGCCACGACCCCCACGTAGGCCCAGCCCAGGAGCACGTCGACGACGTAGTGCTCCCCGCCGTAGACCAGCGTGAGGCCCATCGCCACCGGGTAGGCGGCGACGAGCGCCCGGAGGACCGGCCGCCGGACCAGCGGCCAGAGGGCGATCGCCACGAGCAGGGCGAAGGCGGCGTGCAGCGACGGGACCGCTGCGACCCGGTTGACGTCCGCCTGCGCCTGCGTCAGCAGCACACCGGCACTGTCCAGGCCGATCACCGACCAGCCCTGCGTGACGAGCCGGTCCACCGGTCCGTCGAGGTAGCCCTCCCGGGCCGCCATCCACGGCGGGGCCGCCGGGTAGAGCACGTACGTGACGAGCCCGAGGTACGACACGGCGACGACCCGCCGGGCGTACGTGCTCCAGGCGGGCCGGAGGCGCACGTACAGGACCGCGGCGAGCAGCCAGGGGACCACGAAGTGCGAGGCGTAGACGAGCGAGGCCACCGCGTCCCACCAGGGGACTCCCGCCGTGGTGCTTGCCGGCCCGGCGACCCGCTCCTGCAACCAGGTGGTCGGCAGCACGCCGCCGAAGAGGACCAGGTCGGCCTCGATCGGCTCCACCACGTGGACCGGCATCCCCAGCGTGTCGGCGATGCCACGGGTGTGGTCGTAGACGACGAGCGCCGCGAGGAAGGGGGCCCAGTCGAGGAGCACCCGCCGGTGCTCTGCCGGTGGCCGTCCGGCCATGGCCGCCACGATGCCGCCGACGATCCACGCCGCCTGGCCGAGGCGGTCGACCGGCACCCCCTCCACGACGACGTAGACGGCGAGCACCACGACGTACGCGGGGAGCGCGTGGCGGCGCAGGCGGGTCACGTCAGCCCTCGAAGTGGTCGGGGTCGGGCTCACGCGTGATCTCGGCCCCGAGGACGGTGAGCTGGCCGGCGAAGTCGGGGTAGCCACGGTCGATGTGGTGGACGGCAGACACGGTCGTCTCACCGTCGGCCACCAGGCCGGCGAGCACCAGGCCGGCTCCGGCCCTGATGTCGGTGGCGACGACGGGAGCCCCGGACAACAGCTCCCGTCCCCGGATCACGGCGTGATGGCCGTCGGTGCGCACGTCGGCACCGAGCCGGGCCAGCTCGTTGACGAACATGAAGCGGCTCTCGAAGACGTTCTCGGTCACCATCGCCGTGCCCTCGGCCACCGCGTTCATGGCCACGACCATCGGCTGGAGGTCGGTCGGGAAACCCGGGTAGGGCAGGGTCACGACGTCGAACGCGCGGGGGCGGTCGGTCTGCACGACCCGGAAGCCGTCGTCGAGGACCTCGACCTGGGCACCGGCCCCCGTCAGCTTGTCGAGGACGATCTGGAGGTGGTCGGCTCGACCGCGGCGGACGGTGACGTCGCCACGGGTGATCGCGGCGGAGAAGGCCCACGTCCCGGCGACGATGCGGTCCGGCACCGTCTCATGGGCGGCGGGGTGCAGCGCGTCCACCCCGCGCACCTCCAGGGTCGAGCCACCGATCCCCTCGATGCCGGCCCCCATGGCCTGGAGCAGGTGGCAGATGTCGACGATCTCGGGCTCCCGGGCCGCGTTGTCGATCACCGTGGTGCCCTCGGCCAGGACCGCGGCCATGAGCAGGTTCTCGGTGGCACCGACGCTGGGGAAGTCGAGCCAGATGCTCGTGCCGCGCAGCCCCCGGGGGGCCCGCGCGACGACGAAGCCGTGCTCGACGCCGACCTGGGCGCCCAACCGCTCCAGGCCGGCCACGTGCATGTCCAGGCCCCGCGAACCGATGGCGTCCCCGCCCGGCAGCGCCACGTCGGCCTCGCCACAGCGGGCCAGGAGGGGCCCCAGGACGCAGATCGAGGCGCGCAGCCTCCGGACCAGGTCGTACGGGGCCCGGTGGCCGATGCTGGGGGGGACGGCCACGCGGACGGTGCCGTCGTCCCGGGTCACCTGGCAGCCCAGCCGGCGCAGCAGCTCGGCCATGTAGTCGACGTCCAGGATGGCGGGGACGTGGAGGAGGGTCGACTCGCCTTCGGCCAGCAGGGTGGCCGCCATGAGCTTGAGCACGCTGTTCTTGGCCCCGGCCACGCTGACGTCGCCCTTGAGCGTGGCGCCTCCGGTGATCCTGAACCTCTCCACGACGTCGCATCCTGCCATTCCCGGCCGGCGGATCGGCCCCGGGCGCAGCCCGTACGCTGCCTCGTATGGTCAATCTCACCCGCATCTACACCCGGACCGGCGACGACGGCACGACGTCGCTGGGTGACATGAGCCGCACCACCAAGACCGACCCGAGGCTGGTCGCCTATGCCGACGTCGACGAGGCCAACGCCGCCATCGGGGTCGCCGTGGTCACCGGTATGCCGGACGACGTGTCCGCGACGCTGACCCGGGTGCAGAACGACCTCTTCGACGTGGGCGCCGACCTGTGCACGCCGGTGGTCGAGGCACCCGAGTTCCCCCCGCTGCGGGTGACGGAGGACTACGTCGTCTGGCTCGAGGAGCAGTGCGACCTCTTCAACGGACGGCTGGAGAGGCTGCGCTCCTTCGTCCTGCCGGGCGGGACGGCGGGAGCCGCCCAGCTGCACGTGGCGCGCACCGTCGCCCGGCGGGCCGAGCGCTCCACGTGGGTGGCGCTGGACCGGTACGCCGAGTCGATGAACCCGCTCACCGCCCGCTACCTGAACCGGCTGTCCGACCTGCTCTTCGTCCTGTCGCGGGTTGCGAACCTCCCCGCCGCCGGCGGGCGCGGTGACGTGCTGTGGCAGCCCGGGGGCGACCGGCAGTCGCGCTAAGCCGGTCGAGCCGGCGATCCATGATCACCGTGCCGGGCGGATCCCGTATCGCGGGACCTGGCCCACACGCCGATCACCCGGGAGCCGGGCCACCCACCGGCGTCAGGCCACGAGGTGCTTGCCGGGCGGAGCGGCCTCGAGCCAGGCGAGGAAGGCGGTCTCGGCGGCCTCGCTCATCGAGACCTCGAGCTCCCGGCCCTCGACCCGGCAGGACATCACCACGTGCCCGACGGGCAGGTCATAGGCCTCCTGGGGGCTCGGCCGGCGACGGCTGCGCACGGTCACGACGCGGCGGGGCAGCACCTGGGACGGGCGCCAGGTCCCGCTGAAGGTCCTGAACCACTCCAGGTCGTCACCGCGGAAGCGACCGATCCCGAACACCCATCCGCCGGTCCAGCGGCGACCTTGGCGAAGGCTCATGTCGAAGCCGCCACTGCGGTGCAGCGACCGGCGCCGGATCGTGAAGGCCACCAGGAGGACGACCGCGACGGCCATCAGGGCGGCGACGACGACCGCGGTGACCTCCAGCACCGTCATCGCCGAGCCCTCCTCAGCGCTCGACCGGCCGGGTCAGCGGGCCCCGGCGACGCGCAGCCGGGTCTCGGCGCGACGCCGCGCGTCCACGGACGCAGGGTCGTCGCCGGTGCTCGCCTCCATCGCGGCCCTGGCCCGCTCGACATCGATCTCGTCGGCGAGCTCCGCGACCTCGGCCAGCACGGACACGGTGTCCTCGGCCACCGAGAGGAACCCGGAGTGCACCGCGGCGACGACGGCCTCGCCCTCCGTGGGGCGGATGGTCACCGGGCCGGGCACCAGCACGGCGAGCACCGGCTCGTGCCCGGGCATCAGGCCGATCTCGCCCTCGGTGGTCCTGGCCACCACCAGGCGGGCCTCGCCGGACCAGACCTGGTGGTCGGCGGCGACCAGCTGGACCTTCAGCTCCTTGGCCACGATCGCTCCTCGCGAGATCGTCCGAGCGCGCGGTGCACCGCGGACGGAGCGAGGATAGCGAGCCGCCTCATCCGGCCGTGCCGCACGGGTCCACCCCAGCGGGCTCGTCGGTGCTGGTCAGCGGGCGAGCTCCTTGGCCTTCTTCTCGACGTCCTCGACGCCGCCGCACATGAAGAAGGCCTGCTCCGGCACGTCGTCGTACTCGCCCTTGCAGATCGCGTCGAAGGACTCCAGGGTCTCCTCCAGCGGGACGAACGAGCCGGGCTGGCCGGTGAACGCCTCCGCGGCGTACATGTTCTGGGACAGGAACCGCTGCAGGCGACGCGCCCGCGCCACGGTGATCTTGTCCTCCTCGGACAGCTCGTCGATGCCGAGGATCGCGATGATGTCCTGCAGGTCCTTGTACTTCTGCAGGATCTCCTTGACCCGGCTCGCCACCCGGTAGTGCTCCTCGCCGATGAACGCGGGGTCGAGGATCCGGCTGGAGGAGTCCAGCGGGTCCACGGCCGGGTAGATGCCGAGCTGGGAGATCGGGCGCGAGAGCACGGTCCGGGCGTCGAGGTGTGCGAAGGCGGTGTGCGGGGCGGGGTCGGTGATGTCGTCGGCCGGCACGTAGATCGCCTGCATCGAGGTGATCGAGTGGCCCCGGGTCGAGGTGATCCGCTCCTGCAGCTCCCCCATCTCGTCGGCCAGCGTGGGCTGGTAGCCCACCGCGCTGGGCATCCGGCCCAGCAGGGTCGACACCTCCGAGCCTGCTTGCGTGAACCGGAAGATGTTGTCGATGAAGAGCAGGACGTCCTGCTTCTGCACGTCTCGGAAGTACTCGGCCATCGTCAGCGCGGAGAGCGCCACCCGCAGGCGGGTGCCCGGCGGCTCGTCCATCTGGCCGAAGACCAGGGCGGTGTCCTTGAGGACGCCGGCCTCGGCCATCTCCAGGAAGAGGTCGTTGCCCTCGCGGGTGCGCTCGCCCACGCCGGCGAACACCGAGGTCCCACCGAAGTTCAAGGCGACGCGGCGGATCATCGCCTGGATGAGCACCGTCTTGCCCACACCGGCCCCGCCGAAGAGGCCGATCTTGCCGCCCTGGATGTAGGGGGTCAGCAGGTCGATGACCTTGATGCCGGTGGGCAGCATCTGGGTGCTGCCCTCGAGCTGGTCGAAGGCCGGCGCCTTGCGGTGGATGGGCCACCGCTCGGTGACCTCGATCGCGGACTCGTCGACGTCCATCGGCTTGCCCAGCACGTTGAAGACGTGCCCCTTGACGACGTCACCGACCGGCACCGAGATCGCCGCACCGGTGTCACGGACGGCCGCGCCGCGCGTGAGCCCGTCGGTGGGTTGCATCGCGATGGCGCGGACCATCCCGTCGCCGAGGTGCTGGGCCACCTCGAGGGTGAGCACCGACCGACCCGTGCCCTCCTCCTGCCCCGGGGGGGAGAGGTCGATCTCCAGCGCGTTGTAGATTTCCGGCATCCCGGCGCCGGTGAACTCGACGTCGACGACCGCACCCGTCACGCGGGCGACCCGTCCTGTCGCAGCCGCCTCGGGGGTGCTCTCCGGAGTGCTCGTGGCAGTGGTGGTCATGTCATTCACTCCCCGCGGCGGCGAGGGCGTCCACGCCACCGACGATCTCGCTGATCTCCTGGGTGATCTCGGCCTGGCGGGCCTGGTTGGCCATCCGGCTGAGGTTCTGCTGAAGCTCCTCGGCGTTGTCCGTCGCGGACTTCATCGCGCGTCGTCGGGCCGCGTGCTCGGACGCGGCGGCGAGCAGCAGGGTGGTGTAGACGAGGTTGCGGGCGTACTGCGGGAGCAACGCGTCGAGCACCCCGTCGGGCGAGGGCTCGAACTCGTACAGGGGCAGGACATCCTCGCGCTTGCTGAGATCGTGTTCCTCCTCCGTCTGCGAGCCGCTGACGCCGCTCTCGTCGCCGTAGGCGCCACGCTCGACGCGGCGCAGGGGTTCGGGCACGTCCTCGACGACGATCGGGAAGAGCCGCCGGGCCCGGGGCTCCTGCCGCACCATGTTGATGAAGTGGGTGTAGACCACGTGGATCTCGTCCACGCCGCCGTCGTCGGTGGGCGTGGTGATGGCCGCGAGCACGTCGTCGGCGATCGTCCGGGCGTCGGCGAAGGAGGGCGTGCCGGAGAAGCCCATGTACTCCCCGCCGAGCTCCCGCCCGCGGAAGCGGTACCAGTTCACGCCCTTGGTCCCCACGACGTACGGGACGATCCCCTGGCCCTGCTCTCGCAGGAGGCCCGACAGCGACTCCGCCTGGCGGATCACGTTGGCCGAGTAGGCTCCGGCGAAGCCCCGGTCACTGGTGACGACGAGCACCGCCGAGCGCCGCGCCCCGGCCGCAGATTCCAGCAGCGGGTTGTCCAGCCGGGCGTTGGCTGCCGCGGCCTCCAGAGCACCGATCAGCGCCCGCGTGTAGGGCAGGGCGGCCTGCACCCGCTGCTGCGCCTTGGTGATGCGCGAGGTCGCGATGAGCTCCTGCGCCCGCGTGATCTTCTTGGTGGACTCGACGGAGCGGATGCGCCGCCGGAGTACCCGGAGTTGTGCTCCCACTGGTCAGCGACCTCCCGTCTCGGTGTAGGGGCGCCGGTGTTCCCGGCCGGTCCGGCGGCCTCGCGGACGTCCTGCTCGGTGTGCCGACGGCGGCGGAGGCGGACGATGTCCTCCTCGCCCTCCGCCATGGCCTCGACCGGCTCGTCCTTGACCAGCGGCTGGCCGGAGGCGGTGACGAACTGCCCCTTGAAGCTGCCGATCGCCTCCTCCAGCACACGGACGTCGTCGTCGGAGAGCGCGTTGGTCGACGCGATGTTGTCCAGGACCTCCTTGCGCTCGCGGCCCAGGTAGTCGAGGAACTCGCGCTCGAACCGGCGGACGTCCTCGACCGGGACGTCGTCGAGGCGGGCGGTGGTCCCGGCCCAGATGGACACGACCTGGTGGTTCACCGGGAACGGCGAGTACTGCGGCTGCTTGAGCAGCTCCACGAGGCGGGCGCCGCGGTCCAGCTGGGCCCGACTCGCGGCGTCGAGGTCGGAGGCGAAGGCCGCGAACGCCTCGAGGTCGCGGTACTGCGCGAGGTCCAGCCGGAGCGAGCCCGCCACCTTCTTCATCGCCTTGACCTGGGCGGCGCCGCCCACGCGGGAGACCGAGATGCCGACGTTGATGGCCGGGCGGACGCCGGAGTTGAAGAGGTCGCTCTCGAGGAAGCACTGGCCGTCGGTGATGGAGATGACGTTGGTCGGGATGAAGGCGGAGACGTCGTTGCCCTTCGTCTCGATGATCGGCAGGCCGGTCATCGACCCGCTCCCGAGGTCGTCGGACAGCTTCGCGCAGCGCTCGAGCAGCCGCGAGTGCAGGTAGAAGACGTCACCCGGGTAGGCCTCGCGGCCGGGGGGCCGGCGGAGCAGCAGCGACACCGTCCGATAGGCCTCGGCCTGCTTGGACAGGTCGTCGAAGACGATGAGCACGTGGTAGCCCTGGTACATCCAGTGCTGCCCGAGGGCCGATCCCGTGTACGGGGAGAGGTACTTGAAGCCCGCGGAGTCGGACGCGGGCGACGCCACGATGGTGGTGTACTCCATCGCGCCGGCCTCCTCGAGCGCCGTGCGGATGCCGGCGATCGTGGAGCCCTTCTGGCCGGTGGCGACGTAGATGCAGCGGACCTGCTTGGCCTTGTCGCCGGTCCTCCAGTTGTCCAGCTGGTTGATGATCGTGTCGACGGCTACGGCGGTCTTGCCGGTCTGCCGGTCGCCGATGATCAGCTGGCGCTGGCCCCGCCCGATCGGCGTCATGGCGTCGATCGCCTTGATCCCCGTCTGCAGCGGTTCGCTCACCGGCTGGCGATGGATGACCGTGGGGGCCTGGAGCTCCAGCGCCCGACGGCCCTCGGGCTCGATGTCGCCCAGCCCGTCGATCGGCGTGCCCAGCGGGTCGACGACCCGGCCGAGGAACGCGTCACCCACGGGGACCGAGAGGACCTCGCCCGTCCGCCGCACGCTGGTCCCCTGCTCGATCCCGATGAAGTCGCCGAGCACGACGGCACCGATCTCGCGCAGGTCCAGGTTGAGCGCGAGGCCCAGCGTGCCGCCCTCGAACTCGAGCAGCTCGTTGGCCATCGCCGAGGGCAAGCCCTCGACGTGGGCGATGCCGTCACCGGCGTCGACGACGTGCCCCACCTCTTCGCGGGCGGTCTCAGGTGCGTACGACCGGACGTGTCGCTCGATCACGTCGCGGATCTCCTCCGGCCGGATCGTCAGCTCCGCCATGGCGGTCCCTGCTCTCTTCGTATCTGGCCCCCGCGGCGGGCGGGAGGTGCGGTCGGGTCGGTGGGTTCAGGCTCCCAGGCGTCGTCGTGCCTCGGCCAGTCGGTGGGCGAGGCTGCCGTCGATGACCTCGTCGCCCATGCGGACGACGACGCCACCGGACACGGTCGGGTCGACCGCCACCTGCAGCGTCACGGTGCGTCCGTAGATCCGGCCGAGCGCCGCCGCGAGCCGTTGCTGCTGGTCCTCGGTGATGCCGTCGGCGACGGTCACCTCGGCGACGAGCTCCTCCCGGCGGTTGGCGGCGAGCTCGACGAGCTGGGTGACAGCCTGCTCGGCCCTGCGCCCGCGCGGGTGCGCCACGACGTGGGAGACCAGGCGTACGGTCTCGTCGTCGGCCCGTTCCCGGAGCAGGTCGGCCACGAGATCCGCCTTTGCGGCGTCGGGCATGGCGGGGTCGTTCAGCGTCGCGCTCAGCCGGTCGTCGGCGGCGATGGTGCGGGCGAAGCGAAAGAGTTCGTCCTCGACGGCGTCCAGGCGGCCACTCCCCTCCGCGACGAGGAAGGCGGCCTCCGCGCCGAGGATCTCGAGCGCGTCGACGAGGTCGCGGGGGGAGGACCAGCGTCGGCGGACCACGTCGGCGACGACGTCCGTCGCCAGCTCGGGCACCCGGCCGGCGAGGACAGACGAGGCGAGTGCCGCCCGTTGCTCGGCCGGAGCCCCCGCGTCGGACAGCAGCCCGCGCAACGACGTCTCCTGCGACAGCAGTACCGACACGTCGAGCAGCTCTGCGGAGAGCCCGTCGAAACCGGGCTCGCCGACCCGGCCGGCCAATGCCTCCTGCGCCTCCGCCAGTGAAGTACGGCTGGGGCCGAGCATCAGCGTGTCACCGGCCCGTCCGACGGGCCGGCGCCGGCGGCGTCGAGGTCGGCGATGAAGCGGTCGACGGTCGCGCTGGTCCGCCGAGGGTCGAGCGACTCACCGATGATGCGCTCGGCCAGGTCGGTCGCCAGCCGTCCGACGTCGCGCGACAGCGCCGCACGGACAGCGGCCGCCTCGCTGGTCAGCTGGGTCTGCGCCCGCTCGGTCACCACGGACGCGGCGCGCTCGGCCTCGGTCCTCGCCTCAGCCACGATGGACTGCCGGTCGGCCTGGGCCTCGGCCCGGATCCGGGCGGCCTCCGACCGCGCCTCGGCGAGCTGCTCGCGGTAGCGCTCGAGCAGCGCCTGGGCCTCCGCGCGGTCGGCCTCCGCCTGCTCGAGCTTGCGCTCGATCCCCTCGCTGCGCTCGTCGAGGATCCGCTGCAGCGTCGGCAGGACGAACCTCCAGAAGAGCAGGAAGAGGACGACGAAGACGACCGACGACCAGAGGATGTCGTAGGACGCCGGCAGCAGGACCGCTGTGCCCTCGACGTCCTGCCCGCCCTCGGCGGCCCGGAGTGCCGTGACGTCCATGATCAGGTGAAGATGAAGCCGGCGACGAGCCCGATGAGCGCGAGCGCCTCGACCAGGGCGATGCCGATGAACATGTTGGTCCGCAGCACGCCGGTGACCTCGGGCTGGCGCGCCATGCCCTCGAGTGCCTTGCCGATGAGGATGCCGAGGCCGATGCCCGGGCCGATGGCGGCGAGGCCGTAGCCGATGGCGTTGACGTTGCCGCTGACTTGAGCGAGCAGGTCCACTGCTTCGTTCCTTCCTGTGTGGCGTCCGGTGCGGGTGCAGCGGACGTCGGCTTAGTGGGCCTCGCTCATCGCGCCGCCGATGTAGAGGGCGGTGAGGAGGGTGAAGATGTAGGCCTGCAGGCCCGCGACGAGGATCTCGAACAGGGTGAAGGCGAAACCCATGGCGACCGCGGCGACGCCCAGCGGCTTGAGCGCGGCCTGGGCCTCGAAGAGCAGGTAGCTCGACGCGGCGAAGAAGAGCACGAGCATGAGGTGGCCGGCCATCATGTTGGCCATGAGCCGGATGGTCAGCGTGACGGGCCTGAGCACGAAGGTGGAGATGGCCTCGATGGGCGTGAGCAGCAGGTAGAGCGGCTTCGGCACACCGGGCGGGAAGAGGTTGTTCCGGAGGTAGCCGCCGAGGCCGTGGGTCTGCACACCGACCACGTTGAAGACCACCCAGGAAACGCCCGCGAGGAACATCGGCACGCCGATCACCGCGGTGCCGGCCATGTTGAGGGTCGGCAGCACCCCGGCGATGTTGAGCGCGAAGACCATGAAGAACAGCGTCACCAGATAGGGGAGGAACCGGCGGCCCTGCTTGCCGATGACCTCGTCGATGATCTGGCTGCGGACGAAGGTGACGCCCATCTCGCCCAGCATCTGGAGGCGGCCGGGCACGACGCCGGGCTTGCGGAAGGCGCTCACGAAGAACAGGGCGAGCAGACCCGCCATGAGCAGGCCGATGAGGTTGATGCGGCTGGGTCCCCACCAGGTACCGGCGCCGAACAGCTGCCCGGGGAAGAACTCGGACAGGCTGGGCGGATGGAACCCGTTGCCCTCGGCGGCGCTCAACCCGGCCAGGACCTGCGTCGGCGCGAAGGTGATCAGCGTCATCTCCCGGGTCCTGGGGGACGGTCAGTCCCTGCCGTACCGCACGTACACGATGTAGAGGCTGAGCGCGAATCCCACCACGATGCCGATCGGCACGAAAACCGACGTACCCGCGAGGGTGTCCACCCCGAAGCCGACCAGGCCGTACAGCGCCGGGCCTGCGATCAGAGTGCCCATGACCGAGAACACGACCGAGTCCCCACGGGAGGTCTCCCGCTCGGCCTCGTCCGGCTCCTCGCTCATGCCGCGGCCAGACGATACCAACCCACGGCCGCGCAGGTCACAACCGGTCCGCGGGGCGGCGCGGCGCCGGTTCCACGTACGGCACGCGGGTCCGCAGGACCACGAGGCACTCCGCCGTGAGCCATCCAGCGACACCGACCGCGAAGGCCGCCAGGAAGGCCGGCCGCGACCACGACCCGTCCTCCCGGAGCACGCTCAGCACGGCGACCAGGGCGAGCACCTTGACCACCCACGAGCCGACGAGGAGGGCCAGCATCCGCCGGGAGTCCATGCCCGCGGTCAGCAGGGCGAGCACCGCGGTGATGCCGAGGAAGGCCGCCGGGACGGCCAGGCCCAGGAAGGCGCCTCGGGCGCCGGCGCCGTCGGCGGCGACCCAACCGGCCGCCGCGGCGACCGGCAGCGCCACGACCGTGCCGACCCCGACGACGCGCAGCACGCGACGCATGGGGACGACCAGGGCCTCGGGGCCGTCCGGCACGGAGCACTCCTCGGGTGGGGGCGGTGCCCCAGGGTACGGGGAGCGCGGACCTGTGCCGGTGCGTCAGGCGGCTCGGCCGAGCAGCCCGCGCGGTCGCCAGAGGGTGAGGGCGACGGTGAGCACGAGGACGACACCCACCCCCACCATGCTCTGCCAGCCGCCGACCAGGGCCACGACCACCACGCCGAAGGCGACCAGGGCGGTCCAGATCCACATCACCACGACGGCCCGACGGTGGGAGTGGCCGATCTCGAGCAACCGGTGGTGCAGGTGCTGCTTGTCCGGGGCGAACGGTGACCGGCCGGCCCGGGTCCTTCGGGTCACGGCGAGCAGCAGATCCGTGAACGGCACGGCGATGACCGCGACCGGCAGCACCAGCGGGAGCAGGGCGGGGAGCACCGATGCGTCCCCGACGACCTGCGAGTCGAACTTGCCCGTGAGGGTGATGGAGCTGGCGGCCAGCAGCAGCCCGATGAGCATCGACCCCGAGTCACCCATGAAGATGCGTGCCGGGTTGACGTTGTGGGGCAGGAAGCCCAGACACATCCCCGCCAGGATCACGGTCACCATGGCCGGAGTGGTGAGCCGGGAGACGCCCTGCTCGACGGTGAGCAGGTAGGCGTAGGAGAAGAACGCCAGCGCCCCGATCCCCACGACCCCGGCCGCCAGCCCGTCCAGCCCGTCGACGAAGTTGACGGCGTTGACCGTGGCGACCACCAGCAGGACTGTGAGCAGCGAGCCCTGCACGGGGTCCAGCACCAGCGGCCCCGAGGGCAGCGGCAGCCAGATGAGCTGCACCCCCTGGACGACGAGAAGGCCCGCGGCGAGCAGCTGACCGGCCAGCTTGGTCAACGCCCCGAGCCCCCACACGTCGTCGGCCACGCCCACGGCACAGATCACGACGGCGGCGGTCAGGAGCGCGCGCGCGTCGTCCGACTCGCGGAAGACCGCCGACATCCGAGGGAGGTAGCTGGCCACGAGCAACCCCGCCAGCATCCCGGCCAGCATCGCCGTGCCGCCCAGCCGCGGCACGGGTTCCCGGTGGACGTCGCGGTCCCGCGTCGGTGGCACGGCACCGACCAAGTGCGCGACCCGCCCGGCGAGCCCGACGAGGAGGTAGGTCGTCGCGGCGGCGACGAGCAGCGTGAGGACGTACTCGCGCACCGGCGGGGGTGTCCTGCCGGGTCAGCGCGGGTAGGCGGGATGCCTGCTCACGAGGGCACCCACCGCGTGGCCGATCTCGGCCGTGGCCGATCCGTCGGCGTCGCGCACAGCCCTGCTGATCAGGGACGCGACCTCCTTCATGTCCCCCTCCCCCATGCCCTGCGTCGTGACCGACGGCGTGCCCACACGGATGCCGGAGGCGGTCATCGGTGGTTGCGGGTCGAAGGGGATGGCGTTCTTGTTGAGGGTGATCCGGCTGGCGTCGCAGCGGGTCTCCGCCTCGGCGCCGGTGACGCCCAGCGGGCGGAGGTCGATGAGCGCCAGGTGCGTGTCGGTGCCGCCGGAGACGGGCCGCATCCCCTCGGCGGCCAGACCTTCGGTGAGGGCCTGGGCGTTGGTCACCACCTGGCGGGCGTAGGACCGGAACTCAGGCTGCTGCGCCTCACGCAGCGCCACGGCCTTGGCAGCGATCGCGTGCATCAGCGGACCGCCCTGGCTGAACGGGAAGACCGCCTTGTCGATCTTCTGTGCGTGTTCGGCCCGACTGACGATCATCCCGCCGCGCGGTCCGCGCAGGACCTTGTGCGTGGTGAAGGTGACCACGTCTGCGTAGGGGACCGGCGAGGGGATCGCCCCACCGGCGACCAACCCGATGAAGTGCGCGGCGTCGACCATCAGTACCGCGCCCACCTCGTCGGCGATCTCCCGGAAGGCGGAGAAGTCGATCAACCGCGGGTAGGCCGTCGCCCCGCAGATGATCATCTTCGGCTGGTGCTGCCGTGCGAGGTCGCGGACCTCGTCGTAGTCGATCCGCTCGTCCTCGGCGGAGACGCCGTAGGAGACGACGTGGAACCACTTGCCGGAGAAGTTGACCCGGGAGCCGTGCGTGAGGTGACCACCGTGCGGCAGCGACATGGCCAGCACGGTGTCACCGGGCACCGCGAAGGCGGCGTACGTGGCGAGGTTGGCGCTTGCGCCCGAGTGCGGCTGGAGGTTGGCGTGCTCTGCCCCGAAGAGCTCCTTGGCGCGCTGGATCCCGATCGACTCGGCGCGGTCGACCTCGGCGCAGCCACCGTAGTAGCGGCGCCCGGGGTACCCCTCGGCGTACTTGTTCGACAGCGTCGACCCCAGCGCGGCGAGGACCGCCGGCGAGGTCAGGTTCTCGCTGGCGATGAGCTGCAGTCCACCACGCAGGCGGTCCAGCTCGGCGAGCAGCACGTCGGCGATCTCGGGGTCCTCGTCGCGCAGCGCAGCGAAGTCCGGGCCCCAGAAGGGGACTGGCTCGGTCATACTCACGCACTCCTCGGCAACGGCTTGCGGCGGCGGTGGGGCCACTCTACGACCCGCGGTGGACCGGCCGGCGCCCATCGCGCCCCGCAAGCGCGTCGAGCGCCGGCACCAAGGCCTCCGCGATGGTGCGGGCACAGTGCCGGAAGGCGGTCAGCGGGCCTCCGTAGGGGTCGACCACGTCGTCGTCCCCCGGGTGCCCGGGCGGGATGCGTCCGCGGCTCCCGGCGGTGGCCACGACCACGGCGCGGGCTCGCGCCACTGGGTCGTCGGGCCACCTGTCGGACCCCGGCGCCACGGTGGCGGCGGCCCGCGAGAACTCCCGGAGCGTGAAGGTCCGACCCGCGGCGGCCGGGACCAGCGTGACGACCTGCGCCCGGTGTTCGCGGGTCGCGCCCAGCACGAGGTCCGCACCGATGACGTGGTCGGGAGCCAGCTCCCGGGCCCGGAAGGCGCGACCGTCCACCCCGAGCTCCGCGAGGACCTGCAGCGCTGCCAGCTCCATGCCCGAGCCCTCGTGCCCCCACGTCCCGGCGCTCGTCACGACGAAGCGGGCGGCCTTGGGACCGACCCGTTCCCGGAGGCCCAGCAGGGTGAGGCGCTCCGCGATCGGGGACCGGCAGATGTTGCCCGTGCAGACGTGCAGGATCCGGAAGGAGGTCATGCCGCGACCACCTCCGGGACGACCTCGCGGATGAGGTCGACGGAGATCGTCCCCTGCCGCAGGACGACTGGAACGCTTCCGGTGACGTCGACGATGGTGGACGGCACCTGGTCGCCGACCGGACCGCTCTCGAGGTAGACGGCGACGGCCTCCCCGAGCTGCTCGCGTGCCTCCGCCGCGGTCGCTGCGGGCGGGCGGCCGGAGCGGTTGGCGCTGCTGACCGCCATGGGGCCCGTGACCTGCAGGACCTCGAGCGCGACGGGGTGGAGCGGCATCCGGACGGCCACGGTCCCGCCGGTGTCCCCCAGGTCCCAGTGCACCGAGGGTTGTTCGTGGCAGACGAGTGTCAGGCCTCCGGGCCAGAAGGCCTCGGCCAGCCGTCGGGCGGGCAGGGACAGCTCCGCGGCCACGCCGGTGAGGGTCTCGGTGGACCCCACGAGGACCGGCACGGGCATGTCTCGCCCGCGCCCCTTGGCCTCGAGCAGCCCGGCGACCGCTTCGGGGCGGAACGCGTCGCACCCCAGGCCGTAGACGGTATCGGTGGCCATCACCACGAGGTTGCCGCGACGCACGGCACTGGCCGCCGCCCCGATGCCGCCCTGCCGCTGGTCCGGCACCCGGCAGTCGAAGACGCGGCTCAACGTGCTCGCTCCGCCCGACGTGCGGTCAGGTAGCGGGGCCGGTCGGTGAGGTCCCGGTGGTCCGCCACGTCTACCCACCGACCGGTCACGTTGAACTGCTCGGGGGCGTCCACTCCCTGCCGGTCGGCGTGTTCCACGACCACGACGCCCCCCGTCCGCAACAACCGCGCAGCAACGCGCTCGACGACCCTGATGGCGTCGAGCCCGTCCTGCCCCGCCCAGAGGGCGGAAGCCGGATCGTACGAGGCCACCTCGGGGTCGCGTACCTCGGCGCCGTCCGGGACGTACGGCGGGTTGGCGACGACCACATCCACGGCGCCGTCGAGCTCGGCGGCCGCCGTGGCCATGTCACCGGCGTGCAACCGCACGGTGCTGCCGGCGAGGTTGCGGCCGGCCCAGGCGAGCGCGGCCGGCTCGCTCTCGACGGCGTGCACCCGCGCCTCGGGCACCTCCTGTGCCACCGCGAGGGCGATCGCGCCCGAGCCGGTGCAGAGGTCGACGACGACTGCCTGGGGTCCCGCCGCCCGCGCGGCCTGGACGGCCGCTCCCGCGACCACCTCAGTCTCCGGACGGGGCACGAAGACCCCCGGCCCCACGAGGACCTCGAGGTGGCGGAAGGCGGCCCGGCCGGTGATGTGCTGCAGCGGCTCGCGGGCGGCGCGGCGGGCGACCGCGTCGGCGAAGCCCGTACCGACGTCGGTGAAGCGCCACAGATCCCGTCGCCCGATGCCCAGCGAGCACGCCGCCAGCTCTTCGGCGTCGTGTCGCGGGGACGGCACACCGGCTGCGGCCAGCGTCTGCTCGGCCCGGTCCACGGCCTGCCGGAGGGCGTTCACCGGCGGCGACCCGCGGCGTCGTGCTCCAGCGCGGCGGCGGCGTCGGCGTCGGCACAGGCCTGGACGACGGCGTCGAGGTCGCCGTCCAGGACCTGGTCGAGGTTGTAGGCCTTGAAGCCGACCCGGTGGTCGGCGATCCGGTTCTCCGGGAAGTTGTACGTCCGGACCCGCTCAGAGCGGTCGACCGTGCGGACCTGGCTGCGACGGGCGGCCGACGCCTCGGCGTCGGCACGTTCGCGTGCGGCGGCGAGCAGCCGTGCCCGCAGGATCCGCATCGCCTGTTCGCGGTTCTGCAGCGGGCTCTTCTCGTTCTGGCAGGACACGACGAGTCCGGTGGGCAGGTGCGTGATCCGCACGGCCGAGTCGGTGGTGTTCACGCTCTGTCCGCCGGGGCCCGAGGACCGGAAGACGTCGATGCGCAGGTCCTGGGGGTCGATGGTGACCTCGTCCTCGGTCTCCACGTCCGGCAGGACGAGGACCCCCACGGCACTCGTGTGGATGCGGCCCTGGGACTCGGTGACCGGCACGCGTTGGACACGGTGCACGCCGCCCTCGTACTTCAGCCGTGAGTACGGGGCCTCTCCGGGACCCGTCGCGCCACGCGCCTTGATCGCCACCGACACGTCGCGGTAGCCACCGAGCTCGGACGGCTCCGCATCGAGGACCTCCGTACGCCAGCCGGCTCGCTCGGCGAAGCGCAGGTACATCCGCAGCAGGTCGCCGGCGAAGAGCGCGGACTCCTCGCCGCCCTCACCGGCCTTGATCTCGAGGATCGCGTCTCGACCGTCGTCGGGGTCGCGCGGCAGCAGCAGGGAGCGGAGTCGTTCCTCCAGCTCGGTCCGGCGGGTGGCCAGGGACTCGGCTTCCTGTGCGAAGGCCGGGTCGTCGACTGCGAGCTCCACCGCGGCCTCTCGGTCGTCACCCGCCAGCTGCCAGGCCCGGTAGGTCTCGACCACAGGGGTCAGCTCGGCGTAGCGCCGCCCGATCCGGCGGGCCAAGGCCGGGTCGGTGTGGACGGCGGGGTCGGCCAGCCGTCGTTCGAGCTCGCCGTGCTCGACGACGAGGTCGTCGAGGCGCTCGAACACGGGTGCTCCTGGGCTCGGACCGGGACGGGGCGGGGCGAGATGCGACGACGGCGCCGACCCGCGGAGGGTCCCGCGGGTCGGCGCCGTACGACGACTACGTGCCGGACTTCTTCTTGCCGTAGCGCGACTCGAACCGGGCCACCCGACCGCCGGTGTCGAGGATCTTCTGTTTCCCGGTGTAGAAGGGGTGGCAGTTGGAGCACACGTCGGCGTGGATGACACCGTTGCGCGCGGTGCTCCGCGTCGTGAACGTGTTGCCACAGGTGCAGGTCACCTGGGTCACCACGTAGTCGGGGTGGATGTCGGGCTTCACGGCTTCTCCTGTATCTCGAGGTCGCCGGGTCGGTGGGCGGGGGTGCCCCCCGTGAACCGGAACCAGCAGGTCAGTATTCCAGCCGCCCCGGACCCCTCCAAACCGCGTCAGGGGACGAGGGAGGCCAGGGCGTCCCAGGCCACCGAGCCGTAGAGGGCCGCGCCGACGGCGACCGCCACGAGACCGGCGAGGAGGACCAGCCCGGGTAGCACCGCCTGGTCGGGGTTCCTGCCGGGCTTCGGCAGGTGGTCCGCCCGGCGGGACCCGTCGGCCATCGCCTCGCACCGGGCGCAGAAGCGCCAGCTCGGCTTGTTGACGGCGCCGCAGCGCGAGCAGGTCCAGGTCTCGACGGCGGCGCTCATCCACTGCCTCTCGGGGGGTCGGGTCCGGACCGGCCTCGACGGCCGGCCCGCGGAGGACGTTCCTACCGCATCCGGAGCGCCGACCGCATCGGTTCGCCCGGACGACCCGCCCGGTCCCGACCTGGCCTGCAGGAGGGCGGCGCCGTCAGTCGTCGTCCTTCGTGACACCGGCCATCGGGGTGGTCTTCTGCACCTGCATGAGGAACTCGATGTTGCTGCGGGTCTCCTTGAGCTTGGAGAGCATCAGCTCCAGGGCCTGCTGGATGTCCAGGCCACTGAGCACCCGGCGGAGCTTCCAGACCACCTGCAGCTCATCGCGGCCGAGCAGGATCTCCTCGCGGCGGGTGCCGGAGGCCATCACGTCGACGGCTGGGAAGATCCGCTTGTCGGACAGCTTGCGGTCGAGGCGCAGCTCCATGTTGCCCGTGCCCTTGAATTCCTCGAAGATCACCTCGTCCATCTTCGACCCCGTCTCGACGAGCGCCGTGGCGAGGATCGTCAGGGACCCGCCGTTCTCGATGTTGCGGGCGGCGCCGAAGAACCGCTTCGGCGGGTAGAGGGCGCTGGAGTCGACGCCTCCGGACAGGATCCGGCCGCTGGCGGGAGCGGCCAGGTTGTAGGCACGGCCCAGCCGCGTGATCGAGTCGAGGAGCACGACGACGTCGTGTCCCAGCTCCACCAAGCGCTTGGCCCGCTCGATGGCCAGCTCGGCCACCGTCGTGTGGTCCTCGGCAGGCCGGTCGAAGGTCGAGGCGATGACCTCGCCCTTGACCTGGCGCTGGAAGTCGGTGACCTCCTCCGGACGCTCGTCGACGAGGACGACCATCAGGTGGGTCTCCGGGTTGTTGGTGGTGATGGCGTTCGCGATCGCCTGGAGGACCAGCGTCTTGCCCGCCTTGGGTGGCGAGACGATCAGCCCCCGCTGCCCCTTGCCGATCGGGGCCACCAGGTCGATGACCCGGGTGGTGACGACGCCGGGCTCGGTCTCGAGCCGGAGGCGGTCCTGCGGGTAGAGCGGGGTCAGCTTGGCAAAGTCCGGCCGGTGCCGCGAGGCGTCCGGCTCGGCACCGTTGACGGTGTCGACGCGGACGAGGGCGTTGAACTTCTGCTGCTTCTCGCCCTCGCGCGGGAGGCGAACGGCGCCGGTGACGGCGTCGCCCTTGCGCAGCCCGTAGCGCTTGACCATCGCGAGGGACACGTAGACGTCGTTGGGGCCCGGGAGGTAGCCGGAGGTCCGCACGAACGCGTAGTTGTCCAGGATGTCGAGGATGCCGGCAGCCGGCACGAGCACGTCGTCCTCGGAGACCTGCGGCTCGTCGTACCGGTCGCGCTGGCCGCCGCCGCGGCGTTCGCCGCTGCGCTGGTCGCGGTCACGGAAGCGGTCGCGGCCACGGCGGCGCCGGCGGCGGCCACGGTTGTCGTCGTCGTCGTCGCGGCCGCGCTGCTGGTCCGGCTGCCGCTCGCCGCGGTCCTCGCGGTCGTGCTGCTGGTCCGGCTGCCGCTCGCCACGGTCGCGCTGCTGGTCCGGCTGGCGGTCGCCGCGGTCCTCGCGGTCGCGGGGGCGATCCTGCTGGTCGCCACGGTTCCGCTGCTCGCGGTGGTCACGCTGCTCAGGCTCGCCGGGGCTCGCGCCGTCACCGTCGGGACGCTCCGACCGGTCGCCGCGGTCGGTGCGCCCGGCCGCGCGGTCGCCGACCTCGGGCCGGGCGTGGTCGACGACCGGCTGGTCGTGGTCGACGACCGGCTGGTCGTGGTCCTGCGGCCCTGGCTCGGGGGCCGGGCGCTGCTCGCGCTCGGCCGGTCGGTCGGTCGGGGTCGTGGAGGGGGCACCATCCTCTGCCTCGGGCGCGGCGGCGGCGCCGCCCCGCGCCGCCTGGATCGCCTCGATGAGCTGGCCCTTGCGCATGCGGCCGGTGCCTCGGATGCCCATGCCGGCGGCCATCTGCTGCAGCTCGGCCAGGACCATGCCCTGGAGGCCGGAGGCGCGACGGCGGGCTCGGGTGGGCTTGTCCTCGTCCACGGGCAGCTGCGACTGGGCGTCAGTGCTCCCGATGAGGTGGGTGTCAGTCACTCAGGGTCCTTCCTGCGGACCGGGGCGCCGGGAGAACCCCGGCGCGTCAGGACGTCCCGGGTGGTTCCCGGGGAGGTGCACGCGACGCGTCGCCGGGCGACCTGGGTACGGCGAGCCGCCACGAGGAGGTACGGGGCCACGGTCGGGGACGGCAGGTCCCGTAGGTCCATGGAGGTCGCTACCCGCCCGAAGGGCGTCGGTGCGCATCGAGACTAACACGCGCGGCAGCGGGTGCATTCCCGACCCGCCGAGGTTCCCGAGCGCCCAGCAGGGCGTCGTCGTCACTCGGGCGGGGCCGATCGCAGCGCCACGGGCTCGACGACCGCGCCCGCGGTGTCGATCCCCGGTCGCAGCACCGTCCACCCGGGGCCGACCTGAGCCTCGACCTCGGCCGCGGGGGGCTCGTGGGCGAGGACGAGCACGGACGGACCCGCCCCGGAGACGACGGCCGCGAGCCCCTGGGCCCGCAGGCGGTCGACGAGGTCCAGCGACTCGGGCATGGCCGCCCGCCGGTACTCCTGGTGGAGCCGGTCCTCGGTCGCTGCCAGGAGCAGGTCCGGCCGTTCGGTCAGGGCCTGGACCAGCAACGCCGTGCGTGCGGCGTTGGCAGTGGCGTCGCGGTGCGAGACGAGGTCCGGGAGCAGTGCACGGGCGGCCGCGGTGCTCAGGTGCCGGTCGGGGACGGCGACGACCGGGACCACCCGCGGGTGGACCTCGAGGCGCACCGCCCGCGACAGCCCGCCTGCCGTCCACGCCACGGTGGCGCCGCCGAGCAGGCACGGAGCCACGTTGTCCGGGTGCCCCTCCATGCCGCCGGCGAGCTCGAGCGCCGCGGCGTCCTCGAGGCGCTCCGACCCTCCGGGCACGAGAGCCCGCGCTGCGACGACGCCGGCCACGATGGCGCCGGCCGACGACCCCAGGCCCCGGCCGTGCGGGATGCGGTTCAGGCACCGCAGGGACAGGCCCGGCGGCCCGTCGCCCAGGTGGTCGAACGTGGCCCGCATGGCCCGCACCACGAGGTGGCTGCCGTCGCCGGGGAGACCCGCTGCGCCCTCCCCCTCGACCGTCACGGTGGTGACCGGCTCGGGCAGCGGTCGGACGGTCACCTCGTCGTGCAGGCCCAGGGCCAGGCCGAGGCAGTCGTACCCGGGCCCGAGGTTGGCGCTGGTGGCCGGGACCCGGACCACCACCGGCGGCGCGAGCATCAGCGCAGGCCGAGGGCGCCCGCGGCAGCGTGCGGGTCCACGGGCACCACGGTCTCCTCGATCGCCCCGAAGGCGTCCAGGGCGGTGTCGACGTCCTTGAGGCCGTGGCCGGTCACGGTGACGACCACCGTCTGGCCCGGGTCGAGACGGCCGGCGGCGTGCTCGGCCAGCAGGCCCGCCACCCCCGCCGCCGAGGCGGGCTCGACGAAGACGCCCTCGTGCCGGGCCAGGTCACGCTGCGCAGCCAGGATGGCATCGTCGGAGACCATGTCGACCAGCCCGCCGGACTCGTCCCGCGCAGCGACGGCCAGCCGCCAGGAGGCGGGGTTGCCGATCCGGATCGCCGTGGCCACGGTCTCCGGGTGCTCCACCACGGCTCCGCGCACGATCGGTGCCGCGCCCTCGGCCTGGAAGCCCCACATGCGCGGGCGCCGGGTAGCCGGGCCGGCCGTGTCGTACTCGCAGTAGCCCATCCAGTACGCGGAGATGTTGCCCGCATTGCCCACCGGGAGGACGTGCAGGTCGGGGGCGTCGCCCAGGGCGTCGACCACCTCGAAGGCCGCGGTCTTCTGGCCGGCCAGGCGGTACGGGTTGACGGAGTTGACGAGGGACACCGGGTAGTCGTCGGCAAGCTCGCGGGCGAGCGTGAGGCACCCGTCGAAGTTGCCCTCGACCTGCAGGATCCGCGCCCCGTGCACGACGGCCTGCGCCAGCTTGCCCCTGGCGATCTTGCCCCGCGGCACCAGGACGGCGGTGGTCATGCCGGCCCGGGAGGCGTAGGCGGCGGCGCTCGCACTGGTGTTGCCCGTGCTCGCGCACACCACCGCCCGGGCCTCCTCCTCGGCGGCCTTGGAGATGGCGAGGGTCATGCCGCGGTCCTTGAACGAGCCCGTCGGGTTGTCGCCCTCGACCTTGAGGAGGACGGCGCAGCCGGTGCGCGCGGACAGCCAGCCCGCCCGGACGAGCGGCGTGCCGCCCTCACCGAGCGTAACCACCGGGGTATTCGAGGTGACCGGCAGCCGGTCCCGGTACTGCTCGATGACCCCCGGCCAGGTCAGGGTCGACGAGGCAGGCGCGCTGCTCACTCGCCCTCCACCCGCATCACCGACAGCACGTCACGGACGATGCGCAGCGCAGCCAGCCCCTGGACGGTGGCGGCGAGTGCGCCGTCCGCAGCCGCGTGCGTGACGACGACCAACTCGGCGTCGTCCGGGCCGTGGACCTTCTGCCGGACGGTCTCGATCGACACGCCGTGCTCGGCGAAGACCGAGGCGACCTGGGCGAGCACGCCCGGGCGGTCGTCGACGTCGAGGCTGATGTGGTAGCGGGTCACGGTCTCACCCATCGGCCGGATCTCGCGTGCGGCGTACGTGGAGGCTCCGGGCCCCCGCACCCCCTGGACACGGTGGCGGCCGACCGTGACCAGGTCGCCCAGCACGGCGCTGGCCGTGGGCGCCCCTCCGGCGCCCGGGCCGTAGAACATCAGGCGACCGGCGGCGTCGCTCTCGACGAAGACGGCGTTGTACGCCCCCCGGACGCTCGCCAGCGGGTGCTCGCGCGACAGCATCGCGGGATGCACCCGCACGCCGACCGAGCGCTCGTCGCCAGAGAGCTCGCAGATCGCGAGCAGCTTGACCACGCAGCCCATCTCGCGTGCGCTGGCCACGTCGGACGCCGTGACCTCGGTGATGCCCTCACGGTGGACGTCGGCCGTCGTGACGTGGCTGTGGAACGCGATACCGGCCAGGATGGCCGCCTTGGCCGCGGCGTCGAAGCCCTCGACGTCGGCCGTGGGGTCGGCCTCGGCGTAGCCCAGCGACTGGGCCTCCTCCAGCGACTCCGCGAAGCCGCTCCCCGCCGTGTCCATCCGGTCGAGGATGAAGTTGGTCGTCCCGTTGACGATGCCCGTGACCCGCCGCACCGTGTCCCCGGCGAGGGACTCGCGCAACGGCCGCAGGAGTGGGATGGCACCGGCGACCGCCGCCTCGTAGTACAGGTCGACACCGTGCTTGTCGGCGGCCCGGTGGAGGGTGTCGCCGTCCTCCGCGAGCAGCGCCTTGTTGGCGGTGACGACCGACGCGCCGTGCTCCATCGCCGAGAGCACCAGGGTCCGGGCGGGTTCGATGCCGCCGATGACCTCGACGACCACGTCGACGTCCTGCCGGGCGACGAGGCGTTCGGCATCGGTGGTGAACAGCCCCGGGGCGAGCCCGGTGACCGCGCGGTCCCGGCCGAGCCGCCGCACGGCCACCCCCACGAGCTCGACCCGAGCGCCCACCCGGGCGGCCAGGTCGTCGGCGTGCTCGGTGAGCAGGCGCGCGACCTGCGTGCCCACCACCCCGCAGCCGAGCAGCGCGACACGGACCGTGCTCATCCACCCTCCCCAGCCGTGGGACCAGCGGCGGTCAGTCTCGGCGACCGGACCGGCGCCGTCGGGAGGAGTCCGCGATGTGGACCGATGGCCTCCCCGCCGCCCGGCCAGGGTACCGGCGGCGACGAGCAGGGTACCGTCGGCGGCGAGCCCGTCAGCGGCCGATCTCGCGCCGGCCGATTTGTCCACGCAGCCGGCGGCGCTGGGAGGGGTCCAGCATCAGGTAGCCGGCCACCGGGATTCCGACCACGACGAGCACCGCGAGCCACAACGGCAGCAGGAGGTTGAGCAGCCAGACGGCGACCACGCCGCCCCCGGCCGCGAGCAGCACGGTCCGCCCTGACATCGCTCCCGCCCTTCCGCTCGGTGATGGAGGCCATTCTTCCATGATCGTCCGTTGCACGGGCGGGTCGGGCGGGGTGCACCGTCGTCGCCCTCGCCGGTGGAGTCGGTCAGCCGAGGTCCAGGCGGAAGAGGTCCTCCTCGGTCTCCCGGCGTACCAGGACCCGGGAGCGGCCGTCGCGCACCGCCACCACCGGCGGCCGCGGGACGTGGTTGTACGTGCTGGCCATGCTGCGGCAGTACGCACCGGTGGCGGGGACCGCGAGCAGGTCACCGGCCCGGACGTCTCCGGGGAGGAACTCGTCCTTGACCAGGATGTCGCCGCTCTCGCAGTGCTTGCCCACGACCCGGGAGAGCACCGGCGCCGCAGTCGAGGAGCGGCCGGCGAGGGCGCAGGAGAAGTCCGCGTCGTAGAGCGCGGTCCGGATGTTGTCGCTCATGCCGCCGTCCACGGCGACGTAGAGGCGCTCGGCCCCGGCGTCGAGCTCGACCCGCTTGACCGTCCCCACCTCGTACAGGGTGAAGGTGCTCGGCCCGGCGACGGCCCGGCCGGGCTCCACGCTCACGCGCGGCACGGGCACGCCGTAGCCCGCGCACTCGTGGCGGACGATCCCTGCCAGCCCCTCGGCCAGCTCAGCCGCCGGCAGCGGGTCGTCCTGGGTCGTGTAGGCGATGCCGAACCCCCCACCCAGACCCAGCTCGGGCAGCTCGCGGCCGTGCTCCTCCCGTACGGCGGCGTGCAACCCCAGCACCCGGCGGCAGGCGACCTCGAAGCCGGAGGTGTCGAAGATCTGCGAACCGATGTGCGAGTGGAGGCCCAGCAGGGCGAGCGGGGGCTCGGCGAGGACCGCCCGCACCGCCTCCGCGGCGGCGCCCCCGGCCAGGGAGAAGCCGAACTTCTGGTCCTCGTGCGCCGTCGCGATGTACTCGTGGGTGTGTGCCTCGACGCCGACGGTCACTCGGACCAGCACCGGCGCCCGGACGCCGCGATCCCTTGCCAGGCGGGCCAGCCGGCCGATCTCCTCGGGCGCGTCGAGCACGATCCGTCCCACGCCTGCATCCAGGGCACGGACCAGCTCGCGTTCGGACTTGTTGTTGCCGTGCACGGCGATGCGCTCGCCGGGGAAGCCCCCCCGCAGGGCCACCGCCAGCTCACCACCGGTGCAGACGTCGAGGGACAGCCCCTCCTCGGCCACCCACCGGGACGTCGCGGCGCAGAGGAACGCCTTGCCGGCATAGAAGACGTGCGCCCCGCCGAGCGGGGCGAACGCGGACTCGAAGGCCTCGCGGAAGCCGCGCGCCCTGGCCCGGAAGTCGTCCTCGTCCACCACGTACGCAGGTGTCCCGTGCTCACGGGCGAGGTCCCCCACGGCGACACCCCCGACCTCGAGCTGCCCGGAGGGACCCCTGGCGACGGTACGGGCCCAGAGCGCTGCCACGAGTGCGTTGGAGTCGGTCGGGGTCTGCAGCCAGGCCGGGCCGCGGGACCCGATGTCGGCGTGGAGGACCCCGGCCTCGTGCGCGCGCACCGCTACATCCGCTCGGGGGCGGAGACCCCGAGCAGGCCGAGGCCGTTGCCCAGCACGACGCGAGTGGCCTCGACCAGCCAGAGCCGGGCGCGGTGCAGGTCGGTGAGCTCCTCGTCACCCCTGGGCAGCACGCGGCACACGTCGTAGAAGCGGTGGAAGGTCCCGGCCAGCTCCTCGAGGTAGCGGGCCACCCGGTGCACCTCGCGGAGCTCGGCCGCCGTCGCGACGACGCGCGGGAACTCGCCGAGGACCCCGAGCAGGTCGCCCTCGCGCTCGTGGTCGAGCAGCTCAGGGACGAGCTCGCCGAGCTCCAGGCCGAGGTCTCGGGCATTGCGCAGGATGGACGACAGGCGGGCGTGGGCGTACTGGACGTAGAACACCGGGTTCTCGTCGGTCTGCTTCGCCCACAGGTCGAGGTCGAGGTCGATGGGCGAGTCGGTGGAGTACCGCGCGAGGGCGTAGCGCGCCGCGTCGACGCCGATGGCCTCGACCAGGTCCGCCATGAGCACGACGGTGCCCGCCCGCTTGCTCATGCGGACCGGGGCGCCGTCCTTGACCAGGTTGACCATCTGTCCTATGAGCACCTCGACCGTCCGGTCCGGGTCGTCGCCGAAGCAGGCGGCGACGGCCCGCAGCCGGCCGACGTAGCCGTGGTGGTCGGCCCCCAGCATGTAGATGCAGAGGTCGAAGCCGCGCTCCCGCTTGTCCAGGTAGTAGGCGCAGTCGGCCGCGAAGTAGGTCCAGGCCCCGTCCGACTTGCGGAGCACCCGGTCCTTGTCGTCGCCGAAGTCCGTGGTGCGCAGCCAGCAGGCGCCGCCGTGCTCGTACGTCCGCCCCTGGTCACCGAGTCGCTCGAGAGCGGCGTCGAGCTCCCCCTTGTCGTGCAGCGACTTCTCGTTGAAGTAGACGTCGAAGTCGACGCCGAACTCGTGCAGGCTCTGCCTGATCTCGTCGAACATCAGGTCGACGCCTTCGACCCGGAAGACCGCGCTGGCGTCCGGCTCGGTCAGGGCGAGCACACCGGGGCGACGCGCCACGACCTGGGCGGCGATCTCATCGACGTATGCGCCTGCGTAGCCGTCCTCCGGCGTGGGTCGCCCCCGAGCCGCCGCCAGGAGGCTGTCCGCGAATCGGTCGATCTGTGCCCCCGCGTCGTTGAAGTAGTACTCGCGGGTGACCGCCGCGCCGGCGGCCTCGAGGACGCGGCCGAGGGCGTCACCCACGGCGGCCCAGCGGACATGACCGATGTGGATCGGGCCGGTCGGGTTGGCGGACACGAACTCGAGGTTGAGCCGCTGGCCGCTCGCCGCCTCCGACCGCCCGTACGCGGCCCCGGCCGCCACGATGTCGCCGGCCAAGGCGCCCTGGGACGAGGCGGTCAGGGTGATGTTGAGGAAGCCGGGCCCGGCCACGTCGACCCGCGCCACTCCGTCCACACCACGTAGCCGGGCGGCCAGGAGCTCGGCGAGGGGCCGCGGCGCCATCCCGGCGGGCCTGGCCAGCTGCATCGCCAGGTTGGTGGCGTAGTCGCCGTGCTCCTTGCTCCTGGGCCGCTCGATGCGGACCTGGGCAGGGGGACCATCAGGCAGGGCGACCTCGCCGGCGGCGACGGCGGCCGCGAGCGCGTCGCGTACCACCGTGGACAGCTGCTCGGGTGTCACCGGTCAAGGGTATCCGCGGCGCCCGTGGTGCCAGGATGGAGGCCGGAGCGCCGTAGAGGAGGGCTCGATGGCCGGACGCCGGGACTTCACCGACGAGCAGTGGGAGTCTCTCGCACACGCACAGCTCGCCGCGGGCTACCTGGTCGCCGGGCACGACGACCAGAGCCGCCGGGACTTCGTCCAGGAGATGTACGCGGTCTTCGAAGAGCTGCGCGACCGGTCGGTCACCGCGGACAGCCAGCTGGTGCGTGAGGTCTCCGGTGCCCATCTCGGCGGAGAGCCGATCGAGGAGTGGCGGGCCGAGTCGGAGGACGAGCTGCTCGGATCGCTCAGCCGAGCTGTCGCAACGGTGGCGTCGCAGGCTCCTGACGAGGTGATCGCGTTCCGTGAGCACCTGTTGGCCGTGGCCGAGCGGGCGGTGAAGGCCAGCAAGCACGGCGGCTTCCTCGGCATCGGCGGCAAGCGCGTCACGGCCCAGGAGGAAGCGCTGCTCGACAGGGTCCGGCAGGCCGTCGGCGCCGCCTGACCGGCGGCCGGGACGACGCCCGGCGGCTGGTACCCTCGTCTGCGCCCTGGCCCCCGTAGCTCAGGGGATAGAGCATCGGCCTCCGGAGCCGTGTGCGCAGGTTCGAATCCTGCCGGGGGCGCGCAGCAGACATGAGTGTCGGTGGGCCACGCGCGAGGTGGTCGGCTGCCTCAGCTCGGTGCCGGACGAGTCGGTGCCGGCGCGACGGTGACGACAGCTTGCGGCGGGGTTCTTGCTCGACGAGACGGACCGCTTGTGCGGCCTCGGCGAGCGGGTGAGTCGAGTGGATGACCGGAGCGGGACGCCTGGCCTCGATGAGTTCGCAGAGCTCGTCGAGAGCTCCGGTCGTCTCCTTCCCGGCGAAGTTGCGAGGATCTCGAGGCTGGTTCGAAGGCTGACCGATCAGGGCCGCCCGATTCCGCCTCCTCGTACGACGTCGGTGTAACGTCCCCGCGCTCGACCGGCACTACAGCTCGTCACCAGGAGGTGCCATGGATCTCGACGTCCTGACCAGCACCCGGCGATCGCTGCACGGCGTCGCGGAGGGAGTGCTCGCCGGGCCGCAGTACCGGGAGTCGGGCACGATCCGGCTACGAGCGACCGGAGGTGGCTTCGCCACCGTCAAGGACCCGGCCCTCGCCGTCGACGGCACCGACCTGGTCGTAGCGGGCAACCGGATCCCGCTCCAGGGGACCTACCGAGACCTCGCCGCGGCGGCTGGGGTCGACTGGGGGTCACCGGAGGGGCTGTACCACGACCACAGCGGTGTCGACCCGGACGACCGAATGGTCGTCGACCCGTCCGGCGCCGCCGTCCTCGCGGGGTGGTTCGCACGTGGCGACGCCGCCCTCCGGCGGGTGGCCGAAGGCGCGACGCCCGTGCTCTGGCCCGAGCACTTCGACCTCGCGGTGACCGTGGACGAGGTGAACCTCGGGGTGTCGCCGGGCGACACGTGGAGCGCCCAGCCCTACGCGTACGTGGGTCCCTGGGAGCCGGGCCAGGGGGACTTCTGGAACGCGCCGTTCGGCGCGGCCCGCCCGATGTCGGCGCTGCTCGACGTCGACGCGCTCGCGGCCTTCTTCTCCGAGGGACACCGGCTGGCCGTGGCAGGCTGACGGGGTGCGCGCCGTGGTGTTCGACCTCGACGGGGTCCTGGTGGACTCGGAGCCGGTCTGGGAGCGGGTCCGCCGCGCCTACATCGCCGAGCGGGGCGGTCGCTGGACCCCCGAGGCGCAGCACCGGGTGATGGGCATGAGTACGGCCGAGTGGTCGGCGTTCCTCGCCGAGGAGCTCGGCGTGGACGCCCCGCCCGCGCAGGTGGCGGAGGAGGTCGTGGCCGCGATGGGCCGCGAGTACGACGCAGGAGTCCCCCTGCTCCCGGGGGCGGATGCGGCGGTCCGGCACATGGCCGACCGCGCACCGCTGGGCCTGGCCAGCTCGTCGCCACGGCAGCTGATCGACCGGGTGCTGCAGGTGACCGGCTGGGCGCCCCTGTTCGCGGTGACGCGCTCCACCGAGGAGGTGGCCCGGGGGAAGCCGGCACCGGACGTCTACGTCGACGTCGTGGCCGCGCTCGGCGTGGCCCCCGGCGACGCCGTCGCGGTGGAGGACTCCACGAACGGCGTACTGGCGGCGCTGGCAGCCGGCCTGCACGTCGTCGCCGTCCCTCGTCCGGAGTATCCCGTGGACCCCGAGGTCCTCGACCGCGCAGCCGCGGTCCTCGACGACCTCACGGCCCTCCCCCGGCTGGACCGCGCGTACGGCGGCGGCGTCTGACCTGTCTGCGCGGCCCAGGAGTCCCGTCCGCCGGGACGTCCGACCCTGACCGGCCGGCGTGCCGGGGCAGAGGGTCGAGGTAGGCGGCACGCTCCAGCAGCCGCCGGGCGGGAGGAGGAGTCATGAGCACCTCGGCCGACGCGACGGCACCGGTCCGGACCGTCATGGTCTGGCCGTTGGCCACCGTGCACGACGACGACACCCTGCGAACAGCTGCACGCTGCCTCACCGAGGAGGAGGTCGGCGCACTGCTCGTCGTGCGTCGCGAGGACCGGCTCATCGGTCTGGTCTCGGAACGGGACCTGGTGCACGCCGTCGCCGCGGGCACGGACCTGGACGAGGCAGTCTGCGGTGACGTCATGGCACTGTCCACGATCTCGGTCTCGCCGGACGATTCGATCCTCGACGCGGCCCGGCTGATGAGCGAGGCACGCATCCGCCACCTGCCGGTCCGCCAGGGCGAGCGCGTCGTCGGGATGCTCTCGATCCGCGACGTCCTCGACGTCCTGCTGACGGGGACGGCCGTAGCCTGACGGTGTGACAGCCCAGGACTGGGACGCCCGGTACGCAGCGGCCCCGGTGTGGTCCCAGGGCCCCAACGCGGTGGTGGCCGACCTGCTCGCGCCGCTCCGTCCGGGTAGGGCCGTCGACCTCGGCGCCGGCGAAGGGCGCCACGCCCTCTGGCTGACCGAGCGAGGCTGGGAGGTCACCGCGGTCGACTTCTCGGCCGCGGGCCTGGCCCGAGGGCGGAGGTTGGCCGAGGAACGCGGCCTGGACGTCACGTGGGAGGTGGCCGACGTCACGGCCTGGCAGCCCGCCGCGCCGGTCGACCTCGTCCTGGTCGCCTATCTCCAGCTGCCCGAGCAGGTCCTGGACGGGATCCTGCGGCGTGCCGCGACCTGGCTGGTCCCCGGCGGCCACCTGCTCGTGATCGGCCACGACCGGGCCAACCTCGAGCGGGGCCACGGTGGACCGCAGGACCCCGAAGTCCTGCACACCGCCCAGATGCTGGCCGCCGCGGCGGAGCGGCTGGAGGTGCTGGACCTCGAGCAGGTGGAACGACCGGTCACCACCGAGGAGGGCCCGCGGACGGCTGTCGACACGCTGCTCTTGGCCCGTCGACCCGTCGACGGCTGACCTCCGGTGCGGGTCAGGGCCAGCTGCCCCGGCCCCGTTCGGCCGCCACCGTCTCGGTCAACCCGTCCCGCAGGGTCCGGCAGGCCCACCCCAGCTCCCGCTCGGCCCGATCCGGTGACCCCAGATAGGTCGCGAGAGAGGAGCGCTGCGTCTCCTCGGCGACGATCGCCGGGACCGGCACCGCCCGGCTCAGCACGCCCGAGAGGGTCGCACCCATCCGTACGGGAGCGGTGGGTATGACGAGGGGGCCAGGGGTCCCGGCGATGGAGGCAGCCAGCCGGAGACCGTCGGCGATCGTGGCCGGCGGTCCAGCGAGCATGTAGGACTCCCCCGGCGCGCCGCGCTCCAGCGCCCGGACGTGGCCGTCGGCGACGTCGTCGACATGACCCCAGCAGACCCGACCACCCGAGGAGACCACCGGGCGCCCGCCCCTGATCACGCGCCTCAGCAGGGAACCGGCCTGGCTGGTGTCGCCCGGGCCGTAGACGAGCCCGGGCATGACGATGACCACCGGGAGCCCGGCGGCGGCCATCTCCTCGGCGACCCGGTGCGCCTCCGCCTTGGTCTCGTCGTAGGCCGACAGGTGCTGCCCGGTGAAGCGGTAGGTCTCGTCGACGACCCGGCCCCGCGTGTCTCCGTTCACTGCGAGGGTGGAGGTGTGGACGACCCGCGGCGTCCCGGCCTCGGTGGCCGCACTCAGGACACATCGCGTGCCCTCGACGTTGACCCGGCGTCCCTCCTCGGGGTGTCGGGAGCCCAGCCGGTACCACCCCGCCACGTGGAAGAGACCGTCCGCACCCTCGAGGGCGGAGCGGACGGCCGAGGTGTCGCAGACGTCGCCCTGGGCGAGGTGGGCGCCCTCGGCGGCGAGTGCATAGGCCCGGTCGGGCGCACGGACGAGGGCCACGACCTCATGACCGTCCCGCAACAGCCGGCGGGCGAGCCCGCCGCCCACGAACCCGGTCGCCCCCGTGAGCACGAGTCGCACGCGCACACCCTGGCACGACCTCCGGCGGTCACCGCCACGGGGCGGCCCGCGGCGCGGTCGAGTCGGGTCCGATGGTTAGGGTCCGGCCATGCCTGCCGCAGAGCTGCCCACTCGGGCCGACGTCGTCGTCGTCGGCGCCGGCCACAACGGCCTCGTCGCCGCGACCGTGCTGGCCACCGCAGGCCTCGACGTCCTCGTGCTGGAGCGGGCCGGGACGGTGGGCGGGGCGACCCGGACCGAGCAGCCCTTCACCATGGCGCCTGGCCTGCGGCACTCGACCGGTGCCTACCTGCTGGGGCTCATGCCGCCGGAGGTGCTGGCACTCGCCGGTGGGCGGATCCGCCCGTTGCGCCGCGACCCTCACTACGTCCTGCCGACCGCAGGGGGTCCCGGGTCGCCGTACCTCGTCTTCGGCTCGGACCGGGCGGCGACGCGTGCCCAGATGGGGCGGATGTTCTCCCCCGCCGACGTCACGGCGGACGACGCCATGCAGGCCGAGATGGATCAGCTGCGCGAGGACCTGGCCCCGGCGTGGCTGGCCGAGCCGCTCGACGTCGAGCAGACGGCCGAGCGTCACGTCCGCCCCGCCCTCCGTGAGGTCTTCGTCGACCTGGTGCGCGGGTCCGTGGCCGACTACCTGGCACGCTTCGGCTTCGAGTCCGAGCTGCTGGTGGCGATGTACGCGGTGACCGACGGCTTGTCCGGCCTGCATGCGGGTCCCGACACCGCCGGCTCGGGGCACAACTTCCTGGTCCACAACATGTGCCGGCTGCCCGGCGCCGACGGCACCTGGATGATCGCCGAGGGCGGCATGGGGGCGGTGTCCGGAGCGTTCGCGGAGGCGGCGGGGTCGCTCGGGGCGCGGGTGGTGACCGACGCGGAGGTGACCGGTTTGCTGGTCGAGTCGGGCGCCGCGGCGGGAGTGGTCCTGGCCGACGGTTCGCAGGTCCGGGCGCGGGCGGTGCTGGGCGCCTGCGACCCGTGGCGGACAGCCGCCATCGCCGGCGAGCACGCCCCCGCCGCGATGCTGGAGCGGCTGGACCGGGTGCAGCGCCCGGGCACGACCCTCAAGGTCAACCTCGCCCTGCGCGGCCTCCCCCGGTTGTCCTGCCTGCCCGACGACGCCCCCTCCCCGTGGGGCTCGACCGTCCACCTGCTCCCGGACGCGACCGGCCGACCGATGGCCGCCTTGCGCTCCATGTGGTCCGACGTGCTGGCCGGCCGCCTGCCGGAGTTCCCCACCATGGAGTGGTACGTGCACACCACGGTGGACCCCTCGCTGCGCGACGAAGCAGGCCACCACTCCTCGGCGCTGTTCGTGCAGTCCGTCCCGTACGAGCCGGCGGGCGGGTGGTCCGGGGCCCTGGACGGCTACGTGGCGCACCTGCTCGACGTCGTGGAGCGGTTCGCACCGGGCACTCGTGACCTCGTCGCCGACGCCTTCCCGCTCACACCCCCCGGGATCGAGGAGCACTTCTGGATCAGCCACGGACACATCCATCACGTCGACAACACGGTGGCCTTCGCGGACCGGATCCCCTACGCCACCGGGCTGGACGGGCTCTACGCCGGCAGCGCCGGCTGCCATCCGGCGGGCTCCGTCATCGGCGCGGCCGGGCACAACGCCGCCCACCGGGTGCTGGCCGACCTCGGTGTCGGGGTCACCAGCTGACGTGAGCATCGCGTGACCGCCGTGAGGAGCTCGGTGCGACGCGCGTCGATGGGCGTCCCCGTGTGTCTCGGCGCCTTCGTCTCACGTCAGGGTGCGACGAGCCTCGATGCGGCATCGGTGGGTTCCTCTCCCAGCTCGCGCAGAAGCCGCCGCACCGTGGCCGGGGACGCGACCTCGGGCGGCAGCTCCGCCGGCAGCGCCGTACCGGCGAGCCAGGCCTCGACCATCCGGACGTGCAGCTCGGGCTCCCGGGCCAGCCAACCGTGGCCCAGCCCGGGCACGTACCTGGCGGCCGCGTCCGGCATCAGAGCGGCCAGGGCCGAATTCGAGGACCGGACGGCGTGTTCCTTCTCCCCGGCGACCAGCAGGGTCGGGGACGCCGCACGCACCTCGACGCGGGAGACCGCGGGGCGGAAGCCCTCGAAGAAGGCACGGCGGAACGCTCCTGGCGACGCGGTACGCAGGTCCTCCCGCCCCGCCTCGTCCATCCCGATGATGCCGGCGAACAGGCCGGTCACAGGTCGGGTGTGCAGGAACGGCGCCACCACGGCGATGCCGAGGAGCACCACCGGCCCCGAACGCGAGGCCAGCACCCCAGCTCCGTCGATCACCACCCGGTCGACCAGGTCGGGGTGTCGGTCCAGCACGGTGTGCGCCACCCCGCCACCCCAGGAGAGACCGACGAGATGAGCGTGCCCAGCGGGGACTCGTGCGACGACGAGGTCGGCGACCAGGTCCGCCGTGACAGCGCGGGAGACGAAGGGCAGGTGGTTGCTGCGCCCGAAGCCCGGAAGGTCCGGGGCCAGGCAGTGGAACCCGTCCCCGAGCCGCGCCAGGTGGTCGCGCCACATCAGGCCGCTGGCCCCGGCGCCGTGGAGGAAGACGACGGCCGGGGACCCCGCTGCGCCGGACTCGTGCACGTACATCGCCACGCCAGACGTCATGACCGCCTCCCTTGACGAGGTGAGCCCTGCGTCGGCCGGTGGGCCGGGCCCCCGCAGTAGCTCCGGGTGCCACTCCTCACGGCGCTCGCGACCGCTCACGTCGAGGGCCCGAGCACAACACCAGCCGCCCTGACCGTCCAGAGGCGGAGGTCCCGCGGCCATGCCGTCCCCTGAACCGCCCCGGTCCCTGGCGGGAGTCGTCTCTCCGGCGGTTGACCGGTGGGGAGTTCCGACGTCAGTCGCGCTCGACCCACCGGTCGACGGCCCAGAGCACAGCGAGGGCGACCCCGGGGTCGATGCCATCGGCGACGTCGAGGGTGTAGGTGTCGCGGACCGTCACCCATTTCTGGGTGATCTGGACGATCGGCCGGCCCGCCGCCGTGATCGAGTAGTTCTTCTCGATGAAGGAGCCCTCCAACTTCCAGGGGTCGCCCGACGGGACCTCCAGGGTCATCCGGGTCTTGATCGGGGAGAACATCTTGGCCTTGAGGGAGGCCACCTCCGCCCCGCCGCCGTCGCTGATCACGATGTGCTTCGGGAAGCCGAGCAGCGTCCCTCTGACCTGGTAGACGACGGCGTCGGAGGCGTCGCGGACCTCGGCCCTGGGCCGGGGTCCGATCTTGCCGTCCACGAAGTACCGCTGCTGCTCGGTCGCCGGGTCCAGCACCACGAAGTCTCGTCCGGCGCCGAACCTGCTCCTGACAAGGAAACGGGTCCAGCCGGCGGGCGGCGGGGGAACGGGCACGTGATCTCCAGCGGTCGGTCGCAGCCTACCCCCACGCCAGGGCCGGCGCCGCAGTCGTCGGTGGACGAGCCGGGCGACCTCGTCGTCAGGGAGTGCATGGGCGACGTGGCCAGCGCGGCCGTGCACCGTCGTGGCGGCCAGCAACGAGGTCAGCACGGCCTCCTCGGTGGCCTCCACCACCGCGCCGAAGTAGGGGTCGAGATCAGCCCCGGAGGCTGACCCGCCCGGAAGCCGACCGGACCGGTCCGCCCGGAACCCGGTCGCGCAGGCGAGGAAGATCTCGCCACTGGCGTGCGTGGCGGTCGACCCCGTCCGGGCCAGGCCCAGGCCGGCCCGCCTGGCCAGCCTGGTGCACGCGGAACCGTCGAGCGGGCCGTCGGTGACGACGACCACGACGCACGAGCCGCGGTCTCCCGGTGGGGCGCCGCCCGCACACCCGGGCACAGTGGCGGGCAGGAGCCGGCCGACCGGGACACCGGCGACGGTGAGCCGCTCCCGGCTCCCGAAGTTGGTGAGGACCACGACGCCCAGCACGTGCCCGTCGGGCAAGACGCGGGACGCGGTGCCGATCCCGCCCTTGAAGCCCAGGCAGCACATCCCCGTCCCGGCTCCCACGGATCCCTCGGCAGGCGGCGAGCCGCGCCCCACCGACGCCAGGGCCGCCGCCCAGGCCTCGGCCACGTCCGTGCGGGTCACCTGCATCCGGCGCACGTCGTTCAGCCAGGAGTCGTCGCACTCGGCCACCACGGGGATCACGACGTCCTCGGCCGCCGCAGGCGACTCCCGGAGCACGAGCTGGTACGCAGCGTCGTAGACCCGGCCCAGCTGGGTCGTCGAGGTGAGCAGGACAGGGGTCTCGAACAGCCCCCACTCGCGGGCCGTGAGCAGTCCGGTGCACTCGCCCGCCCCGTTGAGCACGGCACCACCCGCGGCGACCGGTGCTGTGAACAGCCCCGCGGCGGGCAGGACGACGGTCACACCCGTGCGCGCCGTGCCCCGTCCCTCCGGCGGCGGGGGCTCGTCCCGGATCACCGTCGCGTGCCCGAGGCCGACCCCGGGGACGTCGAGCACCGACGCCGTCGGACCGCTCGGGAGGAGTCCGATCCTGATCCCGAGGTCGGCCAGGCGCGGCATCGTGTCAGGATGCCGCATGGGGCTGGACGTGCCCGTGGTCTGGTCGGAGGCGTGCCTCGGGCACGTCCCCGGCGGGGAGGTCTGGCTCGGCGTGCGCACAACCGGTACCGAGCTCCCCGAGCGCGCCGTCGCCATCCGCGACGCGGTGGTGGCGGCCGGGTGCGAGCTCCGCCCCGCTGTCCCGCACCCCGACGAGGCGGTGCTGGCGGTCCACGACGCGGGGCTGGTGACCCACCTCCGGACCGCCTGGGCCGACTGGTGCGAGGCGGGCCTGCCGGCCGACCCGGGTCAGGACCGGGTGGTGCCGTACCTCTTCCCCACGGAGGCGATGCTGGGAGCGCTCCCGCAGGGCTCCCCCGCCGCCGTCCACGCCCGCGCCGGTCGGTACTGCTACGACACCATGACGCTGATCGGGCCGGGCACCTGGGAGGCGGCCCGCGCAGCGGTCGACGCGGCGCTCACCGCCGTCGACCTGGTCCTGGGCGGGGAACCGCTCGCGTACGCGCTCTGCCGGCCGCCCGGCCACCACGCGACGGCGGCGGGGCACGGCGGCTCCTGCTATCTCAACAACGCGGCATGCGCCGTCCAGGCCCTGCGAGCGGCCGGCGCCCGGCGGGTAGCCGTCGTCGATCTCGACGGGCACCACGGCAACGGGACCCAGGCAGTCTTCTGGGAGCAGGCCGAGGTGCTGGTGGCCTCCGTCCACGTCGACCCGGCGGCCGGCTGGTTCCCGCACTACGCAGGCCACGCCGCCGAGATCGGCGGCGGGCGCGGGCGCGGGGCCACCCTCAACCTGCCCCTCCCGCCTGGGACCGGTGACGAGGGGTGGCTCACCGCCGTCGACACCGCCGTGTCCGCCGTCCGGGAGCAGGCGCCGGACGCCCTGGTCGTGTCACTGGGTGTCGACGCCGTCGCCGTCGACCCGGGCAGCCCGCTGATGGTCACCGAGCCGGCGCTACGGGAGGCCGGCCGTCGGGTCGCCCGCCTGGACGTGCCGACGGTGGCCGTGCAGGAGGGCGGCTTCCACCTGCCTTCCCTCGGGGACTGCGTCGTGACGGCCCTGCAGGGGCTCTCCGAGCGTCCTTGAGCCGGCCGACCCTGACCGCCGGCCGTCGGGGACCGACCGTCCGCCCACGGCTGCCCACCGGCGGTCGCAAGGGTGGCTGCGTTCGGCGACCATGGGCAGTTAGCCTGGGAAGCCGAACCGAGCCGATCTCGTGTCCTGGAAGAAGGCGATCGCGGAGTGACCTCCAAGTCCGCGCACAACGACCCCCTCACCGCCTTCGGGCCCAACGAGTGGCTGGTCGAGGAGCTCTACCAGCAGTGGCTGGCCGACCCGAGCTCGGTGGACCGGGCGTGGTGGGACTTCTTCCGCACGTACCGTCCCGACGCCGTCCAGGGTCGTCCCGCGAGCGGGACCTCGACGCCGTTCCGGCCGCAGCCGACCCAGGAGAAGCCCCAGGGCGCGACAGCATCGGTGCCGACGAAGGAGGTCCAGGCGAAGCCGGCCCCGACCCCGCCAGCCCGGACGACGGCCGCCCAGGCCCCGCAACAGGCGAAGCCGGCCCAGGCCGAGCGGGCCACCCCCCGCCCGTCCGGGAGCACCGGGAGCACGAAGGCCGCCCCCGCACGCAGCCCCAAGGAGGCGCAGCGGGCGCCCGGCCCGGCGGCAGCCGCCAAGGGAGCCACCAGCCGCGACGCCCCGGAAACGCCGGGCACGTCCCAGGAGGACGGCGAGGCCGTCGTCACCAAGCTGCGTGGCCCGGCCGCCCGAGTCGTCACGAACATGGCGGCCAGCCTCCAGGTGCCCACCGCGACCAGCGTGCGGGCGGTTCCGGCCAAGCTGCTCATCGACAACCGCATCGTCGTCAACAACCACCTGGCCCGCTCCCGCGGCGGCAAGGTCTCCTTCACGCACCTGATCGGCTTCGCCCTGGTCAAGGCGATGAAGCAGATGCCGGAGATGAACGCCGCCTTCGACGAGGTGGACGGCAAGCCCGTCGTCGTGCGGCCGGCGCACGTCAACCTGGGCCTGGCCATCGACCTCCAGAAGGAGGACGGCTCACGCCAGCTCCTGGTCCCGAGCATCAAGAAGGCCGAGACCATGGACTTCGCCCAGTTCTGGTCGGCGTACGAGGACGTCGTCCGGCGGGCCCGCAGCTGGAAGCTCACCGTCGACGACTTCGCGGGGACCTCGGTCAGCCTGACCAACCCGGGCACGATCGGCACGGTCCACTCGGTCCCGCGGCTGATGAAGGGCCAGGGCGCGATCATCGGCGTCGGGGCCATGGACTACCCCGCCGAGTTCCAGGGCGCCTCCCCCGAGACCCTCGCCCGGTTGGCGATCAGCAAGGTCATGACGCTGACCAGCACCTACGACCACCGGATCATCCAGGGCGCCCAGTCCGGCGACTTCCTCCGCATCGTGCACGGCCTCCTCCTCGGCGACCACGGCTTCTACGACGAGGTCTTCCGGTCGCTGCGGATCCCGTACGAGCCGGTGCGGTGGGCCAACGACGTGACCGCGTCGCACGAGGACGAGGTCGGCAAGCAGGCGCGGGTGCTCGAGCTCATCCACGCGTACCGGGTGCGCGGCCACCTCATGGCCGACACCGACCCGCTGGAGTACAGGCAGCGCAGCCACCCCGACCTCGACGTCACCACGCACGGCCTGACCCTGTGGGACCTCGACCGCGAGTTCGCGACGGGGTCCTTCATTCCGGACAAGCCGTTCACGAAGCTGCGGGACATCCTCGGCGTCCTGCGCAACGCGTACTGCAGGACCGTCGGCATCGAGTACATGCACATCCAGGAGCCGGAACAGCGGCGCTGGATCCAGCAGCGGGTCGAGCGCCCGCACGAGCGGACGAAGCGTGAGGACCAGCTACGCATCCTCCACAAGCTCAACCAGGCCGAGGCCTTCGAGACCTTCCTGCAGACCAAGTACGTAGGACAGAAGCGCTTCTCGCTCGAGGGTGGGGAGTCGATGATCCCGCTGCTCGACGAAGTGATCGAGTCCGCGGCCAAGGCTGGGCTGGTCGAAGCCTGCATCGGCATGCCGCACCGCGGGCGGCTCAACGTCCTGGCCAACATCGTCGGCAAGTCCTACGGCCAGATCTTCCGCGAGTTCGAGGGCAACATCGACCCGCGCACGGTCCAGGGCTCCGGCGACGTCAAGTACCACCTCGGCGCCGAGGGCGAGTTCACCGCGGTCGGCGGCGAGAAGATCAAGGTCTCGCTGACCGCCAACCCCTCCCACCTCGAGGCGGTCAACCCCGTGCTCGAAGGGATCGCGCGGGCCAAGCAGGACCTCCTCGACCGGGGCGAGGAGTTCCCGGTGCTGCCGGTCCTGATGCACGGAGACGCCGCCTTCGCCGGCCAGGGCGTGGTCGCCGAGACCCTCAACCTCTCCCAGCTCCGTGGCTACCGCACCGGCGGTACGGTCCACATCGTCGTGAACAACCAGGTGGGCTTCACGACGTCGCCGGCGCACTCGCGCTCGTCCATCTACTGCACCGACGTCGCGCGGATGGTGCAGGCCCCGATCTTCCACGTCAACGGCGACGATCCCGAGGCATGCGCGCGGGTGGCGCGGCTGGCCTTCGACTTCCGCCAGGAGTTCGAGAAGGACGTCGTCGTCGACCTGATCTGCTACCGCCGCCGCGGGCACAACGAGGGCGACGACCCCTCGTACACGCAGCCGTTGATGTACGACCTCATCGAGCAGAAGCGCTCCGTGCGCAAGCTCTACACCGAGGCCCTGATCGGGCGCGGCGACATCACGGTCGAGGAGGCCGAGCAGGCGCTGAAGGACTACCAGCAGGAGCTCGAGCGGGTCTTCGCCGAGACCCGCGAGGCGGCCAGCGAGCCCCCGGAGTACGTGCAGGGGCCCGAGTACCCCGACAAGCCGGAGGTCGACGGCGCCGTCCGGACGGCGGTCGACCCGGAGGTCCTCAAGCGCATCGCCGACGCCTACACCTCCGTGCCGGACGGCTTCACGGTGCACCCCAAGGTGATGCCCCAGCTCCAGCGCCGCGCGGCCATGCTGTCCGAGGGTGGCATCGACTGGGGCACCGCCGAGATCGCAGCCTTCGGGTCGCTGCTGATGCAGGGTCGCCCGATCCGGCTGGCGGGACAGGACAGCCGGCGCGGCACCTTCGTCCAGCGCTTCGCGTGCATCGTGGACCGCGTGACGGGCCAGGACTGGCTCCCGCTCCGGCACCTCACGGAGGACCAGGCGAAGCTCTACATCTACGACTCACTGCTGTCCGAGTTCGCCGCCATGGGCTTCGAGTACGGCTACTCCGTGGCCCGCCCGGAGGCGCTCGTCCTCTGGGAGGCGCAGTTCGGCGACTTCGCCAACGGCGCACAGACGATCATCGACGAGTTCGTGGTGTCCGGTGAGACCAAGTGGGGCCAGCACTCCGGCGTGGTCCTCCTGCTGCCGCACGGCCACGAGGGGCAGGGACCGGACCACTCGTCCGGCCGGATCGAGCGCTTCCTCACCCTGGCCGCCGAGGGCGCCTTCCGGGTCGCCCAGCCGTCCACGGCGGCGAGCTACTTCCACCTGCTGCGCCTGCAGGCGCTCTCACCGGTGCACAAGCCACTCGTGGTCTTCACGCCGAAGTCCATGCTGCGCAACAAGAAGGCCGCCTCGTCGACCGGCGAGCTCACCGGTGACACCCAGTTCCTGTCCGTCATCGGGGACCCCGAGGTCGACCCGGACGCCGTGGAGCGGGCGCTGCTGTGCTCCGGCAAGATCGTCTGGGACCTCCTCGGCGAGCGGGCCAAGCGCGGTGACGACCGCACGGCCGTGATCCGCCTGGAGCAGCTCTACCCGCTCCCGCACGAGCAGGTGGCCGAGCAGCTGCGGGGCTTCCGCAACCTCCGGGAGGTCCGCTGGGTGCAGGACGAGCCCGCCAACATGGGGCCGCTGCCCTTCATGATCGTCAACCTGAGGCCCCGCCTGGACGCCCCCTTCACAGGGATCAGCAGGCCGGCCAGCTCGGCGCCGTCCGTGGGCTCGCACTCGCGCCACCTGGCCGAGATGGGAGAGCTCATGCAGCAGGCCTTCGCCTAGGCCCGGCGGGTCGTGTACTCCACCGACCGGGGCATCGAGGAGCTGGAGAGCCGCCGGGGGGACGAGGAGGTCAGCCTGTCCTGGCTGGCCGAGCGGCTGCGCGAGTTCGTCGACCTCAACCCCGAGTTCGAGGTGCCCGTGGAGCGCCTGGCGACCTGGCTGGCCCGGCACGACGACGAGGACGAGTGAGCGGAACCCCATCGGCGGGGCGGCTCCGAGACGTCCGCGTCTGCGTCTTCGGGGACTCGCTCGTCGTCGGCGTGGGTGACCCGAAGGCGCTGGGCTGGGTTGACCGGGTCGCCGCCCGGACACCGCCCAGCACGGGCGTCGCACTGACCGTCTACCCCCTGGGCGTCAGGGGCGAGCGCACCGCCGACGTCGTCGTGCGCGTCCCGGTCGAGAGTGCCGCACGTTTCGCCCGGGGCGAAGAGCACGCGGTGGTCCTGGCGGTGGGCCTCGGTGACGCCCTGGGCGAGGTCGAGCCGGCCCGGTCGGCCGCCACGCTGGAGTTCGGCCTGGCGTCGACGACGGCCCGCCGCCTGGTCGTCGGGCCGCCCCCCGTCGGCGACCCTGACGCCCGAGAGCGGATCGCCCGGATCGACGAGACCTACGCCGCGGTCTGCGAGCGGCTGGAGGTGCCGTACATCTGCACGTACGGGCCGCTCGCCGACCACCCCCCGTGGCTCGACGAACCCCTGGCCGACGGCGTGCACCCGGGCCAGGCGGGCTACGGCATGCTCGCGTATGTCGTGCTGCACGGCGGCTGGTACGAGTGGCTCGGCGTGCAGCCGCCGGAGGTGAGGCGGCGGCGGGCCCGAGTCACACCCTGAAGACCACCTTGCCGAACAGCTCACCGTGGGCCATGGCGGCGAAGCCGTCCCTCGCCTGCGCCAGCAGGAGGACCCGGTCGATCACGGGGCGCACCCCCGTGCGCTCGCAGAAGCGCAGCAGCCGCTCCAGCTCGTCCCGGGTGCCCATGGTCGAGCCCACGATGCGCAGCTGGAGGAAGTAGACGCGGGGCAGCTCGGTCTCGGCGACCCGGCCGCTCGTGGCCCCGGAGCAGACCACCGTGCCGCCCTGCCGCACCGCCTTCAGCGAGTGCGACCAGGTGGCCGCCCCCACGGTCTCCATGACGGCGTCGACCCTTTCCGGCAGGCGCTCGCCCGCGCCGAATGCCTGCGCCGCACCGAGCTCCACCGCCCGCGCTCCCTTGACCTCGTCCCTCGACGTCACCCACACCCGGTAGCCGGCCGCGGCTCCCAGGACCACCAGGGCGGTGGCCACGCCGCCACCCGCGCCCTGGACCAGCACCGTGCCTCCCGGCTGCACGCCGCTGGCGGTGAAGAGCATCCGGTACGCCGTGAGCCAGGCGGTCGGGAGGCACGCGGCCTCCTCGAAGGACAGCTCGGCCGGCTTGGGCACCAGGTTGCGCCGGGGCACCGCCACCCGCTCGGCCAGCGTGCCCGGGTAGCGCTCGGAGAGCAGCGACCGCCGCGGGTCCATCGTCTCGTCGCCGCGCCAGTCGGGATCGGACACGACCGCGTGGACCACGACCTCCCGGCCGTCCTCGTCCACCCCGGCGGCGTCGCAGCCCAGGACCATCGGCAGCCTGTCGTGCGGCAGCCCCACACCCCGCAGCGACCAGAGGTCGTGGTGGTTCAGACTGGCCGCCCGTACCCGTACGGTGGCCCACCCCGGCGGGACCTCGGGATCCGGGAACTCGCCGACGTCGAGCGCGCTGAGCGGGTCGTCCGGGTCGGTCCGGGCTGCGTAGGCGGCGAGCATTGCGCGAGCCTAGCCACCTATCCGTACCGAGGAACGACGTGCGATCCCGTCCCGGCGGGCGGCGTCCGCCACGGCAGCCGCCACGGCGGGGGCCACCCGCGGGTCGAAGGGGGACGGGATGATCAGGTCCGGCGCGAGGTCCGGGCCGACCAGGTCGGCCAGGGCGTTGGCCGCCGCGAGCTTCATGCCCTCGGTGACCCGGGAGGCCCGCACGTCCAGGGCGCCGCGGAAGACCCCGGGGAAGGCGAGCACGTTGTTGATCTGGTTCGGGTGGTCGCTGCGCCCGGTCGCCACCACCGCCGCGTGCCGGTGGGCGACGTCGGGTGCGACCTCGGGGGTCGGGTTGGCGAGGGCGAAGACCATGGCGTCGTCGGCCATGCCGGCCACCGCCGTCTCCGGCACGGTCCCGCCGGAGACACCGACGAGCAGGTCCGCGCCCCGCAGCGCGGGGGTGATGGTGCCGGTGCGGCCCTCGCGGTTGGTCTCCGCGGCCAGCGCCTGCTTGACGTCCGACAGACCGGGGCGCGAGGGGTAGATGATCCCGGCCCGGTCGACGACGACGACGTCGGCGACCCCGAGAGCGAGCAGCATGCGCGTGACCGCGACCCCGGCGGCCCCGGCCCCGGAGACGACCGCACGGACGTCGGCCACGTGGCGCCCGGTGAGCCTGGCGCTCGTGACCAGCGCGGCGGCGACCACGATGGCCGTGCCGTGCTGGTCGTCGTGGAAGACGGGGATGTCCAACCGCTCCTGCAGGCGGCGTTCCACTTCGAAGCAGCGCGGTGCCGAGATGTCCTCGAGGTTGATGCCGCCGAAGCCCGGCGCGAGCCGGGCGACCGTCTCGACCAGGTCGTCGACGTCGGTGCAGTCCAGGCAGATCGGCACCGCGTCGACCCCGGCGAACTCCTTGAAGAGCAGCGCCTTGCCCTCCATCACCGGCAGCGCCGCCTCCGGGCCGATGTCACCCAGCCCGAGCACGGCGGTGCCGTCGGTGACGACGGCCACCGTGTTGCCCTTCCAGGTGAGGTCGTGGACCAGGTCCGGCTCGGCCGCGATGGCCGTGCAGACGCGGGCCACACCCGGTGTGTAGGCCAGCGAGAGGTCCCGGCTGTCCCGCAGCGGGACCGTCGCGCGCACCTCCAGCTTGCCGCCCCGGTGCAGGGCGAAGGCCGGGTCCGGCGGGGGCGTCGGTCCGGTCGAGGCGGTCGGCGGGAAGGTGTCGAGCGGTTCTGCTGCCACGGTGACCCCCGGGCTCGGAGCGGCTGGTGGGTGCGTCGGCACGGTGGAGAGCGAGCGGGATGTGGCTCTGGTGCGCGACGGCGGGGGTCACCCGTGCGCCCCATGCTAGCGCGGCGGTCCTGCGAGCGGCCCGGGACGGGGCCACAGCCGGGCGAGGACGACGGCCGGCACGTCCCGCTCGGGGACCGCGCCCACCAGCCAGGAATCGGTGCCCTCACGCGGGTTGTCGCGCTCCACCCACCACCCGTCGGCCTCACGGCGCAGCAGGCGCTTGACCGACCAGCCCGGCCGCCCGGGGAGCCGTACCACCGCCAGTCGCCCGGGCGCCGGTGCCCGGCCGTACGAGACGAGCAGGCGGTCGCCGTCCCGCAGCGTCGGCTCCATGGACCGGCCGCGCACGACCGCCAGCCCGAAGCGGGGCAACGCGGGCCTCCTCCCGGCGAGGTTCGGGAGTAGTGTCCCGCGGGAAAGGATCGTCCCGTCAGCGGATCCGTACGGAGAGGACACGCCCACCCATGCGACTGCTCGCCACCATCGAGGTGTCCGCCCACTGCGACCTGCCCTGTGGCGTCTACGACCCCGCCCAGGCGCGCATCGAGGCGCAGTCGGTCAAGGGGATCCTGGAGAAGTACCACGCCAGTGACGACCAGGACTTCCGTACCCGCGCCATCAAGATCAAGGAGGAGCGGGCGGAGCTGGTCAAGCACCACCTGTGGGTGCTGTGGACCGACTACTTCAAGCCCCCGCACTTCGAGAAGTACCCCCAGCTGCACGAGCTGTTCAACGAGACGACGAAGCTCGCCGGTGCCAGCGGCGTCAAGGGCAGCACCGACGTCGCCAAGGCCGACGAGCTGCTGGCCAAGATCGACGAGATCGCCGAGATCTTCTGGGAGACCAAGCAGGCCGCCTGAGGCCCTCGCCACTGGGCAGGCCCACGGCCGCCCCCTCGCCGCGAGGGGGTGGAGCGGCCGGGTCGGCGGCCGTGACCTGCATCACGAGTGTGGGGAAGGCGCCTCCCCGCCGCACGGCGTACGCGGCGGTAGTCGTGACACCGGCCGAGAGGTCCGGCGACCGCCGCGGAGTCCGTCGTGGCCGGCGGGGGGGCCAGCCGATCCCGTCGCCTCCCGCCGTGAGATGGATGCCGTCAGTGGGGTGACGCGGCCCGGAGCAAAGGGCACGATCGACGCATCCGACGCGGGGAGGGCAGCATGGTTGCGATGTTGAGGACCAAACCGGTCCACCAGTCGATCGCCGACACCGAGCACCCCGAGCACCGCCTCAAGAAAGATCTCGGCGCCCTCGACCTGACGGTCTTCGGCGTCGGCGTGACCATCGGGGCCGGGATCTTCATCCTCACCGGCCGGGCCGCGGCGACGAACGCGGGCCCGGCAGTGTCCGTCTCCTTCCTCATCGCTGCCGTGACCTGCGGCCTGGCGGCGTTGTGCTACGCCGAGCTGGCGTCGTCCATCCCTGTCGCCGGGAGCGCGTACACCTTCACGTACGCGTCGGTGGGCGAGGTCGTGGCATGGGTGATCGGCTGGGACCTGGTCCTGGAGTTCACGGTCGGCGCGGCCGCCGTCGCCGCCGGGTGGTCCGCCTACCTGGCGGACTTCCTCGAGGGCACGCCGCTGGAGCTGCCGGCCAGCATCGCCAGCGTCGAGACGGGTGTCGTGAACCTGCCGGCCGGGCTCCTCGTCCTCGTCCTCACGGGGGTGCTGATCGTCGGCATCAAGCTGTCCAGCCGGGTCAACCAGGTCGTCGTGGCCATCAAGGTCGGCATCGTCCTCTTCGTCATCGTGGCCGGCGCCTTCTACGTCAAGGCGGTCAACTACACGCCCTTCGTCCCGCCGCAGGAGCCCGCTGCCGGGTCGGACGAGGGCTTCCTCCACACCCCGCTGATCCAGTCGATCTTCGGGCTCGAGCCGGCGGTGTACGGCTGGGCGGGTGTCGTCACGGCAGCCGCCATCGTCTTCTTCGCGTTCATCGGCTTCGACGTCGTCGCCACGACCGCCGAGGAGGTCCGCCGGCCGCAGCGCGACCTGCCGCTCGGGATCATGGGCGCCCTGGTCGTCTGCACGCTGCTGTACGCGGGCGTGGCGCTGGTGATCACGGGCATGCAGTCCTACACCGAGATCGACCCGGAGGACGCCGCGCCGCTGTCCACCGCCTTCACCGCCGTGGGGCAGGACGCCTACGCCGACATCATCGCGCTGGGGGCGATCGTCGGCCTGGTCGTCGTGGTGATGATCCTGCTGCTCGGCCAGACCAGAGTCCTCTTCGCCATGGCCCGCGACGGGCTGCTGCCCCAGGGGCTGGCCCGGGTGCACCCGCGGTACCGGACCCCGTACGTCATCACGACCCTGGTCGGCGTGGCCGTGGCGGTCATCGCGACGTTCACCGGCATCGGGGCGCTGGCGGAGCTCGTCAACGTCGGCACCCTTTTCGCCTTCATCCTCGTGAGCATCGCGGTGATCGTGCTCCGGCGGACCGACCCCGACCTGCCGCGGTCCTTCCGCGTCCCGCTGGTCCCGCTGGTGCCGGTCCTGTCGGTGCTGGCGTGCCTCTACCTCATGCTCAACCTCACCGGCCTCACCTGGATGCGCTTCCTCGTCTGGATGCTGGTCGGGGTGCTCGTCTACGCGTTCTACGGCTCGCGGCACAGCCGGTTGGCGACCGGCGAGCCCGTCCGCACCGGCTGATCTCGACGCCTTTCGGCCCCTCGGGGGGTGGGCAGTGGTCCCACCGCCTGGGGGCCGGAGGTTTGAGCCGGTCCCGGACGGTGCACACTGCCCGACGGTCCCGTCCCCGCGCCGAGCACGGACTGGCGGGCCAGGCCCCCGGGTGACCGCACCGGTCAGACCGGGGGCCTTGTGTCGCCCGGGCGTCGCTACGGTGGGGCGGTGATCCGGCCCGCGCGCCCCGACGACCTGGAGGCGATCCTGCACCTCGTGCACGAGCTGGCGGTCTACGAGCGGGAGCCGGACGCGGTCGTCGCGACCGTGGCGGACTTCGCCGCGGCACTCTTCGGTGGGACCCCGCTGGTGCACTGCCACGTGGCGGAGGACACCGACGGCCGAGTGGTCGGCATGGCCCTGTGGTACGTCACCTTCTCCACCTGGCTGGGCAGGCACGGGCTGTGGCTCGAGGACCTCTTCGTGCTCCCCGAGCGGCGTGGGGCGGGTCACGGCAGGGCCCTGGTCGCAGCGCTGGCGCGGCTGTGCGCCGAGCGCGGGTACGGTCGCATGGAGTGGTGGGTGCTCGACTGGAACGTCCCGGCGCTCGGCTTCTACCGGGGCCTCGGGGCTCGCGGCATGGACGACTGGACGGTCCAGCGCCTCGAGGGCGCGGCGCTGGCGGCCCTGGCGGCCGGTGGCCCGCCGCCCCCGAGTAGCGTCGCCGGCGCTCGGGGCCACGATGGACGGAGGGGGACGGACAGTGACCGAGCAGACCGGTGAGGGCGACCGCGGGACGCACCAGGCCGAGCGGGTCGAGCTCCGGCTCCCGCCCGACAGCGCCTACCTGGCCGTCCTGCGGACCGCCGCGGCCGGGCTCGCCGCCCGGTTGGACTTCACCCTGGACGAGATCGAGGACCTGCGGATCGCCGTGGACGAGGCGTGTGCCCTGCTGCTCCCCCGGATCGCCGCGGACGGCGAGCTGACCTGCGTGTTCACCATCGAGGCCGACACGCTCGCGGTCGAGGTCAGCGCCCGGACCACCGATGCGGAGCCCCCACGGCGCGACAGCTTCGCGTGGACAGTGCTCAGCGCGCTCGCCGGCGAGGTCGACGCCCGTACCGACGGCGACGGACGGGTGCGGATCACGCTGCGCAAGCAGCGTGGGGCGGTGGTCGGCGCGTGACCACCGTCGGCCAGAACGACGTCGGCCGGAGCCGCACCGGGCCGGGTGTCGGCGTCGACCGCGAGGAGAGCCGGGACCTGCTGCTCGAGCTCTCCGGTCTGCGGTCGGGCGACCCGCGCCGGCAGGTCGTCCGCGACCGTCTCGTCACGCTGCACCTCCCGCTCGTGGAGCACCTGGCCCGCCGGTTCCGCAACCGCGGGGAGCCGCACGACGACCTCGTGCAGGTGGCGACGATCGGGCTGATCAAGGCGGTCGACCGCTACGACCCCGACAGGGGCGTGGAGTTCTCCACCTACGCGACCCCGACCATCGTCGGCGAGATCAAGCGCCATTTCCGCGACAAGGGGTGGGCCGTCCGCGTCCCCCGGCGGCTGCAGGAGCTGCGCCTGTCGATCAGCACCGCCACCGCCGAGCTCACCCAGCAGCACGGCCGCTCCCCCACGGTGGCCGAGCTCGCCGGCCACCTGGGCGTCGGCGAGGAGGACGTCCTGGAGGGCCTGGAGTCGGCCAACGCCTACAGCACCCTCTCGCTCGACGCTCCGGAGCTCGGCGAGAGCGACGGACCTGCGGTCATCGACTCGCTGGGCACCGAGGACGAAGCCTTGCAGGGGGTGGAGTACCGCGAGTCGCTCAAGCCGCTGCTGGCCCAGCTGCCCGAGCGCGAGCGGACCATCCTGCTGCTCCGGTTCTTCAAGGGGATGACCCAGTCGCAGATCGCCGAGCGGGTCGGCATCTCGCAGATGCACGTGTCGCGCCTGCTGGCCCGGACGCTCGCACAGCTGCGGGAGGGGCTCCTCGTCGAGGAGTGACCCGCCGTCACCGCCCGTAGACGGCCCGGCCGGTCGGCGACACCAGCGCCACCAGGGCCGCCAGGGCCGAGCCCCCGAGGAGCACCGCACCCGGCCAGAAGCCCGCAGTCGCCATCGTCCAGGCCACGGGCAGAGCCAGCAGCTGCAGGAACACCGCGGCGCCGTGGCTCCAGCCGCGGGTCCGCCAGACCGCAACGGCCACGAGCGCGACCAGCACCCCGACCACGGCGAAGTAGACGGTCGAACCCTGCGCCACCGCCTCGTTGCTGGGCGTCTCGACCGTCGACCGGTAGAGCTCCCACGCGGAGAAACCCAGCAGCGCAGCGGCTTCCAGGCTGACGACGGTGCCGGCCAGCACACGGGGCCAGGTGGCGAGCTCGCCGGTCGGGTCGGGCACGCGGCCAGCGTACGCAGGGGCGCCCCAGGCCACCGCGAGCCGCCCGGGAGGGTCATCCGATGAGATGGCCGCCACAAAGGTCTTGTCCTCGCGGCGAGGATTTGTCACCCTCTACTGGGGCCGCACGGCTGGGACCGACCCTGCCTGTGCGGTCGCAAGTGTGTTCCGAGTGCCCTGGACACCGCCGTCGAGGTAGCGTCGAGGAACCGACTCGTGAAGAAGTTCACGAGAGCCCGTGCACGCACGTCGCGCGTCACCTGACGGTGGGGCGTGACCGTACAGAGGAGCTGTGACTCATGGACTGGCGCCACCGTGCCGCCTGCCGTGACGAGGACCCCGAACTGTTCTTCCCGATCGGTAACACCGGTCCGGCCCTCCTCCAGATCGAGGAGGCCAAGGCGGTGTGCCGCCGCTGCGACGTCCGCGAGACCTGTCTGGCCTGGGCCCTCGAGAGTGGCCAGGACGCGGGGGTCTGGGGCGGACTGTCCGAGGACGAGCGCCGCGCCCTGAAGCGCCGCAAGGCCCGCGCCCGCGCCCGCGCCTTCTGATCGCCGACCACGGGACGCCCCGCCGGCAGCGGCCGGCGGGGCGTCCCGCTTGTCACTCCCCGGCCACCGGTACCCGGAGGTCGAGCACCACCTTCGTGCCGCCCCCCGGTCGCGGTCCCACGTCCAGGCGCCCGCCGAGCTCGCCGAGGACCAGCGTGCGGACGATCTGCAGACCCAACCGCGGCGAGCCGGCCGGGTCGAAGCCGGCCGGCAACCCCGCTCCGTCGTCCTCGACCGTGACGACGAGGTGCTCCGCCTCTCGCTCGACCCGCAGGGCGAGCTCGCCCCTGGCGTGGTCGCCGAAACCGTGCTCGACGGCGTTCTGCAGCACCTCGGTCAGGGCCATCGCCAGCGGCGTGGCCCGCCCGGCGTCCAGCACCCCGAAGCTCCCCTCGCGCCGGGCCGTGACCCTGGGCGTCGCCGCGGACACCTCGGCGACCATCGCGAGCAGCCGGTCCGCGACGGCGTCGAACTCCACCTCGTCCTCCGAGGTCTGCGACAGCGTCTCGTGGACGACGGCGATGGTGCCGACCCGGTGCACCGCCTCTTCCAGCGCAGCCCTGGCCTCGGCGACATCGACCCGGCGGGCCTGCATCCGCAGCAGCGCGGCGACGGTCTGCAGGTTGTTCTTGACCCGGTGGTGGATCTCCCGGATCGTCGCCTCCTTGGTGAGCAGCTCGCGCTCGCGCCGCCGCACCTCGGTGACGTCGCGGCAGAGGACGAGCGCCCCGCTGTGGACGCCCCCGGGGTCCAGCGGGATGGCCCGCAGGGCCAGCACGGTGCCGTTGGCCTCGACCTCGGCGCTGCGGTCCCCGCGGCCGCCCACGACGACCTCGAGAGCCTCGTCGACGGCTTCCGTGCGGGGGGCGAGCGCCGCCGTCACCGCGCCCAGGCGCTCGCCGACCAGGTCGGCCGGCAGACCGAGGCGCCGGTAAGCGGAGAAGGCGTTGGGGCTCGCGTACTCCACCACGCCCTCGGCGTCCAGCCGGATCAGCCCGTCGCCCACCCGAGGAGCGCCCCGCCGACCGCCGAGCGTCGTCCCGGGCCGGGGGAACCGGCCCTCGGCCAGCAGCGTGGCCAGCACCGCGGCACAGTCGAGGTAGGCCAGCTCGAGCCGGCTGGGTGTCCGCGCGGACACCAGGTTGGTGTTTCGCGCCACGACGGCCAGGACGGCCTCCTCCCTCCGTACGGGGATCGCCTCGACCCGGACGGGCACGTCGTCCCACCACTCCGGGTCGCCGTCGCGGCGGATCCGCCCTTCGTCGTACGCGGAGTCGACGAGCGGCCGGCGCCCGCGCGGGAGCAGTGTGCCCACGAGGTCCTCCACATAGGCGGTGGGCCCGGTCGTGGGGCGCATCTGGGCGGCCGCCCAGAAACCCCGTCGGTCGCGGTCGGGCACCCACAGCACCAGATCGGCGAAGGAGAGGTCGGAGAGCAGCTGCCAGTCGGCCACGAGGGCGTGCAGCCAGTCCAGGTCGGCCTCGTCGAGGTCGGAGCGCTGGCGGACGACGTCGTTGAGCGACGGCACCGGCGCAGCGTAGACCGCATCCGGCCGACCGGCCCGGCGAGCCGCCCGCCCGGCAGGGGACTCGCACCCGTGCGGATGGGAGGATGGCAGGGTGCGCACGGCGTTCTGGGAGACGGTGGTCGCGGAGGGCTGCCGGGTCCCGGAGGACGCCGCGCTGGACGAGCTGACCGCCGAGCTCGTCTCCATGCTGGGGGACCCCGACCCGCACGTCCGCGACGACCTCGCCCGCACCACGCTGTCGACCTGGACGACGGAGGGGGTCTACGACGAGCTGCTGAGCGGGCTCGGGGACGGCCTGGCCCTGGGCCTGCGCTTACGACTCGGCGAGAACGGGACCGACTCGGTGCTCCGCCGGTCCTTCTCGGCCGCGGTTCTCGCCGCCGTGGTGGCGCGCGACAACGCCGTCGGTCTGCTGCACCCCACGACCGTCCTCACCTGGGCGGACCGTGGCGTGGCCTGGTTCCTCGGTGAACGCGATCTCCGTGGCTGGATCCCCGACCGGGGGTGGGCGCAGGCCGTGACCCACGGTGCCGACCTGATCGGCACGCTCGCCGCATCGCGTCACCTGGGGGCGGACGAGCTGGCGGTGCTGCTCGACGTGGTGGCCGAGCGCCTGCTGATCCCCACCCAGCACCGGCTGGTCGACGGCGAGCTCGACCGGCTCGCCTTCGCGACGATGTCCCTGCTGCATCGCGACCTCGTGCCCGGCGACCTCGTGGAACGCTGGGCGGACCGGCTGGCCGACGGCTGGAGCGGGGAGAACCGGCCCGAGCCCGGAGAACGACCGACCGCGGTGTGCCAGAACACCATCGGCTACGTGCGGTCGCTGCACCTCCAGCTGCTGCTCGGGGTGATCGGGACGCCAGCGCAGGACGCCGCTCCCCGAGTGCTCGTCAACCCGGCGATCCGCCCGGACCTGCTGATCGCCCTCCAGCGCGCGATGCGAGGCACGGCGCCCTGGCTCTTCCGCGGGGGCTGACCAGCGCGGGTAGGTTCGGCCCCGTGACGACTGCTGGACCGGCCGGGTCCCCGGCCGCCGACGCTCCCGTCGAGGGGCACGGCGGCGACCTCGCTCTGGCCGTGGCGCGCGCCCACGGCATCACCACGTTGTGGACGCTCTCGGGCGCGCACGTCTTCCCCCTGTACGACGCTGCGGCCCGGGAAGGAACGCCCACCCCGACGCGCAACGTCGACGTGCGCCATGAGCAGTCCGCCGTCTTCGCGGCCGAGGCGACGGCCAAGCTGACCCGGTCGCCCGGACTCGCGGTGCTCACCGCCGGCCCGGGCGTGACCAACGGGATCAGCGCCGTCGCCCAGGCGTCGTACAGCGGCGTGCCCCTGCTCGCGCTGGGCGGCCGTGCGCCGGCCTACCGTTGGGGCACCGGATCCCTGCAGGAGCTCGACCACCCGCCGCTCCTGGCGCCGGTGACGAAGTACGCCGCAACCGCGCGCAAGGTCACCGAGCTCCCCGGCGTCGTCGACGAGGCGTTGCGCATCGCGACCACGCCCCACCGCGGGCCGGTCTTCGTCGACGTCCCCATGGACGAGCTCTTCAGCCGGGTCTCGGTCGAACTGCCACCCCCCCCACCGCGACGGAGGCCGCTGGAGCCCGACCCGGACGATCTGGCCGAGATCGCCGAGGTGGTCGCCGACGCCGAGCGCCCCGTCCTGGTGCTCGGCTCCGACGTCTGGGCCGACGGTGCCGAGGGCGCGGCCGTGCGGCTGGCCGAGGAGACCCGGCTCCCCGTGGTGACCAACGGCATGGGCCGCGGCCTGCTCCCTCCCGGCCACCCGCTGCTCGTCACCCGCGCCCGGTCGACGGCGCTCGGCCGGGCCGACGTCGTCGTGGTCGTCGGCACGCCGCTGGACTTCCGGCTGGGCTACGGCGTCTTCGGCGGCAAGGACGGCGCGCCCCCCGCCAGGGTCGTCCACCTCGCCGACTCGCCGTCCCAGGTCTCCTCCCACGTCACGCTGGCGGCCGCGGCGGCCGGCGACCTGACGCTCGTCCTCGACGGTGTGCTGTCCGCTTGGACCGACCAGCTCCGGCGCCCGGACTGGAGCTCCTGGAAGGAGACGCTGCGTGACGCCGTCGCGGCGGCCGTGGATCGCGACTCGGCGCTGTTGTCTGCGGACGCCCACCCCCTCCACCCCGCCCGCGTCTACGGCGAGCTGCTGCCGCTGCTGGGCGACGACGCCGTCGTGATCGGCGACGGCGGCGACTTCGTGTCGTGGGCGGGCAAGCTGGTCGAGCCCGCGCGTCCGGGCGGCTGGCTCGATCCCGGCCCGTACGGGTGTCTCGGCGCGGGGGTCGGGGCGGCCGCGGCGGCCCGGGTCGCCCGGCCCGCGAGCCAGGTGGTGCTGCTCCTGGGCGACGGGGCCGCGGGCATGTCGCTGATGGACGTGGACACCCTGGTCCGGCACCGGCTGCCGGTCGTCATGGTCGTCGGCAACAACGGCGCCTGGGGGCTGGAGAAGCACCCGATGCGGATGCTGTACGGCTACGACGTCGCGGCCGACCTGCGCGCGGAGACCCGCTACGACGGGGTCGTGCAGGCGCTGGGCGGCGCCGGCGAGACGGTCTCCCGCCCGGACGAGCTGGGCCCGGCACTGCGGCGCGCGTTCGAGTCGGGCGTGCCGTACCTGGTCAACGTCCTCACCGACCCCGCCGTGGCGTATCCACGGTCGACCACAGGGGTGTGACCGGCGGCGGGCCCCGGTGTGCGAGGGTGCCGCGCATGGCAACCTCCCGAGGGCGGCGCGCGGTCGCCGTCGAGCGCACCGCCGACGGCCGGCTGGCCGTCACCAACGGCCGCGGCGGCCGCATCCCGCTGGGCACGGGCGAGGACGCGGACTTCACCGCCACCGAGCTGCTGCTCGGCGCGATCGGCGGGTGCACCGGCGCGGACGTCAACGTCGTCACCTCCCGCCGGGCGACGCCCGAGTCCTTCGAGGTCAGGGTCGAGGCGGAGAAGGTCCGCGACGACGACGGCAACCGGCTCGACGACGTCCTGGTGACCTTCCGGGTGCGCTTCCCCGACGGCCCGGAGGGCGACGCCGCCCGGGCCCTGCTGCCCGACGCCGTGCACCGGTCGCACGACCGGTGGTGCACGGTCAGCCGGACCGTGGAGCTGCCCACCCCGGTGTCGACGCACGTCGACTGACTCACCCACCCGGCCGATCGTCACGGGGTGTCGAGCAGCCGCTGCAGTTGCCGGGTCGCGACGTAGCCCACGAGCACGACGAGGTGCAGCAGCCACATCCACAGCAGGATCGCGACCACCGCGCCGACGGCGACGGACCCGCCGAAGGGAGCTCCCAGGTCCACGGGGAGGGAGAGGAAGAGCGCGAAGCCCTGCAGGAAACCGGCCACGAAGGCACCGGTGACGAAGCCCCCCACCGCGGCGACCCGCCAGGACGGCGGGTCCGGGGCCACCACCCGGTAGGACCAGGTCAGCGGGATCGAGAGGACGAGCCAGTCGACGTTGAGGGCGACGTAGACGCCCAGCGCCGTCGGACCCGGTCCGGCCCCGAACAGGTCGTTGAGCAGCGGGGTCACCGCCAGCACGGCGAGCAGGAGCAGCGGCGCCACGACCAGGACCGGCAGCACCGCGAGGCGGCCGCGCCAACCCACGAAGCTGTCGTCGACGCCGGCCAGCGCGGCGTACGCGCGACGCAGCCCCTCGCCGTACAGGCTGGCGGGCAGGACCGCGACGAGTGCGGCCAGCGGGCCCAGCGACAGCCCGAGTTCGATCCCCGCTCCGGCCACCCCCGGCGCGCCGATAGCCCCCGGCAGCGCTTCCACCAGCTCGGCGGCGAGCTCCTCGACCCGCTCCGTCCCGACGACGAGGGAGAGCAGCCACACGGCGAGGACCAGGAGGGGGACGACGGCGATCGCCGCGTAGAAGGTGACGCCCGCCCCGAAGAGCAGCAGGTCGTTGCTGCGCAGGGCCGCTCTGGTCTCGTGCGGGACCGCTCGCAACGCCCGCCGCCACCCACGACCTTGGGGGGCCGGGCCGCCGGACCGGACCTCCGAGGAGGCCGCCCGGGACGGGATCACGCGGGACGCCGCCGGAAGGTCCGCCGGTAGGCCTGGGGCGTGGTGCCGAGACGCCGGGTGAAGTGGTGGCGGAGCACGGCCGCCGTCCCGAAGCCGCAGCGGACCGCGATCTGCTCGACGCTGTCGTCGCCCTCCTCGAGCAGCAGCTGGGCCTGCTCGACCCGGCGGGCAAGCAGCCAGTCGTACGGGGTCGTGCCGGTCTCGGCGCGGAAGCGCCGGGCGAACGTGCGGGGCGACATGTGCGCCCGCACGGCCAGCGTCTCCACGGTGAGGTCCCGGTCGAGGTGCTCGGACATCCACGCGAGCACCTCGTCGAGGGTGTCGCAGTGCAGCGGCCGGATGGGCGACTGGATGAACTGCGCCTGCCCGCCGTCGCGATGTGGAGGCACGACCATCCGCCGGGCGACCGTGGCAGCGATCTTGGCCCCGTAGTCCTCCCGGATGAGGTGCAGGCAGGCGTCGATGCCCGCGGCGGTGCCGGCGCTGGTGATGACCTGGCCGGCGTCGACGTAGAGGACGTCGGGGTCCACCAGCGCCTCCGGGAAGCGCTCGGCCAGCTCGTCGGAGTACATCCAGTGCGTCGTGCACCTCCGGCCGTCGAGCAGCCCCGCCTCCCCGAGCACGAAGGCACCGGTGCAGACCGACATCACCCGGCCGCCACGGTCCACGACGGCGCGCAGCGCGTCGAGGAGCTCGGGCGGCGGCGTGTCGAACCGCCGCATGGCCGGCACCGCGACGAGGTCCGCGTCGAGGGTGGCCTCGAGGCCGGCCGGGATGTGCAGGTCGAAGGGCATGCTGGTCGTCACGCGGCCCGGCACTGGGGTGCAGACGCGGAAGTCGAAGGTGGGCACGCCCTGCTCGCTCCGGTCGACGCCGAAGGCCTCGGTGATGACGCCGAGCTCGAAGGGGGCCACACCGTCGAAGACGGTCACGGCGACGGTCCGGATCATGCGGGTCAGTGTGCCACATCGTTGGCAGGATGTCGATGGAGAGCGGCAGTTCTGCCACTCGCGGCAGGATGTCAAGGAGCGCAAACTTACAGCCATGACCGCACTCGAGATCCTCCTCGTCCTGATCCCCTTCCTCGTCGCCGCCTGGGCCACCCGGGCGCTCCTGCACTGGGTCTCCACCGACTGGGGGGCCCGCCCGCCGCGCAACGTCCGCCACGACGACTGGGGCTCCGACCTCCCGTCCGTCCCGTACGCCGTCCTCCGCTGAACGAGCGGCAGTAGCCTGCGCGACGTGCCCGACCAGCCCGTCGTCCGCACGGCGACCGCCTCCGAGTACGACGCCGTCGGCGAGCTGACCCTGAGGGCCTACCTCGCCGACGACCTGCTCCGAGCCGACCCGGACGCCGCCGCCTACTCTGCTGAGCTCCGGGACGCCGGTCGGCGCGCCACCGAGGCCGAACTGCTCGTCGCCGTCGACGACGGGGGCGAGCTGCTCGGTACCGTGACCTTCTGCCTGCCCGGCACGTCCCTCGCGGAGCTGGCCGGACCGGGCGAGGCGGAGTTCCGGATGCTGGCGGTGGCTCCCACCGGGCGTCGGCGCGGAGCCGGCCGCGCCCTGGTGCTGGCCTGCCTGGACCGGGCCCGTGCGGCAGGTGCGCGTGCGGTGGTCATCTCGTCGCTCGCGACGATGACGGCGGCCCACACGCTCTACCAGGGGCTCGGCTTCCGCCGCGCCGCCGACCGCGATTGGGAGCCGCTGCCCGGTGTGCACCTGCGCGCCTACGTCCTCGAGCTCGGTCCCGGGCCCTCCTGACCCCCCGTACGGGCGAGGAAGCGCGCCCGGTCGACGACGACGCGCGTCACGTGTCCACGCGCCACCTGCCGGCCGTCGGGGTGCTCGGCCGACACCTCGAAGCGCAGCAACCGTTCGTCCACCGACACCAGCACCGCCCGGACACCCACTCGGGTGCCGACCGGGGTCGGGGCCAGGTGCTCCAGCTCGACCCGCGTCCCCACGGTGGTCTGCTCCGGGCGAAGGGTCCCGGCCACGGCCGCGACGGTCGCCGCCTCGGCGAGCGCGACCAGCCGCGGGGTCGCCAGCACCGGGACGTCACCGGAGCCGACGACCACCGCGGTGTCCTCATCGCCGACGAGGTGCGAGACCTCGGCGCTGTGGCCCACCATCCCGGCGCGCTCATGCTCCACCACGCTCGCTCCCGACCTCCCGAGGACGCGTCGGGGCGCATTCCACCACGTCCGGGCGGCGTCCGGGGTGGATCCCGTGGCGTGGCAACCTCTCGGACGCGCCACACCGGGCGACCATGGAGCCGTGACGCTCGTCCTCATCGCGCTGGTCGGCGGTCTGACCGTCGGGTACGCCATGGGCGGGCGGCTATCGCACGTGACCCGGCTGCGGCTCCAGCGGGCCAGGCTGCTCGGCAACGCGCTCGTGGCCCGGGTGATCGGCGTGCTCGGTGCGGCCGTCTGGGAGCCGCTGCTCCCGGCACTCACCGGGGTCGCGATCGGCTTCCTCGCGGTCTTCGGCTGGGTCAACCGAGGCGTGCACGGCGTGGCCCTGGTGGTGGCCGGGGTCGTCCTCGACGGCGTGGGCCGGGTGTGGGACAACCACTGGCTGGGCGCGTGGGTCCCGGTCGCGTTCCCGCCGCGACCCGAGTCGGTGTCCCCCGGCGGGGTCCTCCTGGCGGCCGGGCTGGGGCTCCTGCTGGCCACCGCGATGCTCCGGCCAGCGGCCGTACCACCGATCAGTGAGACAATCGACCGCGGCGCGCCGCGGACCGCGGCGCGCATGTGACCCTGACGACGAAGGAGTCCCCTTGGCGAGAAGGTCCCGCAAGCGCAAGGCACGCAAGCGCAAGAAGGCCAACCACGGCAAGCGCCCCAACGCCTGACCAGGCCTCCGTACGTCGTCGACCCGGCCCAGACCGGCCGGGGTCGAC